>CAZSMU010000049.1:12017-23440 GCA_964607915.1 uncultured Haliscomenobacter sp.
CTCGAAAAGAACGCAACAGCTTCAAACCAAATAAACCTATGGATAGAAGAACGGTACTCTCCACTTTCGCAGGCAAATCCAAGCCGACCCGCCCGGTCGCTGAGGAAGCGATGCGCCCTATCGCGGGCGGCCTGGAGCCCTATTCCGGCCCCTGGAACTTCGAACACGCAGCCCATATCCTACGGAGGGCCACCTTTGGGCCTGCCATCGAAGATATCCGCTATGCGCATGCCGTCGGACTGGAAACCGTCCTGTACCAGCTCCTGCAGGATAGCCCGCTCCCTGCCCCCCCGCTCAACCTCGATTACGCCAATGATCCAAACGTACCCATCGGCCAAACCTGGGTAGATGCGCCCTTCGTCTCATCCGATCCCAACGTAGCCTCTTACCGTTCCCGCATCCTCCGCACCTGGACGATCGACAACATCCTGAGCAGCGGGATTTCGATACGGGAGAAGATGACCTTGTTCTGGCACAACCACTTTGCCACCAATGGGATAGAAGACCCCAACTTCCTCTACCACCACATCACCCTCCTGCGCCGGATGGGTTTGGGGAACTTCCGGGATTTGGTCAAGGCCATCACTATTGACCCCACCATGCTGCGTTTTCTGAACGGTAACCAGAACACCCGCACCGGGGTCAACGAAAACTACGCCCGCGAGCTCCTGGAGTTGTTTACCATTGGCAAAGGCCCCCTCGCCGGCCCGGGCGATTACACCAACTACACCGAGTCTGATGTATATGCCCTTGCCCGTGCGCTCAGCGGCTGGCGGGATTTCGGCTACTACTCGACCAGTGCGACGAACAAGGCCCGCTCCGCTTTTACGGCTACCCTGCACGACAGCGGCGATAAAGTACTTTCCCACCGCTTCAACAAAGTGGTCATCAGAAATCAGAACGACCTGGAATACAAGGCCGTCGTGGACATAATCTTCGAACAGCCCGAAGTGGCCCGCTACATCTGCCGGAAGCTGTACCGCTGGTTCGTCTATTACCAGATCACGCCGGAGGTGGAAACCGACATCATCGCGCCGCTCGCCAAGCTGATGATACAGTCCAACTACGAAATCAGGCCGGTCATTCAGACGCTGCTCGGCAGCGCCCATTTCTTTGATGCCATGAACGTGGGGCCCATGATCAAGAATCCTCTGGATTTCAGCTGGGGCTTGCTCAAGCAATTGTATGTGCCTCTTCCAGCTACGACAGCAGCCAAACACCTATTGCTGTCCACGCTGCTGCGCACGGTCAACCTGCAGCAGATGGAATACTTCAACCCCCCGGAAGTAGCCGGCTGGAAGGCCTACTACCAGGAGCCTGCCTTCTACAGGATTTGGATTAACTCCACCACCCTGGGTGCGAGAATGAGTCTGAGCGACCGCCTGATTGGAGATGGAATCCTCATCAACAACTTTCGCCTCCGCATCATGCCTTTAGAAGTGCTCACCCACTGCAGCGAACCCGAAGACCCGGGCGCACTCGTGCAAGAACTGGCCGCCCTATTCTTCCCCAGACCCCTCACCCAGGAACAGATAAGCGACCTGAAGAACATCCTGGTGCCCGGCCTGCCAGACTACGTCTGGGGCACGGAATACCGGCAGTACATCGCCAACCCGACGAATACGACCTACCGGAATACCGTGGAAACGAAATTGCGCAAACTATTCAAAGCTATGTTGAGCATGGCGGAATATTATCTCAGCTAAACGCATACGCAAGCACCCGTTATGAAAAGAAGAAATTTTCTCGGCAGTCTTGGTACTGCGGTCAGCATCCCTATGCTCTTACAGGGGCTCCGCCTTTCGGCTACCCCGCGCTCCCCGTTTTTCAACCCCTACAGCCCGGCTGATGACCGGGTATTGGTCCTCATCCAGCTCAATGGGGGCAACGACGGGCTAAATATGGTATTCCCTATAGACCAATACGACAAATTGGCCAAAGTGCGGGCCAACTTGTTGCTCCCACAAGATAAAATACTAAAAGTCAACGATATAACTGGTATCCACCCCTCCATGACGGGCCTCTACGAACTCTTCCAGAAAAGCCAGGCCGGCATCGTGCAAAGCGTGGGGTACCCCAACCAAAACCGCTCCCACTTCCGGAGCATTGATATCTGGCAGACGGCATCCCCCGCTAACCAGGACTGGAATACGGGCTGGCTGGGCCGCTACTTCCAGTCGCTGGCCCCCGATTATCCCAACGGATACCCGGGCCCTGCTTTCCCCGACCCTTTTGCCATCACCATAGGGTCCACCGTATCGCAGACCTGCCAGGGTACCGTCACGAACTACAGCCTCACCCTCAGCGACCCCAACGTGCTGATCAAACTCACGGAAAGCAAGGGTACCGATACCCCGGACACGCCCTACGGCCTCGAACTGGATTTTCTGCGCTCTTCTATTTTACAGAGCAACGCGTACGCCACCACCATTACCAATGCCGCCAAAAAGGGAAAAAACCAGCTTACCTACCCCGCTAATAACGGACTGGCTACCCAGCTCAAGAACATAGCCCTACTCATCTCTGGTGGGCTCCAGACCAAAGTATATATCGCCCAAATAGGCGGTTTCGACACCCATGCCAACCAGGTGGACGCTACGGATAAAACCCGGGGCGCCCATGCCAATTTGCTGACCCAGCTGTCTGCAGCCATTGCTGCGTTCCAGGCTGACCTCAAACTCATGGGCCTGGAACACCGCGTATTAGGCATCACCTTCTCCGAATTCGGGCGGCAAATCGCCTCCAATGCCAGCGTGGGCACCGATCATGGCACAGCCGCTCCTTTGTTTGTGTTTGGAAGCTGCGTCAAAGCCCCCGTCCTCGGTGCTAACCCGCAAATCGCCGACCGGCTGTCCCCACAGGAGGGCGTAGCTATGCAGGCGGACTTCCGCGATGTATATGGTTCTATCCTGAAAGACTGGTTCGAGGTACCAGAAGCCCAGATCAAAAGCCTGATACGACCGGATTTCACCTACCTGCCCATCCTGAAAAACTGCTCCCTCGCTACCCCGACCCGGGAAATATACTTCAAGGATATCGCTGCAAAGGTCTTTCCCAACCCCTTCGCCGATAGGGCAACCCTTTCGTTCGAATGTCCGGGCGGTTGGACGCGCATCAGCCTGTACGACGCCTTAGGGTCTGAACTCATGGTGTTAGCCGAGGAAAGAATGGCTGCGGGCGAGCAAACGCTTTCGTTCCAGGCAGGGCACCTGGCTGCCGGGAATTACTACCTCCGCATACAGGGTAGCGATTTTGCAAAAACTACTCTGTTGGTAAAGGCTCAGTAGGTTGGAGTAAAAGTTCTCCTACCCGGGGAAGCTGATTTTCCCCATCGAAACCGAGGGCTGGTTGGGAAAGACGACCTCTCCGCCGGCCAGGGTCTCGTTGGCTAAGGCGGCGAAGAGCACGGCTTCTTTGGCATCCCCGTCCATGCCCAGGCGTGCGAAGGGCAGAAGCTGTACCCCGGGGAGCAGGGTGCGCAGATGCCCGATCAACGAAGGGTTGTGCGCACCGCCGCCACTCAGGTATATCTCCGATTGTGCCCATTCCGGCGCTTCGCGCCGGATGGCAGCGGCGATGGTCTCGGCGCTGAACGCCGCCAGGGTCGCCAGGATATCCGGGGCGCTGAGCGCTGTTGTACCGCTCCTGGATAGTGCCGAATCGAGGTATTCCAGATTGAATAACTCCGGGCCTGTCGTTTTGGGGACGGGCTTTTCGAAGAAGCTGTCTTGCATCAGTGCCTGCAGCAAAGCCGGCTCTACCCTACCCGCCCCTGAAAATTGCCCATCGGCATCGAAGGTATGGCCAGGGAAATAGCGGCGCACCGCTGCATCGAGCATCGTGTTTCCGGGCCCTGTATCGGTCACAAATACACGGGACGCCTCTTTGCCTGCCGGCAAATAGGTGAAGTTCGCGATTCCTCCGATATTCAGTAGGATTCGGTGTGCATCCTTATCGGAAAAAAGCAGGAAGTCGCCATATACGGCCAGAGGAGCCCCTTCCCCACCCGCCGCAATGTGTTTCTGCCTGAAATCGCTCAAGGTGATGATTCCGGTGCGGACCGCTAAATGGTCTCCATCGCCAATTTGAAGGGTGGCATTCCCGTAAAAGGGCAGTCCGTGCAGGATTTTTGGCGCGTGAAATACCGTTTGCCCATGGCTGGCTACCGCATCGATCTGCTCGACCGGAACATCCCAGCTTTTCAAGGCCCTGAGCACTAATTGCCCATGAAAATCGCCAATCCAGGCATTGAGCAGGGTCAGCAACTGAAAATCTATGGTCTTTTGGGCAAATACTTTTCGAATCTCGGCTTTGAGTACTTCCTCAAAAGGGTAGGTCACGAAAGCCAGCAACTCCGCCCGCACTCCCGGCCCACTGCCCTGAAAGCGGCAGAGTGCGATATCCAGGCCGTCCATGGAAGTGCCCGACATGAGGCCGATGATCCAGCGCTCCGGTTTATTGCTTATGGAATGGAGTTTTTCGATGTATCTATTCATAGTCTTATTGTATAACACCCAGCGACTTGCCGATTTTAGTGAAGGCGGCGACCGCCTTTTCCAGGTGTTCCGGCTCGTGCGCAGCAGAGATTTGTACCCGGATTCTCGCCTTTCCCCGAGGCACTACGGGGAAGAAAAAGCCGATCACATAGATGCCTTCGTCCAACAGGCGGGCTGCGAACTCTTGTGCCAGCGGAGCATCGTACAACATAATCGGCACGATAGGGTGTTCTCCCGGCAGGATATCGAAGCCGGCCTTTGCGATTGCCGACCTGAAAAACCGGGTATTTTGTTCCAGTTTATCGCGAAGAGCAGTACTTTCGCTCAACAGATCTAATACTTTCACAGAGGCTCCCGCGATGGCGGGCGCTACGGTATTGGAGAACAGATAGGGCCGCGAGCGCTGGCGGAGCAAGTCCACAATTTCTCTTTTAGCGGCCGTGAAGCCCCCCGATGCCCCTCCCAGGGCTTTGCCCAAGGTTCCCGTCACGATATCAATGCGGTCCATAACCCCGCGATACTCATGGGTTCCCCGTCCCGTCCGGCCCATGAAGCCCGTGGCATGGCATTCGTCAATCATGACCATAGCATCGTATCTATCGGCCAGGTCGCAGATAACATCCAACCGCGCGATGGTGCCATCCATCGAAAATACACCGTCGGTAGCGATTAGCCTGCGGCGTGCCCCGCTGGCCAACTGGAGCTGGCGCTCGAGGTCTTCCATATCGTTGTGCTTGTAGCGGAAGCGTTGGGCTTTACATAGCCGGATGCCATCAATGATGGAAGCGTGATTGAGCTCATCGGAAACAATGGCATCTTCTTCCCCCAACAAAGGCTCGAAGAGGCCGCCATTGGCATCGAAAGCTGCTGCATACAGGATGGCATCTTCCTGGCCCACAAAAGCAGCGATTTTCGCCTCCAGGTCTTTGTGCAGATCCTGTGTACCGCAGATAAACCGAACAGAGGACAAGCCAAAGCCGTGCGAATCAATGGCCGCTTTAGCCGCCTCGACCACTGCCGGATGCGATGAGAGGCCCAGGTAGTTGTTGGCACAAAAATTGAGGACTTCCTGTCCTGTATTCAGTGCGATTTCGGCGCCCTGGGGGCTGACGATGACGCGTTCTTTTTTATAGAGACCTGCATCCTGAAGGTCTTGCAACTCTTTTTGGATATCTTTCCGGACGTTCGTGTACATGCGATTATTTATTTAGCAAACAGACTTGTTGCGCGCGGGATCATCAAGGGTTTTCCCTCCTCGCTGACCCCGCGTAACAAGTCTAATAAAAAAATCAGAGTCGGGGGGCACCCGATCCCGGGATTTTCACGACGTAGTGTGCTGCCAGACGCTCCAACATATCCCGCGTCATGGCAGAAAGGTCAAAACGAGGTTTCCAGCCCCAATCTACGCGGGCTTTACTATCGTCTATGCTGGCTGGCCAGCTCTCGGCGATTTGCTGTCGGAAGTCAGGTGCATAATGGATTTGGAAATCCGGAATATGCTGCCGGATAGCCGCTGCCAGTTCTGCTGGTGAAAAGCTGTCGCCGGCCAGGTTGTAGCTGGTGCGGATTTTGATTTGTGCATCGGCAGCTTCCATCAGCTCCAGAGTTGCCCGGATGGCGTCGTCCATGTACAACATGGGCAGGCTCGCGTCCGGTTTGAGGAAGCAGGAGTAGCTTTTCCCTTTGATGGCCTCGTGAAAGATTTCCACCGCATAGTCGGTTGTGCCTCCGCCCGGCAGGGATTGATAGCCGATGATGCCTGGGTAGCGCACAGAGCGCGTATCCACTCCATATCGCAGATGATAATACTGGCACCAGTTTTCACCGGCCACTTTGCTGATGCCGTACACCGTGGTCGGCTGCGTCACCGTGTCCTGGGGGGTGCGTGTACGGGGGGTAGAGGGTCCGAATACCGCAATAGAACTGGGAAAAAAGACCCGAAGGTTCATCTCCCTGGCCAGTTCGAGTACGTTGAACAGCCCCCGCATATTGATATCCCATGCCTGCTGCGGGTGTTGTTCCCCCTTAGCCGAGAGGATGGCGGCCAGGTGATAGATTTGTGTGATGCGGTAGCGCCCCGCCAGTTCCCTGAACCGGCTCGGATACAGCACATCCAGAATTTCAAAGGGTCCGCTCTCCTCAAGAGGCCGTCGGATATCGGTTGCCAGAACTGCATTGTCTCCATACACTTCGCGCAAAGCGCGCACGAGTACCGAGCCAATCTGGCCGTTGGCTCCGGTAATCAAGATGGTTTCCGGATGCTTCATGTTTTGGTTTGCTTGGTTAGACAAGTACAAATTTAGGCAAAAAAAAGCAGGATTGCCGGAAAAAGTCGGGTTAGTACTTACCAAAGGAAGTACGTGTTGTTTTGTGGGCGAAACTATTTTGAAGATGCGGCCAGTCCGCGCAGCCGCACGCCGATATACCACTCCCGGCCACGGGTAGGGCCCCAGACCGATGCCGTATCAAAATACGGGCCGAAGGGGTCTTGCCAGGCAGTAATGGGCTGCTGTTGCCGGAAATCAAAGATGTTTTCACACCCCCCGTAAAGTTCCAGCCTGGGAAAACGAACCGTAGCCTGGGCACTGGCCACGGCATAAGCGGGAGAATACCCGGTATTGCGGTAAGGCTCCGGATTGGATTGCGTGTTGGGCAGCCGCTGACGGCCATACCAATGTACATTCACATCCAGGCGCAGTTTGTCTTGCAAAGGGGTATAGCCCAGAACTGAAACAAGACGGTTGCGGGGTATAAAAGGCAAGGTTTTCCGGTTTTCCCCAATCCGGTGGTAAACATCCAGATAGGTATATCCGGTTTTCATTTCCAGGCGTCCCTGAAGGTTGAACGACGCTTCCAGCATTGCCCCGTTGCTGACACTGCCTCCTTCAAAATTTTTGATCAGGGCCCGGGTAGGGTCAGCATCATAATCTGGAAAAACCTGATTCTGAAAAACCGTGCGGTAGTAATCTGCACTCAGGTAGCCGGAAAAAGTCTCGCCGCCGAATTTTCGGGTGACGTTGACCCCATAGTTCAGGGCTTTTTCCGGACGGAGCGGCTCTACGAAAACGATATCCCGGGAACTTGCCAGTAAAGGGATATTTTCGCTAAAGAGATTGACCGTGCGCCAGCCTTTGCCGATATTTGCCCGAAGGGTCGTCCGCTCAGTCCAGTCGAATTTTATCAAAGTACGCGGAGTGAAAACCATACCGAAGGAATTGTGGCGATCGATACGAGCCCCTGCCAGCCAGGTCAGTTTGTCGCCAGGCAGCCGCAGGGTATTTTCGACAAACAAGCCCGGTATGGATTCTTTTCTCTGATAGTTCCCTGCATAGTTGCGCTGGAGGCGATCGCCCGTAAAAGAGACCTCCTCATTGAGCGATAAATAGCGGTAGGTCGTGCCGGCTTTAAGTTCATTGGAACCATAATTCCACTCTATTTGCAAGTTGGCATAGGCAGTTCTCTGTACGGCATCATAGCGGGCCACTCCATAAAAGGCTTCCTGTACCTGTCCGTAGGCTGCTGCCTGTAGGGCAAACCGAAGGTTATCGTGCATGCGGAAGGCGGTCTTTAGCCATACTTCCGGCTGGGTGAGGTCGATTTGTTGGCCATAAATCTGCTTGCTGCCCTTGTGCTTGTCCGGGAAAAAGCTCTTTTGACCCCCCGTTCGAGCTTCGCTCAGAAAGCGGAGGCCCATTTCGCCGCTCCAGCCCCATGCGGATGCTTTCCCGAATTTGGTATGGTTGGATACCATGGTTCGGTTCAGCAAGGGCAGATCGAGAAAACCATCGAGGTCGCGGTCTATCCGCCTTGCCGGCCGCACGGCATGAAAAGCAGTCAGATTGCTCCATTTACCTTTTTTGAAAGCCAGGTCTGCATTCAAGTGGCGTTCGCCGAAGCTATTAAGGTAGGCATTCAGAAACCAATGATCTGCATTTGCAGGGTCTTTCGTCTCCACATTAATCTGCCCGCTGATGCTTTCAAAACCCTGTAACACACTGTTTGCCCCTTTGGAGACGAAAATATTGGCCACCAGTGACCCTGGTATCGAGCTAATACCATAGGTGTACGTCAGCCCCTGGATCATCGGCAGGCCGTTGAGAAGGACCTGGTTATACACACCGGAAAGCCCCAGGATACGCAGTTCCTTTGAATTGGTCAACACATTCGTGGTCTGGGGATGTACCGATGATTGCGTTTCAAAGCATCCGGCCAGGTCGCAGCACGCGGCTTTGCGCAGTTCTGTTTGCGTAATCTGCTCCGTCTTGACCGTAGATATATTGGAAACGATAATCCCTTCGCGGGCGGCGCGAACCGTCACTTCGCGGAGTAGCTCTGCCTCCGAGAGGGTGATGACCACGGGCCCGAATCCGGAGATTTCCAGGGTATCGGACTTGCGGCCTACGAAAGCGGCGACCAGAAAGGCCGGAAAACTTGCCGGTGCGGCGATTTCGAAAAACCCTTTGGAATCTGCTACCGTGCCTTTTTGAGTACTTAACCAATAGACATTTGCTCCTTCCAGTACTCTCCCTTCGCTATCGAGCACCCTTCCCTGGACCGACTGCGCGAGGAGCTGGAAAGGGAAAAGTAAAGCAATAAGCAACAAAATCGGGTGGATAGCAGCGTAGGGCCTATTCACAGCTTCACCTTATACGGCCGGTCTGCCGGGTTTTCGCACCCTTCTGTATTTTCTACAGCAGCGTGAATCTCTTTTTCTGAAATTTTTGAAGGATTGTACGCTACCTGAAAGGTCGAGACCGCACCTTCCTTCAACGGCTTACAGCTACTTACCCCGTCGAGTTTTTCTACGTTGGCCGCGATGGTTTTCAAATCCATCGCACAGGTTACTCCTTTAACCTTAATCACGACGACCGATGCCTGGTCAGCATTGGTAAGCGGTGCAGCCGATTGCGCCTTACTTGATAAAGCCCCTGCCCAAAAGGTCAGTAAAAGAACTACGTACTTTACAGTTTGCATTTTTGCTTTGTTTTAAAATATTCTCCACAAAAATATATCCGAAACGGGATTATTTCAACTATTAGATCTGTTACAAGGGGTCAGGGAGCTGGGGAAAAAGGGCTATTTGCGCAGGCCCGTGTCCTGTGCTACGGCAAATGGCCGGGAAAACCCGGTACGTCGGGGAGTTCTTCTACCGCGCCTTTTTCGTAATCCAGACGGCAGCTCCAGGTTGCCCTGCCGTTGGTAAGCACCAAGAAGGGAGCTTGCAGGGCGAGGTTGTACATGGCGATTTGGAAGAAGACGTTGTGGTCTAGAGGTACTATAGCAGATTTACATTCCACAATGAGGAAAGGATTCATGGCGAGGTCGCGCACGAGGATGTCGCAGCGTTTGGTCCGCTCCCCCACCCGCAGTTCTTTTTCAACGGAAATGCGGTTTTTATTGTACTGTTTTTCTTGCAACAGATATTGGAGAAACAACTGCCGCACCAGCTCCTCCGGGGTAGCTGCTACCCAGCTCCCGCGAAAGGAGTCCCAGACCTGGCGTTTGCCTTTATCGGTTCGCTGCGGCAGCCCCTCGAGAAAGCGCAGGAGGTCGAGGTCAAGCATGGCGCATGCTCAATTTATCCAATGCAATATGGGTAAGGGCTTCCTCTTCTGCGAGTTGCTCCGCACTCCACTGCCATTCCTGCTGAAACACGGTCAGCACCAACGGCAAAACATGCGCCAGGGCGCTCATTTCGAAGTAGGCTCGCCCCGTGCGCCGCAGCAAAAAGTCCATCGGGCGAACGACGCTTTCTTCCCGGATGGCGTAGCGCAACTCGGCCAGCAGAAGGCGGGTTTCCGGGTCTGACGACGCTTCGGGCTCCATCGCTTCGAGTACCTTCCCCGATTGGTCTCCGTAGTTTTGCAGCAGGTAAGAAGCCCGCGAGAGGGGCAAGCCGACGGCTGTCACGCGCTTTTCCAGGGCACGGAGAAAGTCCTGCATAGCCTCCCAGGTTCCAAAGCTGTTTCCCCACAGTCTGATTTGCTGGGTTTTGCAAGGCGGATACTTTCCGGGAGCCTTTTTCTGTAGGTTTTGGACAACGAGGTCCAGCACCCGTTTTGCCATGATGCGGTAGCCCGTCAGTTTGCCCCCTGCGATGCTGATCAAGCCCGAGTCCGCTATAAAAACCTCTTCTTTTCTCGAAATTTCAGATCCCGGCTTATTCGGCTCGTAGATCAGGGGGCGCAGCCCCGCCCAGCTCGACACGACATCGGAGCGCTTCAGATCTGCCGATGGGAACATGCGCCGCGTACCCTCGAGGAGATAAGCCGCATCGCTCTCCAGGGCCTGCACGTCGTCTATGCTTTCGGCGTAGCGCGTGTCGGTAGTACCGATATAAGTCGTACCATTGCGCGGAATGGCAAAGGCCATCCTCCCGTCCTGCATATCGAAATAGGCGGATTGCCGTAACGGCAGACGGGCGTAAGGGACGACTAAATGCACCCCTTTGCTCAGAAACAGATTTTTCTGCTTTTTAGGTTGGTCCATTTCCATGACCTGATCGGCCCAGGGGCCGGCTGCATTCACCACGCATTTCGCCTCTACTTGGAACACAGGGGTATCCGGATTCGCATGGTCTTTTATGCGAACTCCTTTGATGGCACCCACCTCGTCGTACAAGAAGGCACTTGCTTCCAGGTAGTTTATACAATCGGCACCCTGTTCCATTGCCGTTTTGACCAGGGCCAGGGTCAGTCGGGCGTCGTCGGTGCGATATTCTGCATATAGGCATGCGCCGAGTACTCTCTCTGCATCCAGAAGGGGCTCTGCCGCGAGCGCCTCGCGACGGGAGAGCATGGCGCGCCGGTCGCGGGGGGCCACTCCGGCCAGTATATCATAGACCCAGACCCCGAGAGATGTACTGAATTTTCCCAGTGAGCCTCCCCGCACAATGGGAAGCAACATTTTTTCAGGGTGTACCAGGTG
>CAZSMU010000050.1:0-23352 GCA_964607915.1 uncultured Haliscomenobacter sp.
ACAAAAAATGACTCTTTTTTCCCTCCTCGCTGACCCCGCGCAACAAGTCTATTGACTGAAAAAAGAAAGTAGGCAGAGGACGAGTGGCTGAATACCGCCCAAATGCCCAGAGCGGCGATAGCGCTTTTCCACAACCCTCAATGCGCTCCTGCCCACAAGCCTATCGTATCTGAACAGCTTTCGGGAGGCGAAAATACAAATTTGCAACAATGTTGCCAATTATCCATCCTAAAATTGCACCGACGAGGACATCGGAAGGGTAGTGCACGCCCACGTAAACCTGTCCGTAGGCTATGCTGGCGGCCCATAGATAAAGCCAGGGAATGATTTTTCGGTAAAAAACGCCCAAGGTCAGGCTGAGAAAAGTGGCCAGGGCAAAGTGGTTGGCCGCATGGGAGGACGTAAAGCTATATGCCTTGCCGCATCCGCTCAGCAGCCGGACGTCGTGCTGCAGCTCTGGGGCGTTACAAGGCCGCAGGCGCTTAAAAGTGGGCTTCATGATTTTGCTGCTGGCTATATCCGAAAGCCCCGCGCAAAGGATGGCGGCAAGCAGGAAAGGAAAGGCATTTTTTCGGAAGGTGTACAGCAGGAAAGCGAGCAGCGCCAGGTAAGCGGGTATCCAGGTCGTTTTATCCCGCCACCAGGGCATAACCCAGTCCAGCAGCCCCATATGCCACTGCCCGTTGATCAGTTTAAACAACTCGGTGTCCCATTCAAGTAAGATATGCATAGCGAAATTGATTTTAGAAGAAACTGGTTGCGAGAGGTCAGCGACAAGGAATTTTTGATGGCTTGTCAGGGGGATTATCCAAGTCAAAAATACGCGGTTAACAGGCCTTTTTTTACTTTTGCAACAAAAAATAAAGTGGCTTTAATCAAATCAATTTCAGGATTCAGGGGGACCATAGGCGGGAGAGTGGGGCAGAACCTGACACCCCTCGACATAGTGGAAAGCGTGGCGGCATTTGGTATGTTGCTCCTCGAGGAATCTCCAAAGCCCAAAGTAGTCGTGGGTCGGGATGCCCGTATTTCAGGAGCCATCGTACAAGGGCTCGTCGTGCAAACCCTTCTCGCCCAGGGGATTGATGTGGTGGACGCAGGGCTTTCTACCACCCCTACCGTCGAAATGGCGGTCGTATGGGAAGGCGCACACGGCGGTATCATCATCACCGCAAGCCACAACCCAAAGGAATGGAACGCGCTGAAGTTCCTGAACGCACAAGGCGATTTCATCTCCCCGCAAACGGGGAAACGGATCCTCGACCTGGCCCGGGATGCCAATTATTCCTTCGCCGGGGTAGATACCCTGGGGACTTTGTCGGAGGGAAAGGGGTTTTTCACCCGGCACATAGATGCGGTACTCGCTCATCCAATGGTGCGCCTGGCTGCGGTGCGGGATTCCGCTTTCCGCGTCGTACTCGATGCGGTCAACTCCACGGGATCGCTGGTGCTTCCCGACCTACTCGCTCGCCTGGGCTGCGAGGTCATCGTCTTGAACGGCACCCCAGACGGCCATTTCGCACACAATCCGGAGCCTTTGCCGGAGCACCTGAAGGGCCTGTCCGAGGCGGTAGTAGCTCATCAGGCCGACTTGGGTATTGCCGTAGATCCCGATGTGGACCGACTGGCCCTGATCGCTGAAAATGGACTCCCTTTTGGCGAGGAATACACGCTCGTGGCCATCGCGGATTACGTATTGCGCTCCAGGCCCGGCAACACGGTTTCCAACCTGTCTTCTTCCCGCGCCCTTCGGGATGTTACGATACAACACGGGGGGCAGTATTTTGCCAGCGCAGTGGGAGAGGTTCATGTAGCAGCAAAGATGCGCGAAGTGGGCGCCGTAATCGGCGGGGAAGGCAACGGGGGTATCATCGTACCGGAATTGCACTACGGGCGCGATGCCGTAGCAGGTGTAGCGTTGTTCCTGAGCGCCCTGAGCGCTTTCGGAGGCAGCGCCTCAGCGTTTCGGGCGCAATTCCCGCATTACGAGATGGTGAAAGACAAAATAGACCTGGATCCCTCCCTCGACCTCGATGTGCTGATGGGCCAGCTTGAACATATTTACCAACAGGAAACACACTCTACGATCGACGGACTAAAAGTGGACTTTGAATCGGGATGGGTACATCTGCGCCGCTCCAACACAGAGCCGATTATCCGTATCTACGCAGAGGCACCGAACCTGGAAGAAGCAAGCGAATTAGCCGCTAAGATCAAGCAACAGGTAAAAAATTTCGCAGCACGATGAGAAACCTCGCAATCCGCCCCAACCAGACTGCTCTCGAAGCGCATTTCGCACCGTTCCGGGAGAACACCATTGGAATCGAACAGGCCTTCGAGACCCCTTACGGAATCAAAAAAATCGTCTATGCCGACTGGACCGCCAGCGGTAGGCTCTATGCGCCTATAGAATCGCTGATTTCCCAGGAAATCGGCCCTTTTGTAGGCAATACACATACCGAAACGACGGTCACCGGAAACGCGATGACCCAGGCGTATCACCACGCGAAGGCCATTATCAAAAACCATGTGGGCGCGAGAAAAGAGGATGTACTGATCGCCTCGAATTCGGGCATGACCGGCGTGGTCAATAAATTTCAGCGCATCCTCGGACTGAAAGTCCATGAGCGGCATCGCAACCGCATCCAACTCCCGGAAGAGGAGCGGCCCGTGGTATTCGTGACCCACATGGAACATCATTCCAACCAGACGAGCTGGCTGGAAACTATCGTGGATCTCGAGGTCATCGCTCCCACCGAAGAGGGACTCGTAGATCTGGAGCACCTGGAGCTGCTTCTGTCCCGCTACCGGGCGCGGAAAACCAAAATCGCAGCGGTCACGTCCTGCTCAAACGTGACGGGCATTTTTACGCCCTACCACCAAATCGCAGAAATCATGCACCGCCACGAGGGGCTCTGCTTTGTGGATTTCGCCTGTTCCGCCCCGTACATCGACATCTGTATGCACCCCGCGCAGCCGGGGCAACACCTCGACGCCATCTATTTTTCCCCCCACAAGTTCCTGGGTGGCCCCGGGGCAGCAGGAATCCTGATTTTTGACCCCAATCTGTACAAAAATCAGGTGCCCGACAACCCGGGAGGCGGTACGGTGGACTGGACCAACCCCTGGGGCGGGCATAAATACATCGACGAAATCGAGGCTCGCGAAGACGGAGGGACACCGGCCTTCCTGCAAACCATCAAAGTGGCACTTGCCATCCAGCTCAAAGAACAAATGGGCGTAAAAGCCATCCTCGACCGCGAACACGAAATGATGGAAAGGGTCTGGAAGCGTATCGAGGCTATCCCCAACCTCCACGTGCTGGCTCCGCAACATCGCGACAGACTGGGCATCGTCTCTTTCTATATTGACGGACTGCACTATAACCTGGGGGTGCGCCTACTCAACGACCGCTACGGAATCCAGGTGCGCGGTGGCTGCTCTTGTGCGGGTACCTACGGGCACTACCTGCTGCACGTGTCGCAGGAGCACTCCGCCCGAATCACCAACCAGATCTCCAGAGGAGACCTCTCCGAAAAACCAGGCTGGATACGCCTCTCTATACACCCCATCTTGACGGACGTGGAAGTATCCACCATCCTGGATGCGATAGAGGAACTGGCCGCCCATTTCCAGGAATGGGGCAGGGCTTACCGCTACGATCCCAAAACGAACGAATACCATCACGAACAGAACTTCGGGGTCGAGCAGGCCCTGATCGAAAACTGGTTTGGCAAAAACCTCGGTTGAGTTATGGCCCGAATCTATTTTGACCATGCAGCGACGACGCCGCCCGACCCGGCAGTCGTCGAGATAATGCTCCAGGCACTTCGCGAACTGTCCGGTAACCCATCCTCCATTCACGAGGAAGGCCGCAGGGCGCGGGCGGCAGTCGAACAGGCCCGCAAACAAATCGCACACGCATTAAATGCTTCTATCGGCGAAATCTTCTTCACCTCAGGGGGCACAGAAGCCAATAACATGGCGCTAAAGCGCTCTGCGCTCGACCTGGGGGTGCGGCGTTTTGTGAGCGCCCGCACCGAACACCATTGTGTGCTGCATTCTTTATCGGCCATGGAACGCGACCTGGGAACTGAGACGGTTTTTGTCCGGCAGCATCCCGACGGGCATATAGACCTGAATCATCTGGAGGAAATTCTGCAAGAGGGGCCGTCCACCCTCGTATCCATAATGCATGCCAACAACGAAATCGGCACCTTGTCGGATTTGGCATCCATATCGGCGCTGTGCAGGAAGTACGGGGCCCTGTTCCATACCGATACCGTGCAAACCATTGGTTATTATCCCCTGGATCTGTCGCTGCTGTCGGTAGATTTTCTATCCGGTTCGGCCCATAAGTTCCACGGACCCAAAGGAGTTGGTTTTTTATATATCAACCAGGCCAACCGCCTGCGGCCTTTTATTGACGGGGGGTCTCAGGAGCGCAATATGCGGGGAGGTACGGAGAACGTGCACAGCATCCTCGGCATGGCCAAAGCACTGGGGCTGGCTCTTTCAGAGCGGGACCGGCGCGAAGAACAAATCCGGGCCGTCCGGGACGCGCTGGCTTTTCGTCTGCAGGCTGCTTTCCCGGAGGTGGTGTTCAACGGAGACCCTTTTGGAAAGGGGCACTACAAAATCCTGAGCGCAGCGTTTCCTCCGTCGGCAAAAGCCGACCTGCTGCTTTTGAACCTGGACATCGCGGGGGTAGCCGTGTCGGGGGGCAGCGCCTGCAGCTCGGGTGCAGATGCAGGATCACACGTGCTGGACGCACTGGCCAAAGACTCGCCGCGCAAGACTTTGCGCTTTTCTTTTTCGCACCACAATACCCTTGGCGAAGTGGACGATTTGATGGGAAAGCTCATTGAAATCCTGCGATGAGCGCCTAGGACAGCCTGGCCTCCCGATCCAGCAGGAAACCGTACTCGAGGGCGATTTCCCGGTAGCGTTCAAACCTGCCGGTAGCTCCGCTGTGGCCTGTGTCCATATTCGTGTAGAGGTATAGCGGGTTGGAGTCGGTTTTTAGTTCGCGAAGTTTCGCCACCCATTTTGCGGGTTCCCAGTATTGGACCTGGGAATCGTGTAGCCCGGTGGTGACCAGCATCGCGGGATAATCCTGCCGGGCCACGTTGTCGTAGGGAGAATACGAGAGCATATACTCGTAGAAGGACTTGTCTTTGGGGTTGCCCCACTCATCGAACTCGAAGGTGGTGAGCGGTATAGATTCGTCCAGCATAGTGGTGATGACATCCACGAAGGGGACCGCCGCTACAATCCCGTTCCATAGGTCGGGGCGGAGGTTGGCTACTGCTCCCATGAGCAGTCCGCCGGCACTTCCTCCCATGCCATATAAGTGGCCGGGCGAAGTATATCCATGGGCAATCAAAAACTCGGCACAGTCTATGAAATCGTAGAAGGTATTCCTCTTTTTGAACAATTTCCCGCCTTCGTACCAGGCCCGCCCCAGCTCTTCCCCTCCCCGCACATGGGCTATGGCAAACGCAAAGCCGCGATCCAACAAGCTGAGGCGCGAAATGCTGAAGTAGGGATCCATGCTAAGCCCGTAAGAACCGTAGCCGTACAGCAACAGGGGGCGGGATCCGTCTTTGGCAAATCCTTTCCTATACACGATGGAAACGGGGACTTGTACCCCGTCCCGAGCCGGCACATAGATTCGTTCGGATTCATAGTGGCCCGGGTCAAAACCGCCCAGGACGGCTTCTTGTTTCAAAAGTCGCATCCCCCGGGTACGAAGGTGGTAGTCGAAGGTAGAAACAGGCGTGGTGAGCGATTGGTAACTCAGGCGCAGCACGTCGGCGTCGAACGTGAGGTTGACAGAGGTACTCGCCAGATAGACCGCCTCCGGAAATGCGATGTAATGGGAGCTGCCCCCCAGTTCGAGGACCTGCATTTGGGTAATCCCCCGCTGCCGTTCGCTCAGGACGAGAAAGTCCCGGAACTCTTCTACATCCTCCAGTAACACATCTTCCCGATGAGGGACTACTTCGCGCCAGTTGCTTTTATCCGTACTCCCCTCCGGCGTGACCATCAGTCGGAAATTCTGGGCGTCGAGGTTGGTCCGGATATAAAAACAGTCGTTGTGGTGGAAAATGTGATGCTCCAGGCCCCGCTCCCGGGGGTGAAAAATCCTAAATTCTCCGTCGGGCCGGTTGGCTTCCAAAATCCGGAACTCCTGGCAGATGGTTTGCGAGGAGAGGATGAGGAGGAATTTTCGGGATTTAGACAAATAGATGTGGGCGTCGAAGGTCTCATCCGACTCGTGGAACACGGTGCTGTCCTCTTCGGCGGGGGTGCCCAGCACATGGCGCATGATTTTGTAACCACGCAGGGTTTGGGGGTCTTTGGCTGTATAAAACACGTGGCGTCCGTCCTGCGCCCAGACGGCAAGCCCAGTGGTTTCCGGCAGGCTGTCTTCGAGGAACTGCCCGGTAGCCAGATCTAGGAACCGCAGGGTATATACCCGGCGCCCCAGGGTATCCTCCCCAAAGGCCAGGATGCTGTTGTCGGGGCTGATGCTGCGTTCCCCTACCTGGTAGTAGGCTTTGCCTTCGGCGAGTTCGTTGACATTCAAGAGCACTTCTTCGGGGGCGTCCGGGGCGTCTTTTTTTCGAAGATAGACAGGGTATTCCAATCCCGCTTCATAGCGGCTGAAGTACAGATACCCCCTCTCCAGGTACGGCACAGACTGGTCGTTTTGAGGAATTCGGGATACGATTTCCTCAAAGAGCGTCTCTTGCAGCCTGGCAGTATGCGCCATTTCTGCCTGTAGATACGCGTTCTCCGCCTGTAGGTATGCGAGTACTTCCGGGTTTTCCCGTTGATTCAGCCAGTAGTATGGGTCGATGCGCGTATGGCCATGCTCGACCAGAACGGCAGGTTCTTGTCGGACTTTGGGGGGTATTGGCTGCATAAGGGGGCTTTCGCTTACTTCAGGTTTTTTACGGTTTCTGCAATTCGCTGAATGGCTGTACGCAACTCCTCTTCAGAGGCGGCGTACGAAATACGGATGCACTGTTCTGCTCCAAAAGCAGTGCCGGAGACAAGCGCCACGTGGGCCTTGTTGATGATATATTCGCTGAAATCATCCGCGTTGCGAATCGTCACGTGCCCGTCCGACGTTCCAAAGAAATTGCTGATGTCGGGGAAGCTGTAGAAGGCCCCTTGTGGCAGGTTTACCTTGAAGCCGGGGATTTGCCCTAACCGCTCCGCGACCATGTTGCGGCGCTGTAAGAAGGCCTCTTTCATATGGTGGGTGGGTGCGAGGTCTGATAGCAGGGCGTGTACAGCAGCTTTTTGTCCGAAAGAATTGGCCCCGGAGGTGTATTGGCCCTGTATTTTGGTACACGCATTCGCCAGCCATTCCGGTGCGCCGATGTAACCGAGGCGCCAGCCGGTCATTGCAAAGCCTTTGGAAAAGCCATTGACGGTGACGGTGCGGTCGGCTACCTCTTCGAAGGTGCCGATGCTGGCGTGTTGCCCGGTGAAATTGATGTATTCGTAGATTTCATCGGAAATGACCGTCACGTGGGGGTGTGCCGACAGCATCTGCGCGATGGCAGCGAGCTCGGCATGGGTATAGACGGAGCCAGTCGGGTTGCAGGGCGAAGAAAACAGGAGTGCTTTGGTGCGCGGGGTAATGGCCTGCTCGATTTGTTCGGCGCTGGACTTGTAATCCTGTTCGATAGAAGAGTACACGATGACCGGATGCCCGCCGGTCACTTTTACCATATCCACATAGCTTACCCAGTAAGGGGCCAGGATGACTACTTCGTCGCCCTCGTCCAGCAGAGAGTAAAAGATATTGGCCAGGGACTGCTTGGCCCCATTGGAGACGACAATCTGGTTGGGCTTGAACGTCAGGTTATTGTCGCGCTTGAACTTCGTGCAAATCGCTTCCCTCAGTTCGGGGATGCCCTGTACGGGCGTGTATTTAGTAAACCCCTCGTCCAAGGCTTTTTTGGCTTCGTTCTTGATGTGGTCGGGGGTATCGAAATCCGGCTCACCGATGCTGAGGTTGATCACTTCGTGGCCTTGCGCCTTGAGTTCGCGCGCGAGGGCAGCCATGCGGAGTGTCTCGGATTCCGCCATCCGCAGGACCCGCTGCGAGAGCGGGGGAAAGTTGTCAAGATAACCCATAAAATGTTGCTTTTTCTCAGAAGTTCCGCAAAGTTAGTTTTGTTGGGTTCTAAAATAAGCTTTTTTTCGCTTTTTATACGGTATCTAAAAGGTCGAAAAGAAAATGCTGCTTTTTTGCCCCTCGCTGACCTCGCGCAACCAGTCTATTGATTAACTTCGCCCTGTTATATGGCATAGGCTTGTGTAAAGAACGCGGCACACAATCCCTCACTCCCAAGATACGACTGTATGGACCACAAACTGGAACTCCTCCTCCAAAAGAAAAGCGAAGCCCTGCAAGGCGGTGGGGCGAAGCGGATAGAAAACCAACACCAAAAGGGCAAACTCACGGCGCGCGAGCGCATCCACTTTTTGCTCGATCCTCACTCCTTCGAAGAAATCGGTATGTTGGTCAGCCACCGTTGTGCGGATTTTGGCATGGCCGAACAGCAGTTCCCCGGAGACGGAGTCGTGACGGGGTATGGCACGATCGCCGGCCGTCTGGTATATGTGTTCGCACAGGACTTCACCGTGTTCGGGGGGTCATTGTCGGAGACCCACGCAGAAAAAATCTGCAAAATCATGGATTTGGCCATGAAAAACGGGGCTCCCGTAATCGGACTGAACGACTCCGGTGGGGCGCGCATACAGGAAGGGGTCAATTCCCTGGGCGGCTATGCCGATATTTTCTACCGAAACGTGATGGCCTCGGGGGTAGTGCCCCAAATTTCCGCCATCATGGGGCCGTGCGCGGGGGGAGCTGTATATTCACCAGCTATCACCGACTTCGTCGTCATGGTCGAAGAGAGCTCTTACATGTTCGTCACAGGGCCTAACGTGGTAAAAACGGTCACGAACGAGACGGTGAGCTCAGAAGAACTCGGAGGTGCACAGGCCCATGCTTCTAAATCCGGCGTGACCCACCTGACCGCCGCGAACGACCTGGATTGCCTGGAAAAAGTGCGTACCTTACTGGGGTATCTACCTCAAAATTGCGAAGAAAAACCCGCCGGGCTGCCCTACGAACTCGGGGATGAACACCGTCCTGCCCTGCGTGGTATCATCCCGGATAATCCCAACCACCCCTATGACATGCGCGAGGTGGTACACGGTATCGTGGACGAGGGCTCTTTTTTTGAAATTCAGGAATCGTATGCCGACAATATCGTAGTGGGCTTTGCCCGTATCGCCGGTCGGAGCATCGGGATAGTGGGCAACCAGCCGATGTGCCTGGCCGGCGTCCTGGACGTGAACAGCTCGCGAAAAGGGGCCAGGTTTGTTCGCTTCTGCGATAGTTTCAATATCCCGCTGCTCGTACTGGTGGATGTGCCCGGTTTCCTGCCCGGTACCGATCAGGAATGGAATGGCATCATCTCCAGCGGTGCGAAATTGTTGTATGCGTTCAGCGAGGCAACGGTGCCCCGCCTGACGGTAATCACGCGGAAAGCGTATGGCGGGGCTTACGATGTCATGAACTCCAAACACATCGGTGCAGACCTCAACCTGGCCTGGCCCAGCGCCGAAATTGCAGTGATGGGCGCCAAGGGGGCCTCCGAAATCATTTTCCGGAAAGAAATCGCCGAGGCTGCCTCTCCCGCCGATATGCTGGTTCAGAAAGAAAGGGAGTATCAGGAAGCGTTCGCGCATCCCTACCGCGCTGCACAACGGGGATTTATTGACGAAGTGATAGACCCTGCCGAAACGCGTCGCAAACTGATTCGGGCCTTTGCCATGACGGACAACAAAGTTGCCCATCTGCCCAGGAAAAAACACGGTAATATTCCGCTTTGACCCCTCGCAATACGTATCTTATCATCCACCCCTTATGCGCCGCATCGGTTTGCTTTCGGACACCCACGGGTATTTAGACGAAGATATCCTGCACTTCCTCAGGTCTTGCGATGAGATTTGGCATGCCGGTGATTTCGGCCCCGGTGATGTTGCAGACGAACTGTGTCGCCTCAAGCGGTTGCGCGGCGTATATGGCAACATTGACGATCTTTCCGTGCGGGCGCAGTTTCCCGAAAACCTGGTTTTCGAAGTAGAAGGCCTGAAGGTCGCGATGACCCATATCGGGGGCTATCCGGGCAAATACCCGGCCCGCATCAAAAAATGGCTGCTCGCCGAAAAGCCCGGACTGTTCATTTGTGGGCACTCCCACATCCTGAAAATTATGCCGGACCGCGAGTTGGGGCTCCTGCATATCAACCCGGGAGCTTGCGGCCAGGAGGGGTTCCACCTCATGCGCACCCTTGTGCGCTTCACCATACACGAAGGGCGTATCGAAGCGCTGGAAGCTATCGAACTGGGCCGCAGGGGATCCCTAAAACCGAAGGGTTAGTCCGATTCCGTCTGAGGTCGGGCCCATGCTTCCCAAAAGGGTTTTCAAGGTCTCATTGGAAGAGGCAAGCCAGGCGTATTGCGCCAAATCGAAGACGAACAGGAAACCGCCCTGCAGCAGAATGCTTTGTCCAAACCCCTTGAGCCGGTCCGGGTTTTTGCGATCGTTCTTGCTGCGCTCGATCAAATAGGCACCGCCCGCCATATAGGCTACGTCCAACCCGGTATTCAACAGGAGAATCTTTTGGATTTGGTACTGGGATTGTATGCTTTCGTACAACCCGCCGGCAGCTGGATCGGTGCGTACGGCAGCTAGATAGCCCACCGAAGCAATGCCCAGGTTGACGAGGTTCCACCCGGCGTTCATTTGGTGGAAATACTTCGCGCTTCCATCCCGTTGACCACTCAGGGCTATCCCCGTACCGATATTACCCAGGGCCCATGCCCCCAATACCCACATTCCCGTTTTTTGACGCTCAAGCCGTATTTCGTTGAAAGACAGTATATTTTCATTTGTCTGTGCATCTACGCCCATCCAGGCCAATACGCAAACACACAGTAAAAGGGCTTTTGTGTAGAAAATTTTTGATAAAAAATGATTTTGGCATGGTAATTGGTACATATACAGGAGAAAGTTGATGTTAAGGAAAAAAGAGCAATAAAAGAGGATGTTATCTATTACTGGCTTATATGTAGCAGCGCCGCCGGCACCCCGGCGGCGCTTTTTTTTGGACTTGTGCTGAGAGGTCAGCGAGGAGGCCGATTGCTTTCCCCGACCTGATGTTGGGTTTCTTTCTGGATGGTAGGTCCTGAGGCGGGGTGATTGCCTGCTGGGTCGAAGCCCAGGGCTTCGCGGATTTTGAAATAGATATCCGTATTCTCATAAATACCGGAGAAGCAGGCTGAGCCGGGGCCGTATGCGAATACGGGGATGAGGCTTGCCGTGTGGTTGTTGGTGGTAAAAGCAGTTTCTACCTTACCCATTTTTGAACCCGGCATAAGTGCCATGCCGCCGGTTTCATGGTCGGCAGTTACGATGAGTAAGGTGTTTTGACTGTTCTGGGCAAATTTGAGGGCTTCTCCCACGGCGCGGTCGAAATCCAGGGTTTCCTTGATGGCCAATTTGCCGTCGCGTGCGTGGCAGGCCCAATCAATTTGGGAGCCTTCGATCATGAGAAAAAAGCCCTCTTTACTTCGTTTTTCCAAAAAAAGCGGCCCCATTTTAGCAGCCAGGGCCAGATAGTCGCGGCCGGCTGCTACATTGAGCGGCTGTTTGTCGGCAGTGAAATAGGCCAGTGGTTTGTTGGGATTCCATTTAAACCCATTCAGGGGCGTATTCATGTAATCTTCCACGGCGTAGCCTTTGGCTTTGAGGTCGCTTACCAGGTTGCGCTCATCGGATTCCCGGCGGGTGAAATACTGCATACCTCCACCGATCAGGAGGTCGGTTCCGGAATCGGCCATGTCCAGGGCGATGTCTTCGTAGTACTCCCGGGAGATGGCGTGCGCGGCAAATGCGGCGGGGGTGGCGTGTACGATGGTAGAGGTGACGATGAGGCCGGTGGCGAGCCCCCGTTCCTCGGCTTCCTCGAGCAGGGTTTTGCAGGGAAGGGAGTCCTTAGTCAACCCGATGGCGCTGTTGAAGGTCTTTCGCCCGCAGGCGAAGGCAGTGGCACCAGCAGCAGAATCTGTCACGAGCTGGTCAGAGGAGTACGATTTGTGGAATCCCAGGATCGGCAGGCGTCCGATGTGGAGTTGGTTGAAATTGGCATAGAGGGCCGCGCTGACCTGTGCCAGCCCCATCCCGTCGCCGATCATGAGGATGACGTTGACCGCCTGGTCCCGGGGTATCGCTTGAGCGTGAGGGGGGCGGACTTGCGCCCGGCCGTACAGGCTCCAACCGAGACAGAGAAAAAAGAAAGTATATTTGGGCAATATCTTCATGTCGCAAACCGAATTTTGCTGTGGGGGATAATTGCCTTGACGCAATTGGGGTCGAACATAAAGAAAAAGTAAAACAAATGAAACGGGTTGACTGGATTTTTGCCAATAAAATGGGTTAATACCCGTATTTTTCCTTCCACCAGTTGCGCAGTTGTTGCCGTACGCGCTCCTCGGCGGGATTTTGCTGGGGGGTATAGAGTTGGGCACCGGCCAGTTCTTCGGGCAGAAATTCCTGTGGGGCAAAGTTTCCGGGGAAGTCGTGGGCGTATTGGTAGTGTTGCCCGTACCCCAGATTTTTCATCAACGAGGTAGGTGCATTGCGCAGGTGTAGCGGAACGGGGGCGCGGCTGCTCTTTTGGGCGAGTTCGAGGGCGGCTTCGATGCCCAGATAAGCGGAATTGCTCTTCGGAGAGGTGGCGAGGTAGAGGACGGCCTGCGACAAGATGATGCGCGATTCTGGCCAGCCGATGGCCTGCACAGCCTGGAAAGCGGTCTGTGCCATCAACAAAGCATTGGGGTTGGCTAATCCGATGTCCTCTGCGGCGGCGATGACCATGCGCCGGGCTATGAATTTCACGTCTTCCCCGCCTTCCATCATGCGGGCCAACCAGTAAAGGGCGGCATTGGGGTCGCTTCCGCGTATGGACTTGATAAACGCGGACGCAATATCGTAGTGCTGCTCTCCTCCTTTGTCGTAAAACGCCGTTTGCTGCTGGACGCGCTCTTCTACCCGCTCGTTGTAGATGCGCACTTCCTCTCCGTCGCCTGGGGCGGCGCACAGGAGTTCGAGCAGGTTGAAGAGTTTGCGCGCGTCGCCACCGGAATAATAGAGCAGGGCTTCGTATTCCAGGAGGGTTACTTTCTGGTGCTTGAGGATTTCGTCCTCCTTCAGGGCAAGGTGGATGAGCTGGACGAGCTGCTCGGGCTCCAGGGGCTTCAGGACATATACCTGGCAGCGCGACAGCAGGGCGGGGATCACTTCAAAAGAGGGGTTTTCCGTAGTGGCACCTATGAGGGTTACGGTTCCTTTTTCCACGGCGCCCAGGAGCGAGTCTTGCTGGCTTTTGCTGAAGCGGTGTATTTCGTCAATGAACAACAGCGGGTTGGCCCGATTGAAAAAGCGCTGTTGTTCGGCTTTTTGAATGGCGTCGCGCACCTCTTTTACCCCGGAATGTATGGCGCTGAGCGTATAGATAGGCCGCTGCATCTCGGTAGCCAGGATGTGGGCGAGCGTCGTTTTACCGACACCGGGAGGGCCCCAAAGGATGATAGAGGGCAGATGCCCGGACGCTACTGCCTGCTGCAGGACAGAGCCCTGCCCCACCAAGTGGCTTTGCCCGTAGTACCTGTCCAGGCGCGTCGGGCGCATCCGTTCTGCAAGGGGTTGCATTATGTGCGCAAAAGTTTTTCTTTCTCTCTGCGGAACTCTTCTTCGGAGATCAATCCTTTTTCCATCAACTCGCCGAGTTGAAAAAGTTCGTCAATGACAGGGGCAGAGCCAGAGTGCGTGCCCTGGGCAGGCGCGGGGTCGGATGAACTGGCGGGCTTGCGGCGGTATCCGTTCGCTACAAATGCCGCGAACTCCGGCTGGATACGCAAATAGTGCAATGCCGCGTGGTTTCCGATTTTATCGGTCTCTGTGAATCCGCGGGCTACAGCTTTTTCGAGGTGTTCAAACCCGCTGGGGGCATCGTGGAGCATGGAAAAACAACAGGCCAGGTTGAAGTGCATGGCCGGGGTATCCATGCCTTGTTCTATACTTTCCCGGAAGGCTTCTACTGCACCTGCGAAATCGCCCGAGCGGAACTTGTCAATGCCGAGCTTCTTGAGGAATTCGTCGCTGTAGCCGCTGCGTTTTGCGCGCTTTTCCTCGCGCGGGCGGGAGGCCTCGGGCGCTGCGTAGTCGGCGTACTCGTCCTGGGCATCCTGCATGCGCGCGCGTTGCAGGATGCGCTTGGCATTATAGCGCTCATCGAAGTCTTCCATCGGCATCGCGAAGAGTAGTATGGCGTCCACAAAACCGAGGATGGCGGGAAACAGAATGACAGGACCTTCCCCGTCGATCGTAATCGTCAGGGTTATAAAAAAAAGCAGCAGGTGCAGGATGCCCCAGAACCGCCGCCCCAGATAAAAGCGGTGTACGCCCAGTATGCCGAAGCACAAGGCGAGGAACGCGGCTACAAATTTATTTTTCATCCTCTGGTTGTTTCAACAATCGCGCGATATGGCTTTCTAATTCTTGTAAACGGGTTTGTACTTGTCGCTGTTCAATTTCGAGCTTTCCAAGTTGGGCCGCTTCTTTTTCGAGCAGTACGTCGAAGGGGTCGAAGTGGCTGTCTATGCGCTCTTTGAGCCGCCGGATATAGCGTTTGAGCTGTCCGGACACCTCTTCGGAAATGCGTTCCCGTCCCTTTCGAATCTCCTCCCGGAAGCCGAGGAGGATCTTTTTTCGGCGGGTTGCGCTCGCGACCCCTGCGAAGAGGATGCCCAATGCCGTGAGCACGCCCCCGGTGATGTCGAACACCATGCCGTGCGTGAGGGCGGTGAGGGCTATCCCAATGACCGCCAGGCCGCTTCCCGTGGCGAATGTACCGGGCAGGGGCGTCTTGTCGGGGAATAGCTCCGAGCTGCTAAAGTTTTCCCCTTTTCGGATAAAGTCTTCGAAGGCTTCCTGCAGGTCGCGGAACACGTGGCTGCGCTTCTCGGCGATGGCGCTGAAGATTTCGTGGTTGTTTTGCAGTATGGTCTCGCTATTGCGGATTTTTAGGTCTATGAGGCGTGCCATCTGCTGTACGCTGTCGGCCAGGTCGCCTATGCCTTCCTGCAGACGGGCCTGCAGGGTCTGGTTGAGTTCGTGTTCCAGATGGTGCGCCGTTTCTTCCAGCCAGTGCTGCGCCGAGGACTGCTTGTTGAACACGGAGAGAAAAGAGCGGTAGAGCAGGGGGAAGAGGCTCAGCCCCTCGTCGAGGGCCTGGTCTTTTGATGCGGTGATGCGGTCGTAGCCAGCAATCAGGTTTTCGATGAGGATATCCACCTGTCGGTTGGAAAGGGATTCCTGCCGCAGGAGCGACTCGGCGATATCCTTTCGGAACCCAGTGTCTTTTTCCCATTGCCGGCGGCGCAGCGCCAGCCCCTCGGAGATATTGCCCAGCAGGTGAAGAGAGGTCTGCAGGCTACTCTCCAGCTTGCGCAAAGGCGCTTTTCCGCCGGTGATATTCTCGCGGATGTAGGCGCGTACAGGTGGGAAGCCCGATTTCTCCTCGTTGCCCTCGAGTTCCCATTTGGCCGAAACGGCAAAGATAAGGGGTTGGCTTACGCCTTTTTTTTCAGCGTATTCCGTTAGGCGGGCAATGTTGACAGACAAATCTTCTTCGGGCAACAGGTCTTTTTGCTGTAGGACAAAGACGACCTTCTTGCGCCAGTCCTGGTGTATGAACTGGAAAAACTGCCAAGCCGACTCCCGGTAGGGGTTTTTGGCTTCAAAGACAAAAACGACCAGATCGGAAGCGGGGATGAAGCGCTCCGTGATTTCCTGGTGGTGCTCGATGATGGTATTGGTGCCGGGGGTATCCACTAAGGCGATGTCCTGTAAAATGTCCACAGGCACTTCAATGCGCTTTAGATAGGGATGGATGACGCTCACCGCTTTCTCCGGCCCGTACACGATTTGCTGAATGGTGTCGGTCATGGGTTGCGGCGCTACGGCAGTGATCTCCTCCCGGCTTTCGAGCAATGCATTGATGAAGCTGCTTTTCCCCGCCTTCACTTCCCCTACGATGACAAACATAAAAGGGTCGTTGATCCGGTTGCGCAACTCGCTCACCGTCTGGGCGAGGGGCTCGTTGCCGATGTGCACGGTCAATTCGTGCAGGGCCTTGACGGCGTCGTCCGTCTGTGCCCGCAGCGATTGTAGGCTTTGGTTGAGCAGGCTATGGGAGCTGGGCATGAGGCGGTGTTTGTAGCGCAATAGATTCTTTCAAATATAAGATTCCTTCCGGGCCGGTGCAAAAAAGTAAGTCCAACGCGCTTAGATCGCCGACAAACCCGTGCCGCGCCTCGAAGACCTGAGGGTAGGCAACGGCCTGTACTCCCGGCATCGCCGTCCCGCCCCGCCCCGGCCGGGGGGATAGCGCATCGCGCAAATCCTCAGGAGAGGGAGTAGTAACAGGTGTATAGGAGAGGCTCAGGGAAAGTGGGGTGTGGATTCGCCACCATTTGAGCAGCCTCTGCAATATTGCGCTATTGAGATCGAACAAAAAGGGAGGCTTGGAGGCAAAAATGGGCTCTAAAAAGACCATGTAATCCGCGAAATAGGGCGATTTGCCGTACGCGCTCCGCAGCGTGTCCAGGTGGGCTTTTACCCAGGGCTGCCCATAGTCAATGCGCACTTCCCGGATGGGCATTTTCTGGTGTTTGCCCTTCACGAGAGGGATAGAAAGATCCAATACGCCGTTGGCCGTGGCGATGCGCGCCCGGTTTCGGTAAGAGCCCTTCTGGTAGTGTTCCCACTGCTCCAACACGATTTCCGTGAAGCGCAGAAACTGAGCCATATAGGATATGGGCGGGAAATATGCCGTGCAGAGCAGGGCGGATTGCGCCATTTCTGTTCCCATAAGGTTGTTTTGCCGGATTGTGAACCAGGACCGCCCTGCTTTCGCCGACAGGTGCGGCCAGATAACACTCCAAAGGTAATGGATTCAGGCAATACTTGTTGCAAGGAGTATCGCCAAGGGGGCAAAAAGGTCTATTTTAATAAAACAGTATGAAGTACTTTGCGAACTTTGCGACAATAAGGAAATAGACTTGTTGCGAGGGGTCGGCGAGGAGGGAAAAAGAGTTATTTTTAGCCCATCCAATACCCCCTCTTAACCTGTCTGATATATCACAAAGCACACCATGCGCTACAAGTGGATACTTTTTGACATAGACGATACTTTGCTGGATTTCAGCTATGCTGCCCGGAAAGCCTTCACCTCCATGTTGGCACACCTGCAAATAGTCGAGGAATCGCACTATTTCGAAAGCTATCAGGTATGCAACCATGCGGCCTGGACTGCTCTGGAGGCCGGCAAAATCAATGCGGAACAGTTGCGTCGGCAGCGGTTTGCCGATTTTCAGGAAGCAGTAGGGCTGGTCGGGATACTTGAGCCTACGGCTATGAACGCCCTTTTCCTGGAGCATGTGATCGCGCATACCCTTCCGGTACAAGGAGCGCTGGAGTTGCTGGAACACCTCCATCCCCGGGTAGGGATGGGGGTCGTAACCAACGGATTGCGCGAAGTGCAGCGCCCCCGCATCCAAAGAGCGGGCATGGAGGCCTATTTCTCGGCGATGGTCGTTTCAGATGAGATCGGCCTGGCCAAACCGGATCCGCTGTTTTTTGCATACGCGCATGAGGCCATTGGCCTTCCTCCCCGAGAGCAGGTTCTGGTAGTGGGTGACTCCCTGATTTCCGATGTGCGCGGAGCTATGGACTATGGATTTGCGGCCTGTTGGTTCAATCCAGGCGGAAAGCCCAACCCGACGGGCACGAAGTTGAACTATGAGATTGGCGGATTAGCACAAGTAGGCGCGTTGTTGGGATAGCCTATTCGAAGAGGGCCAGTCCGGACTCTGGGATGACCCCTTTTTCCCGAGCCCTATCAAACAGCAACTGCACTGCTTCGCGGCCTCGGGTACCCAATTCGCGGGTGTATTCGTTGACATACAGGTGGATGTGTTGAAACATGACGTCTTCGTCCATCTCCTGGGCGTGACAGCGTACGTAATCCAGGGTCTGGCGGGGATTGTCGAGTGCAAATTCCACGCTGCGGCGCAGCACCCGGCCTACGGCTTGCCGGATTTCGGTAGGTAGGGTCCTGCGGATAGCGATTCCGCCCAGCGGTATGGGCATGCCGGTCGTGCCTTCCCAGTACTCGCCGAGGTCTATCAGTTTGACGAGGCCTTTTGAAGCGTAGGTAAAGCGATTTTCGTGGATAATCAGTCCGGCGTCGGTTTTTTTGCCCAGAACGGCGTCTTCGATTTCGGAGAACAGAAAAGGAGTTTTGTCCTTAGCATCCGGGAAAGCCAGGCCGAGCAAAAAATTTGCCGTCGTATATTTGCCCGGGATAGCGATGCGAAGGCTGGGGATATCGGCTGTCGGGACAGGCTCGCGGGCAATCAGCAGGGGGCCGCAACCGTTGCCTAGGGCACTGCCCGAGTCCAGGAGCGCATATTGTTCGGCCACATACGCGTATGCGTGGTAGCTGAGTTTGGTCATATCCAGCCTTTCGGCAAAAGCACCTTGGTTCAGTTCTTCGACGTCGGCAAGCAGAATATCGAATTCAAGACCCTCCGTATCCACTTTTTTGTGTACAAGGGCATCGAATATGAAGGTATCGTTCGGACAGGGGGAAAAACCCAGCGTTAATTTCATACTTTTGAGGCACTATGAAAGAGACAGCAAATTTACAGGTTATTTTTGAAGATAACCATCTCATCGCGGTGAACAAACCCCGCGGCATCCTGGTTCAGGGCGACGAAACAGAAGACCGCCCCATCTCGGAATACGTCAAAGAGTACATAAAGCTCCGATACGACAAACCGGGAGAGGTGTTCATCGGGGTAATCCACCGACTCGACCGGCCGGTGTCGGGAGCACTTGTGCTGGCGCGCACGAGCAAGGCGCTGGCGCGTATGAACGATTTATTCAAGGAGAGAAAGGTGAAAAAAACCTACTGGGCCGTCACGACCAACCGTCCGGACCCCGAAGTGGGCCACCTGACCCACTATATCGTGAAGGATGCCGAAAAAAATATTTCGCGCGCCTTAGATCAGCCCAGCAATCGCAATAAGGATGCAAAGCGCTCAGACCTGGACTATCGCATGATCGGGGAAATCGAAGGGAAACACCTTCTGCTGGTCGAACCGCTTACCGGGAGGCCACACCAGATCCGGGTGCAGTTGGCCAAAATGGGATGCCCAATCGTCGGAGATGTGAAGTATGGCGCCCGCGAGGGATTCAACCACGGCGGGATCTATCTGCACTGCCGCTCCCTGGAGTTTATCCACCCGGTCAAGCAAACGCCCGTGCGCATCGTAGCAGACCCCCCGCAGGATCCCATCTGGAAAATGATGTCCCGCATCGCGGAACAACTGGAACGGGAGGAGGGGATAGAATCCTGAACTCCTCCCGCTCGCAACATGGCTATTTCCTGCTGTTCATGAAAAACGAAACGGAGGCCAACCAGCGACTCGGGGAATTGGAAAAGGCATAGTCCTTCCCGGCAAAGCGGATATGATCCCCGAATTTGTTGAGACTGCCTTCGTAGCGCAAGTCCACGGAAATGCGCCAGATGTCCAGGCCTGCCCCGCCGAGCCAGTTGATTTCCATATCTTTGAAATGCTGGTCGTACTCGGAGAACTCCAGCAGATCGGATGCGCTGTTGAGGAATACGTGCCCCTGTGGACCGGCGTTCAGGCGCAGGGGGCCGAAGCGGAAACCGAGTAGCACCGGAATGTCGAGGTAGGTGTAGCGCTCTTCGAAAATCTGGTTTACGATACCCGGATTCTTCACGTCAGTCACCTTCCATTGCACCGTGTTCGAGTTGAAGTTGAGCTCGGGCTGCAACACGAAAGGTCCGATGTTGGCCTGCAGGGCCAAGCCGCCGTGAATGCCGTAATTGGCATCGCCCAACGCCAGTTTCAAGCGCTCGGCGCCTCCGGCGTCCAAGAGGTTGATGGTTTCGGTCTTGATATCGGTAGAACTCAATCCCATTTTGACGCCAAACCGGAGTTGGGCCTGTGCGGTGCCAAGCCAACAGAAGGCGAACACAAAGAACATTAGCTTTTTCATACGATGTGATTTTTAAGTGTGAGTCGGAGCAAAGGTTGTCCCAACAAGTCCTGGATGCTATTCTCAACGGATTACCACTATTTCTTGTTACTTTTGTCTGTGCTAAATATTTCTTAATGGAAATCCACTCTGCAGAATTTATGGGAAGCTTTCCCGGGGTGAAGCTCTGTCCCAAAGACGAACTGCCCGAATTTGCCTTCATCGGCCGGTCCAATGTCGGGAAATCTTCCCTGATCAATATGCTGTGCCGCCAACATGGACTGGCACATATTTCCAACAGGCCGGGGAAAACCCAGTTGCTGAACTTCTACCGCATAGACCAAACCTGGAAATTGGTGGACCTGCCCGGCTATGGCTACGCCCGGGTGGCCAAAACGCAACGAAAGGCATGGGGCAAAATGGTACAGGATTATCTGCTTCAACGCCCAAACCTCTTCTGCGCTTTTGTGCTCATAGATTCCAATATCCCGCCGCAAGCCATAGATATAGAGTTCATAAACTGGTTGGGGGCCAAGAAAATACCCTTTGTGCTGGCCTTTACCAAAATAGACCGCATCAAACCAGCAGAACTGGAGGGCAATATCGCCGCTTTTCAGGCAAAACTCGGGGAGACCTGGGATGAACTCCCACCCCAATTCCGCACCTCCGCGGCAAAAAACCAGGGCAGGGAAGAGATCCTGGCCTTCATCGCCTCCGTAACCGCCCAATCGCTGTTTAACCCAAGCTGAACCGAACACCTATGGAAGATGCCAAGCAGCGGGCTTACCCGCACGTCATTCCGGATATCGAGCACTGGCCAATTTACAAACTCAGCGAGTCCCGGCAGGCATTTGTCCGGGAAATCGAACAATTCACGCTGAACCGCTTGAAGAAGTCCTATTCGACCTCTAAAATAACGGATATCATCGCCCATACGGCTTACTTGGAGCGCATCCGCATTCAGGAAGAACCCTGGAAAGTAGATCCACCCAACGACCGCCAGTTCTGGAACCGCCTTCGCAAACGCCTGGTCCGGAAATCCTTCGACCAGCCCGAAGCGGAAGCAGCCGTCAACAATGATGCCCTGCTCAAAGACATCATCCATCGGTATGCCGAGGAAATCGTGGGTACGTTCCACATAAAGACCTTTCTCTTCGCCCGCAAATTTCTGACGTTTTTCTTCAACCGACTGCTCCAGGCAAAATTGAGGGGCTTCCTGCGCATCGGCGGGGCTCGCCGGAGGCTCAGTGAGAAACTGAGCGTGGAAGGGCCCTTGGAAACGATTCGCGCACTGGCTTCCAAAGGGGTCGTCGTCGTCGTGCCTACGCATTTCAGCAACCTGGACTCCATCCTCATCGGGTATATGATGGATCTCGTGGCAGGCCTTCCTTCTTTTTCGTACGGGGCCGGGCTGAACCTCTACAATACGGGCTATACGGCCTATTTCATGAACCGCCTCGGCGCCTATCGCGTGGATCGTCGGAAAAAGAACGAAATCTACCTCGAAACGCTCAAGGCAATGTCCAACCTCTCCATACAGCGCGGCACCAACAGCCTATTTTTCCCGGGAGGCACCCGCTCGCGCTCAGGGATGATGGAAACCAAACTGAAACTGGGCCTTCTGAGCACTACGGTGGAAGCACAGCGCTCCCTCTTCCAGCGCGGGGAATCGAAAAAAGTATTCATCGTACCCCTGGTCACGAGCTACCACTTTGTGCTGGAAGCGCAATACTTGATCGAACAGTATTTAAAACAAATCGGAAAAGAACGCTTTATAAAAGCGCAGGACAATTTTTTCAAACCCCTGCAAATCGCCCGCTTCGTATGGAAAGTACTGGCCGAAGGGAACGATATCACCTTTTCTTTTGGCCAACCCATGGACGTACTGGGCAACCCCGTGGATGCACAAGGGGAAAGCTGCGACCAGTACGGCAACCGCATCGCCCTGCAGGAATATTTCGAACTCCGCGGCCGGATTACCGAAGACCTGCAGCGGGAGTCTGAATATACAAAAATGCTTGGGGAAAAAATAGTGGAGAGTTACTTTCGGTACAACATAGTGCTCGATAGCCACCTGGTGGCTTTCGCAGCGTTTGAAATTCTGAAAAAGGAAAACGCCCGCCTCGACCTATACGGCGTGCTCCGCCTTCCCCCCGCCGACTATGCGTTTTCCTGGGAAGTCCTGACCGAAGTGGTGGGCAAATTGCAGAGAAAGCTGAAAGCCATGGAAAAAGCCGGGGAAGTGCGGCTCTCGGCATCGGTGCGCGGCGATACGGAGGCCCTTATCCGCAGCGGGATTGACCGGATGGGTACGTTCCACCTCAAAAGACCGCTGAAATTTGACAAACAGGGCAATGTCGTCAGCGAAAATTTCCTCTTGCTGTACTTTTACCACAACCGCCTCGAAAATTATGGGCTCGCCTCCAAAGTATCCTGGACTCAGCCGTCTATGGAAGTAGCCCAACCGGAAGCGGAAAATCTGTAATGCCGTGCACTTTATCGTTTTTGACCTCGAAGCCACTTGCTGGGAGGGCAGTCCGCCCGGCAGAATATCTGAAATTATAGAAATCGGCGCCTTTAAAGTCAATCCCTACGGGGAGGTGGAAGACCGATTCAGCCGCTTCGTGAAACCGGCGCTCAACCCTTTCCTCTCAGCTTTTTGCCAGGAACTGACCTCTATCCGGCAGGAAGAAGTGGATCGGGCAAGGCCGTTTCCGCAAGTGATCGAGTCCTTTCAGGATTGGGCAGACGTCTGGGACGAAGACTACCTGCTCTGCTCCTGGGGCAACTACGACAAGCGCATGCTCGTGCAGGATTGCCAACTCCACCGCCTGGAATCCGATTGGGCGGAAAAACACATCAACCTGAAGTTCCAATACCACCAGTTCAAGCGGCTTAAAAAAATGAGGGGCATGAAACACGCTATCGAAGCCGAGGGGTTCGACTTCGACGGCACACATCACCGCGGAATAGACGATGCCGCCAACCTGGTGAAGTTATTCGTAAAGTATATTGATGAGTGGCAGTACTAGGGCCTCTTGACTCCTTGATGATTCCCCTGGTCACAAGTCTATTATACATTGAACCGGAAGTGCATGACATCTCCATCCTGCACCACA
>CAZSMU010000051.1:0-22790 GCA_964607915.1 uncultured Haliscomenobacter sp.
GGTTCTTCCGGGGTTTGCCATTAGGATAATTATGTGGGGGTAAAAAGGCCCTTTTTTATCTCCCGAAGATTCTCCCCGCCACAAGTCTATTGACTTGTACATAAAAAATGCGTAAATCGCCTCGAAAGCATTAGGCTTGTTGCGCGGGGTCAGCGAGGAGGAAATATAGAGCCTTTTTGACCTCTCGAGCATCCCCCGCAACAAGTCTGTTAATATCTACGCAAATGAACACATCTCACAAGCTCATCCCGGCCCTGGTGGCCATTGCCCTGTTGCACGCTTCCTGCAGCGGGAGCAAAAACGCGCAATCTTCTGACAGCAGCACTGCCCGCGGCCTCGTAGCAACTCCGCAGGACCCGAACCAGGTAGCGGTAGGCAGCAACAACTCGATGTCGCTGGTGGACTACCTCAGAAGGGTGCCCGGCCTCCAGATCAACGAAAGCGGAGGCTCGGTCAACGTCATGATCAGAGGCGCAAATTCTATCTCCGGGGATAACAACCCCTTGTTTGTAATTGACAACCAAGCGGTTGGGATTAACTACAACGACGCGGTCAGCGCCGTGGACGTAAACGACATCAAAACCGTCAACGTCATCAAAGGGGCTGAGGGGCAGCAGCTGTTCGGCATGCGGGGCTCCAATGGGGTCATCCAGATTATCACGAAGAAGAAGTGAGGGGTGGTATCCCCAAAAAGAGGAATGCCTCTTGCCCCGCATGGGGCAAGAGGCATTCCTCTTTTTGGGCTACCTGGAAGGGTTAGTAGCCCGGGTTCTGTGCGATCACGGTCCCTGCGGTCTGTACTTCGCGCTGGGGGATGGGCCAGCGGGAGCGGAACTCCTCGGTGAGGCCGGTGGCGTTCCAGCGGCCGGTGCGGCGCAGGTCCAGCCAGCGGTGGCCTTCGTGAGCGAACTCTACGCGGCGCTCCTTGAGCACGGCGTCCACGATGGCATCTGCGGTCGTCAGGGCAGCGTCTGCCAGGCCGGCGCGCTTGCGGATGACATTGAGGTCGGCCAGGGCCTCAGTGAGTTTACCCTGGTTGGCGCGGGCTTCCGAACGGATGAGGAACATCTCCGACAGGCGCACGAGCAGCACGTTGTCCGTGCCGTTGACGCGGGTGTACTTCAGCGTCTTATTGGCCGGAGCAGTCGTCACGTTGACAGCGAGGCGAACGTCGCCTGGCTCGTGAGCGGTGCGCAGCGACGCCGTGGAGGTGAACTCGTTGCGGCCCCCGGAAGAGGTCGGCAAGTACCAGAACGCGATGGAGTTGGTGTTGTTGATGTCGAACTGCAGTTCCCAGATGGCTTCGGAGCTGTTCTGCGAGAGCCAGATATTGGCATACGTAGAAGTGCTCTGGAGCGAGTGCCTGCCGCTGGCGATGACTTCTGTAGCGGCAGCTTCTGCCTGGGCCCACTCGCCGCGGTAGAGGTGCATGCGGGCCTTGAGGGCCAGGGCCACGTTCTTGTTGGCGCGGCCGTTGCCGTTGGTGACGGCGAGGTTGGCTACGGCGAAGTTGATGTCCTCCAGGATGAGGGCCCATACTTCGGCTTCCGTGGCGCGGGGCTTGGCGGCAGCATCATCGGCCGACAGGGTAGGCGTCGTGAAGATCGGCACGCCAAGGCCTCCCGTCTTGTTGTAGCCGCTGGGCATACCCCCGAAGAGGGCCAGCAGGTTGAAGTAGTGGTAGGCGCGCAACATGCGGGCTTCGCCGATCATGTTGTTAGCGTTGAAGCTCGGGTCGCTGATGCCGGGTGCCGACGCGATGACGTTGTTGGCGCGGTTGATGGCTACATACAGCGTGTTCCAGGTGCCCTGGATGTTGGAGTTGTCGGCCAGGATCTGGCGGTTGAACACCTGGGCATACGTCGGGAAGGTACCCGTGTGGCTGACGATATCGGCATAGAGGTCCGGCAAGACCTGCAGTTGCAGGCCAAAGTAGTTGCTGCTCTGGATGGCGTTGTAGGCGCCGAGCATGGCAGCCTCGATGTCCGGCTTGGTCTTGAAGCCGGTGGAAGCGTCGAGGGCCGTGTAGGGCTCGAGCTCCAGGTTGCTTTCGCAGGCAGGGAACACACTGACTACAAAGGCTAAGGCGAATATTTTCAAGAATGATTTCATGAATCTAGATTGATTGGTGGACGAATTTCATAACGGCCGCAAAGCAGCCCATCGCTAAAATCCGAGGTTGATCCCCACGAGCATGGTGCGCGCCTGCGGGAAAGTGAGGAAATCGGTACCGGCAGCCGTGTTCGTTTCACCGAACGTGCTCACTTCGGGGTCGAAACCGGAGTAATCGGTGAAGGTCAACAGGTTCTGGCCCGTCACATAGATGCGGGCGTTGCTCAGGCCGGCTTTCTTGATGATGCCTTTCGGCAGCGTATAGCCCAGCGTCAGGTTCTTGAGGCGCACGTAGGAGGCATCTTCCAGGAAGCGGTCGGATACGCGGCGGTTGTTGTTCGGGTCGCCAAACACAGCGCGGGGAATATCCGTGTCGGTGTTCGAAGTCGTCCAGCGGTCGCGCACGGTAGCAGCCTGGCCGAAGATGCTGTTCATCCCTTCGCTGAAGGCGCGGGTGTTGTTGAACACCATGTTGCCGATGCTGAACTGGAAGAAGAACGACAGGTCAAAGCCGTAGCCCTGGATGTTGTTGGTCACCCCGCCGTAGAATTTGGGGTTGGCATTGCCCAGGATTTTCTGGTCGTCGGAGGTGATGCGGCCGTCGTTGTTGATATCTAAGAACATGATATCGCCCGGACGCGTGAGGGTGGACTGATAGACAGCGGAAGCGATGCCCGTCTTTTCGCGGGCGGTCTGGTTGAGGGCGTCGATTTCGGCCTGCGTCTGGAAGATCTTCACGACTTCGTAGCCGCGGAAAGCGCCGAGTGCCTGGCCTTCTTCTACCCAGCTTGCGAAGCCTGCTGCAAACGGCGTGCCGGCCAGCTTGAGGATTTCGTTGCGGAAGAACGACACGTTGGCCGTCGTCGTCCAGCTGAGCTTGTTGGTGGCGACGTTGGTCGTGGTCAGGGCGATGTCAATCCCCTCGTTGCGGATAGAGCCGATGTTCTCAGTGATGCCGGTGAAGCCGGAAGAACCCACGAGCGGGCGGCTCAGGAGCAGTTGGTTGGTGGTGCCGCGGTAGGCGTCCACGTTCAGTTGGAGCTTGTCTTCGAACAAGCCCACTTCGAGGCCGAGGTCAATGTCCTCGCGCTCTTCCCAGGTCAGGTTCGGGTTGCCCAGCTGCGAGGGCGCCAGGCCGGCGCGCTGCAGGTAGTTGGTGCCCGGCTGGATGAGGGCGCGGGAAGCGAAGTTGCCGATGTCCTGGTTGCCGCGCACGCCCCAGCTTGCCTTCAGCTTCATCTCGGAGATGATGCTGCTGTTGGCGAAGAAGTCCTCGGAGATGCGCCATGCGGCCGAAACAGCGGGGAACACGCCCCAGCGGTTGTTGGCACCGAAGCGGGAAGAGCCGTCTGCGCGCACACTGGCCGACAGGAAGTACTTGCTGTTGTAGCTGAAGTTGAAGCGGGAGAAGTAGCTGTTCAGGCCCCACTCCGTCTTGCTGGACGAGACGTCCTTCTTGACCGAAGCGGCGTTGAGTTCGCGGATGGACTTGCCCGGATAGTTTTCGCCCTGTCCGAAGAAGGATTCAAACTGGCTGTTCTGGTAGGAGGCACCGACCAGACCGTCGAAGTTGAGCTTCCCGAACGACTTGCGGTAGGTGAAGTAGTTTTCGTTGACCAGGTTCAGGTCAGCCGACATGGCCTGCTGGCCTTGTCCATTGACGCCGGCAGCCTGGATATGCGTGGCCGGGATGAAGCGGTCGTCGCGCAGGCTGAGGTAGTCCACGCTGACCGAGCTGCGGAACCGGAGGTCTTTGAGGATGGTCCACTCGCCGTAGATGTTGGAGAGGAGGCGGTTGGTGTAAACGTCGTAGGAAGGCTCCAGGGCGTTGGCCACCGGGTTTTCGATAGAGGCATTGACGTCGCGGCCGTAGGTGCCGTCGGCGTTGTACACCGGGATATGGGTGCCGAGCAACAGAGAGGTGCTCAATACGCCGTAGATGTTGTTGTCGTTCTGGATCCGGTTGTTGTGCGAGCGGCTGAAGCCGGTGCTCACGCCGATCTTGAAGTTATCGCTGACCAGGTTGTCGAGGTTCACGCGGAAGCTGTAGCGGTCGAAGCCGGAGCCGATGATCGTACCGTCCTGGTTGAAGTAGGAGCCGGACACGTAGAACTTGGTCCGATCGGTGCCCCCGGCGAAGTTCACGTCGGTCTGTGAAATCGGTGCCGTGCGGAAGATCTCGTCGAACCAGTTGGTGGACGGGTAGGATGCGGGGTCGTTGTCGAGGTTGCGCAGGCCCAGGGCGCTGGGCTTGATGGTAGCCCCGTAGCGCTCGCGCACCATCTCCTGTACCAGGCCGACGTATTCCGGGCCGCTCAGGGGTTCGAGGCGGCGCCATACCTCCTGGTTGCCGTAGTAGCTGTTGACGCTGACCTGCGTTTTCTGCTGTTTGCCGCGCTTGGTCGTGATGAGTACGACGCCGTTGCTGGCGCGCGAGCCGTAGATGGCCGCTGCTGCGGCATCTTTCAGGATTTCGATAGACTCGATGTCCGCAGGGTTCAGGTCGGCCAGGGCGTTGACCTGCTGGCCGCCCACGCCAATCTGCGAGTAGTTGCCCGCGTTGACGGGGATACCGTCCACGACGTACAGCGGCTGGTTGCCTGCAGAAATGGACGATGGGCCGCGCACGCGGATGGATACCGAGGAGCCGGGCGTACCCGAAGCAGCCGTGACCTGTACGCCGGCGGCCTGGCCCTGCAGCGCCTGGTCCACACCAGTGACCGGGAGGCGGGCAATCTGCTCAGAGGAAACCTTGGCCACCGAGCCCGTCAGTTCCTTGCGGCTCTGGGTGCCGTAGCCTACCACCACGACGTCTTCCAGCGCAATGGCCTCGGATTCCAGCGTGATGGTGTAGGCAGAGGCAGAGGTGAGTGCCACTTCTTTTGTGGCATAGCCCGTATAGCTGACCACCAGAGTGGTGGCGCCGGCAGGGGCTTGCAGCTCGAAGCTGCCGTCAACGTCGGTAACGGTCCCTGTACTCGTCCCCTTGACCAGGATCGAGGCGCCGATGAGCGGCTCGGATTTTTCGTCCATGACCTTACCTGTGATCGCTCGCTGAGCCATCAGCGACACCGCGCTGAACAACAGGAGCGACAGGATTAGTGAGCGTCTTTTCATTGGAAAAATTTTGATTGAATGAATAAAATACACGCTTGATTATCAATAAGGTGTAAATGCCGTGACCGTAAAATATCCGTATTGGGAACGGGGGTTGTGCAATTGGGCCGATACCTTTTTCACATCACCCCAAATGGCGCATAGAACGCCCTTAGGTCGGCAGACAGGGAAACGAACAAGGGTGCTTTTGGCGCTTTTGTCGTTTTTATTAGGTGTTTTGTCGGGCAAAACTAAGAAAATGTTGTAAAAAACAATACTTCATAAGAACAAAAAGCGCTTTTCCGCCTTTTGCAGGTACTTTCCGCAATAAGTGTTTGTGTATCGTTGGCAATTCAAAAATTCGCGAACAAGTTCGTATCTTTGACGCTTCTATTTTCCCAGGGGCGCCCTTTTGCGTTTCGGGAAACCACTATGAAAAAAGACATACCGACTATCCGCATGCAGAGACAGGCGCAGGCGATGATACCTACGCCCTGGGGCAATTTCATGATGATCGCGTTTGCCGTCCGGGAAGCGGAATGGATGCCCCACCTGGCACTCGTCCACGAACGGTTCGACCCGGCACACCCAACCCTGGTGCGCATCCATTCCGAGTGTATCACCGGCGATCTCTTTGGCTCAAAGCGCTGCGACTGCGGAGCGCAACTGCACCGCGCCCTGGAGCTGACCGCCGAGGCGGGTGGCGTCGTCCTCTACCTGCGGCAGGAGGGGCGCGGCATCGGTATCATCAACAAGCTCAAAGCATACAACCTCCAGGACCTCGGGCTGGACACGGTCGCAGCCAACCTCCACCTGGGGCTCGAAGTAGATGCCCGCCGCTACGGCATCGCAGTAGAGATGCTCAAAGATCTGGAAGTGTCCCGACTCCACTTGCTGACGAACAACCCCGACAAAATCGAGGCGTTCGAGGATTCCGGCATAGAAGTGCTCAGCCGGGTACCTATCGTCATCGCCCCCGTAGAGGAGAATAAAGCCTACCTGGAAACCAAACGGAACGAGATGGGGCATTTGTTCGATTTGTTTTAGTCGCACGCGGAGCCGGCAAAGAAGGTACCCTTGCGTTTCAAGCCTTTAATTATCCCTTACAGATGAAAGCAGTTCTTTTCGATTCGTTTGGAGGCCCCGAAGTGCTGTACCTGGGCGAGACGGAGCAGCCCCGGCCCGGCCCGGGCGAAGTACTGGTACGGGTTCACGCCACTGCCTTAAACCGGGCAGATACGCTACAGCGCAAGGGCCTGTACCCTCCGCCGCCGGGCGAGAGCAGTATCCTCGGCCTGGAGATGGCCGGCGAAGTGGTCGAAACAGGCCCCGGAGCAGAGAAATGGAAAGCAGGGGATGCCGTTTGTGCCCTTCTGGGCGGGGGAGGATACGCCGAGTACGCCGTCATCCACGAAGATATGGCCCTGCCCGTGCTGCCGGGATGGTCCTGGGCGCAAGCAGCGGCTGTACCGGAAGCCTTCCTCACCGCGTGGCAATCGCTGCAGTGGATCGGCGGGTTGAAACGCGAGGAGCGCGTTTTGATCCATGCCGGGGCAAGCGGGGTAGGTAGCGCCGCCATTCAGCTCGCCCGGGCCCTGGGTGCAGAGCCCTGGGTGACGGCCTCTGCTTCCAAGCATGGGTTTTGCAGGCAACTGGGCGCTGTCGGGTGCATAGATTACCAGACGGAAGATTTCTCCGCCTTGCTGGATGCCTCCCTTCCCCGCGGCGGGGTGGATGTGCTGCTGGACTGTATCGGGGCACCTTACCTCCACAAGAACCTTCAGGTGCTGCGCACGGACGGGCGTATGGTCTTGCTGGCCATGATGGGCGGCGCGCTTGCCGAATCCCTGGACCTGCGCCTGGTACTCGGCAAGCGGTTGAACCTCCACGGTTCTACGCTGCGGAATCGGAGCAGGGAGTACAAGGTGCGTCTGACTCGGGATCTCCATGCGTTTGCGTGGCCGCGCTTTGCGGAGGGTACGCTGCATCCCGTGCTGGATGTGGCCTTTCCCATAGAAGAGGCAGCCCAGGCCCACCAGTACATGGAGGAGAACCGGAATACCGGAAAAATAGCGTTGCTCGTATGAGTAAAGCGGTTGTGCGCCGGGCCTATGGCTTCCTTTCCGATTGGAGTTGCCGAAAGAGGTGGATGTTGAGCAGCCCTTCCACAGCGGCAAGACCTGCCGCCTGGGTGTAGGAATCAAAAAGCCGGATAGGAGGCGTGTCGGCCTGTTCGAGTAGGGGCTGGAGTTTGCTCCGTCGCTGGGCGTGTTGGACATCGCGGATAAAAATCGCCCGGATCCTCCCGGGCAGCTTGAGGGCGATTTCGTGGTATAGATAGGGATCCTTCTCCCCGCTGTCGCCGATGAGTACGAAAGGCAGTTTGGGATAAGTTTCCAGGATGCGCAGGATGGCATCCGCTTTGTGGCTTATAGACCGGGCGTGCAGCTTGTAAGGGATGCCTATGTCCCGCAAAAGCAGGGGGCCTTTGGGCAGTTTGTGTATCCGCAGGTACTTTTTGACCATGCTGTGGAAGTTGCGGGGGCTGTTAGAGACGTAGAAGATAGGATTGAACCCGTCTCCGTCGGGGCCTTCCCGCAACGCGCGGAAAAAAGCGGCTACCTCGTCGAAGACCTTGCGACGGGCAGGGCTTTTGAACAGCGTATTATAGAGTACTTCCCATTTCAGCGGGGAGGTCACGCCGGTGTGGATAATCGTATCGTCAATGTCGGTGATGATGCCGAAGCTGGCTTCTTGTGGGGGGATGAGTATTTTGGTGCTGGCTTTGGCCGGGTGTGGTCCCCAAGGGGTGTCTATCAGCTCGACGCGTACCGATATCCAGTGCTTGACCTGGGTTTCGAGGGGGGGGTGGATGTCTTCCGATAGGGTGAAGTAGCCCTCTTTGTCGGTCAGGGTTTCAAAACAGTGGTCGCCGACGTACACGCGCAGGCGGGCATGGGGGATTTCGCTGCTGTCGAGCCGGCGGTACGTGTCCAACAACTGGTGCCAGGCATTCTGCAGAGGCCGGTTGCGGATAGATTTTCGAATCAGCACCCTTCCCTGTAAAAAAATGCGGTCTGTGCGGCCAAATCCACGATAGGTTGCTATTTTTACCGGGAGGTTTATGCCGCTCCGAACCGCTACTTGCAGCATCTGGAAGCGCAGGGTGTCGAAGGCGTGGTCGAGGCCGTGCAGTAGTCTATGCAAAAGGGCGCGGAGCATTGCCATAAGGAACGGTTATTCGCGAGCAGGGTTACAAATATTAGACTTGTTGCGAGGGGTCAGCGAGGGGTCAAAAAGGCCCTTTTGACCCTCGATGGTTTCCCTCGCCACGAGTTTGTTCACAAGATTATCAGGATTTAAGAGACCTGAGGTAAAAAGGTTTACAGATTTTATGAAAAAGATGTTGAGAAACGCACTTGTAGTCCTTTTGGGCTTGGGACCGATTTTTGCATCGGGGCAATCCATAACGATGACTCCCCCGGCGGAGTTCCATTCGGTAGATGGGGTGATAGGGGTTCTGTACCAGGTCATTTCTGGTCCGGCAGGCCAACGCAGGGATTGGAATACATTCCGGGCGCTGTTCCGCCCGGAGGCGCGCCTGAACGCTTTGGGAAAAGACCGGGAGGGCAATCCGCGCTTCAACACTATGGCTATTGAGGACTACATCCGCAATACCGGGCCCAATTTTGAGCAAAATGGGTTTTTTGAGCGCGAAATTGGCCGGGTCTCCGAACAGTACGGCGATATGATTCACGTATTCAGTACCTATGAGAGCCGCCGGGAAGAAAAAGGAGATGTTTTTTCGCGGGGCATCAACTCCATTCAGCTCATCAAAAAAGACGGCCGCTACTGGATTGTGAACATCCTCTGGAACAGCGAGACGCCAGAGAACCCCATCCCCGCGAAATACCTGAAAAACTGATTGGCCGCCCGGCTAAAACTCGACGATAAAACCCGATAGCCGGAACTGGGCCAGGAGCTGGCGGCGATAGGCCTCCGCCTCCGTGCGCGTGCCGGAGGCTCCGGCGACGACCCGGTACACTACCGCATTGTTATTGCTGGCACCCGGTACCACGAATACTTCCCCGACGCCGAGGGATTGAATGGACTGCGCCTGGCGTTCCGCATTTTCTTTGCTGCTATACGCGCCGAGCTGGATTCCAAAGCCGCTGGTCCGAACGGTCGTCGCGGACAGCGGGGAGCGTGCCGCTAATTCAGTAGGGACAGTAGGGGTGACGGGATATTCATAGCCGCTGGGGACTGAGCTGGGCGGATAGGAGCTCGTCGCAGGCGTATTCTGGTAGTTGTTGCCGGAAGTATAGGGATTATTGATCGGATAGGTGCTGTATGGGCTTTGCACCACCGTTTCGGTGTAGGGGGCAGGCGAGTTGTTCTTTGGCAGCAGCGCGGTTCTGTTCAGCGGGTAGGGGTTGGTGCCGACACCGCGGGGGGTGAGATCCGGGTTGTAGAACTCCTGCGGGGTTTCGTAGCGGGAATACGAGCTGGCCGTGACGGGCTGTTGCGGGGTCTGGGCGAAGCCTACCGGCTCGACCAGTACGCGGGCTTTACCGGTCTGTTCCATACCCAGGGACAAAGCCCCTTCCAGAGATAGCGTGACGAGGAAGCCCTCGGCCAGAGGCCCTTTATCGTTTACCCGCACGATGACGCTGCGGCGAGTGTCCATGCGCGTCACCCGGAGCAGAGTACCTGCGGGGTAGCTTTTATGGGCGCAACTCAGTTGGGCCCGGTCGTAGACCTCCCCGTACGCGGTGGCCCGCCCCTGGTAGTAGTCGGAGTAGTAGTTCGCCCATCCGATTTCGCTGTCCTGGCCAAAGATAGAGGCGGAGCAGGTGGTGAAAATCGCCGCAAGGAGCAAGAAGCGCAGGGAAGTTGCCATGGTACAAGTATTTGCGAGGATGAATCTAATTTGGTGGTTTAACGGAAAAGAGCGGGAGATATTGTATTTACCCGACCCATCACCATAAGCACAATACGTATAGAGGTAAAGTAGGGTTGCGCATGGAGCCGTCAGAAGTCGCGCTCTGCCTCCGGTTCACGATTGGAAGAGCGCTTGTACGAAGCGCTCTTTGTGGAAGGGCTGCAACTGTTCGATCCCTTCTCCGACCCCGATGTAGCGGATGGGGATTTTGAACTGGTCGGAGATGCCTATGGCGACGCCCCCTTTGGCGGTGCCGTCGAGTTTGGTCAGAGCCAGGGCACTGACTTCGGTAGCCTCGGTGAATCGGCGGGCTTGTTCGATGGCATTTTGTCCGGTGGTCGCATCGAGGACGAGCAGGACGTCGTGGGGGGCGCCTTCCAGTTTTTTGCCGATAGAGCGTTTAATTTTAGTGAGTTCCTGCATGAGGTGCAATTTGGTATGGAGTCGGCCGGCCGTATCAATGATGACGACGTCGCAGTCGTTTTTCAGGGCGTACTGTACGGTCTCGAAGGCCACGGCGGCGGGGTCGGCTTGCATTCCTTTGTCGTAGAAGGCGCAGCCTACGCGTTCGGACCATATTTTGAGCTGTTCGACGGCGGCGGCGCGGAAGGTATCGCCTGCGCCGAGGACTACTTTTTTTCCTTGCTGGGTGAACTGCCAGGCTAATTTGCCGATGGTGGTAGTTTTCCCGACCCCGTTGACTCCGACGACCATGATGACATAGGGCTTCACCCCTGGGGGGGCGGTGAAGCCGTCGGTATCCTCGGTGCGGTTTTCAGCCAGGAGGCGGGCGATTTCATCCTGGAGGATATGCTGGAGTTCCGACGCGTTCATGTATTTGTCGCGCGCTACCCGGGCTTCTATGCGGCCAATGATTTTGAACGTCGTATCGGCACCGACATCTGCGGAGATGAGGAGCTGTTCGAGGTTGTCGAGTACTTCTTCGTCCACCGTGGATTTACCGGCGATGGCGCGGGAAAGTTGGGAAAAGAAGCTGGTTTTGGTTTTTTCCAGTCCTTTGTCGAGGTCCTCCTTGTTTTTTTTCGAAAACAGGTTGCCGAATAAGCTCATAGTGTGGTGGCGTTATGCGTTAGGAATTTCCGAAAAACAAAAATAGGCTTTCCCCATCGTAGAAGAAAGCCTATTTTCAGGAAAGGAAAGAATGGGTTTATTTCAACTTGGACAGGAACTCGTCCTTTTTGTCCTTGTGAACCATTTGTACCTTGTAGCTGTAGTTCCCCGTCTTTTGGTCTTTGACGCTGACGACGATTTTTATGAAATCTTTACCGGAGCCTGCGTTCGCACCACGCTGGGCTACTTTTGCGTTCTTTGATACCTTTGCCATGGCAATGTGTTTTTTTCAGTATAAGTAAAAGCCGTTCATCCATTTGAAACGGCAGACGGCTTTGTAAAGTTCCCGTACAAGCGACTATTTTATCTCGCGGTGTACTGTCCTGCGCTTCAGAATTGAATTGTATTTCGTCAATTCAAGGCGATCGGGGGTATTTTTACGGTTTTTTTCCGTGACGTAACGCGACGTACCCGGCATACCGCTTTTCTTGTGCTCGGTACATTCCAGTATGATGAGGATGCGGTTGCCTTTGCTCTTCTTTGCCATTTTTAAAAGAATTGAATCGTAAACGATTAAAAAAAAAGGGCTTATAAGTTTATACCATGGCGTACCCCTTTGGCTGCCAGGCTTTTCAGGTACTGATAGATACCCAGTTTGTCAATGGTGCGCAGTGCTTTCATAGAGATTTTCAGCGTCACCCATTCGCCAGTCTCGGGAATGAAGAAGCGCTTCGTTTGCAGGTTGGGCAGAAAGCGGCGGCGCGTTTTCCGGTTGGAGTGGGAGACGTTGTTTCCGCTGATGGGGCGTTTGCCCGTTAACTGACATACTTTTGACATGACGGCCTTTGAATTTTGGCTTTTGGAGGCAGCCAACCAGGGCTGACAGCCTCCAAACATTCGCTTGTACTATTTTTGTGGTAGTGACTCCGAAAGGATTCGAACCTTTAACCTTCTGATCCGTAGTCAGATGCTCTATCCAATTGAGCTACGGAGCCATCGTGCGTTTGCTTAATGCGGATGCAAAGATAAGTGTACTTTTCTTTTTTCAAAAAGGATTTTTAGTTTTTTGAAAAAAAATGGTAAAAACCGGCCCAGAAGCCGGTTTTTACCAGAAATTCGGGTGCGGCGAGGGGCGATAATCCCCTCGCAATAAGTCTGTTATTGCACCGATACTACGCGGTTGACGATGTCGCTGCCGCGTTTGATTTGTACAAAATAAGACCCCGGGGCCCAGCATTCTACGGGGATTTCCTCGGTTTGAATCTCATCGCTTCGGCCAGGCGGGTACACGCGCACGAGAACGGGTTGGCCGAGGGGGTTAAAGATTTTGAGGGAAGAGGCTTTGCCGGCAGGGGTCACGAAATCGAGGAACAGGCTGCTGTGGGCAGGGTTGGGGAAGACGGTGACGGCTGCCCCGACCTCTTTGGGGTCGCGGCATTTCTCCATGAGCAGGTTGAGGCTATTGAACACATTGAGCCGCCCTCCCGTGGCAGTAACGGTAGAGAGGGCCGGATTGAGGTCTACGCCCGACAAGAGGGCCTGGCGTACTTTGAGTGCGGTCTCCCTTGGGTAGCGCAGGGCTTCCCGGCCGATATTTCCGCAGGGCATGGCGTAGAGTAGGGCGATGGCACCGGCCAGATGGGGCGCGGCAGCCGAGTTCCCGTTGAACGCACCATAGTTGTTGAAGGGCTTAGTGGTGTAGGAGTTTTGGCCGGGCGCGCCCATATCTATGGACTTTCGGCCAAAGGCAGAGCCGTAGTAGCGCTCGTCGTTGGCGTTGGTGTTGAGCACGGTGAGCAGAAAGTCGCTGGGGCAGGTAGTGGGCATGTCGCCTACCTGGTCCACATCCCAGGCGTTGTTGGCCGCGCCGGCGGCGGTGAGGATACCGGCGGCACCCAGCCGCTCGTAGATTTTGCCCCAGGCGGGCTGCTGTTCGCAGAACACGCGGTTGACGCCAAAGGAGGCGTTGGTGGCGACGACGAAGGCGCCGGACTTTCCATTCGACGTATTGTACCGCTCGCGCTGGTCGAGGATGTATTCGTATGCGGCGATGATATCGCTGACCATGCGCGTCTCCAGCAGCATGAGCTTGATGTTCCAGTTGATGCCGGCCACGCCCTTTTGGTTGTTGCCCTTGGCCCCGATGATGCCAGCGACCGAGTGGCCGTGCTGGTCGGACATGTGCATGGGGGAGTTGGTGATAAAATTCCAGCCCATGAAGTCATCCACATAGCCATTGTTGTCGTTGTCAATGCGGTCGCCGAAGGTCTCGGCATGATTCTTCCAGACGTTTTCGCGCAGGTCTTCGTGCAGTACGTCGAACCCGCTGTCGAGTATGGCCACGACGATGGTGTCGCCCTGGGCGGTTAGGCCCCCGGTAGTCAGGCCCCAGGCTTTATCGGCACCTATGGCGAAGACTCCCCACTGTTCCGAGACGTCGGGGTCGTTGGGCCCTTGGCGGGTTTCGAGCACGTAGTCGAAGTGCGCGCTCTCGACGTCGGGGAAGGCCGCGAGCTCTTTGAGGAGCTCCTCAGGACCTATGGTGGACGTATCGTAGCGCAGCAGGCTGATGTTTTGGGTCTTGCTCAGGTGTTTCTCGATCCAGACCCCCCCGCCGGCGCGGCTGTGGGTCGAAAAGTCGGCAATAAAGTTCTGGGGCGGCAGCGCGCTTTTGAGCTTGACGATGATCTGACGCCGATCGGCATCCCCCGGATCCTGGGCCGACAGTTGGGCGCATGACAATAGCAGTATCCAGAGTAGTGTGTTCCTCCGCATAGTTTCGTAAGTTTTGTTTGATGATGGACTGCTTGCGAGGGGAATCAACGCGGGGTCTAAAGGGCCTTTTTTCCCTCGCCGACCCCCTCGCAACCAGTTCGAATAAAAAAAGCCGATCCCCAGGCACCAAGGCCCGGCAATCAGCTTTTCGTAGAAGATGGACGATTTAACGTATTCCCAATACCATGCCAAACTTGATTCAAGCGCAGCTTCTTTTCAAGGGTTTTTGATTGGATGGTAATCGGACTCCGTGATGAACCCCTGGTTACAAGCCTAATAGGTTTGTAGCCAGGGGGCAGCGCGGAGGGAAAAAAGAGTCATTTTTGGGCCACACGAAGGCTTTTTGAGGGAGTATAGCCTAGCTATATGACTGAAAAAAGGCATAGTGTGGGCGAAAAAGGGCCTTTTTGACCCCGTGATGAACCCCTGGTTACAAGCCTAATAAACAGATTACCAAATAGAAACGTACCTTTGCAGCGCGGTGGGCAGTTCCTATCGCTGCGCCTCGCGATGCATTCCCCGCCCAAAACAAACCGCATCCGGAAAAAAGCCCTATTTTTGAGGTTCTGGCCCTGGTATTTTCATCACCTTTTTATATTGTGTTATGTATTCAATCATCGTATCTCTGTGCAGCGTGCTGCTGTGGGCGTCTCCAGCCCTACCGGTTGATGGGCCGGCGCCCCACCGGCCACCTATGCCGGCCGATTCACTGCGCTATCCCGCTGAAACCCACCTGCGCAACCTCAAACAATTGACCTTCGGCGGCAATAACGCGGAGGCATACTTCAGCTTCGACAGCAAATCGCTGGTATTCCAGTCGGACTTTGCGGGCTGGGGGAACCAGTGTGACCAGATCCACCTCATGTCGCTCCTGGGGACGAAGGGAAAACAGCCGCCGCGCATCAGCACCGGCAAAGGACGTACGACCTGTTCGTACTTCATGCCCGGCGATAAGACCGTCCTCTATGGCTCTACCCATCTCGGGGGCGATAAGTGCCCGGAAACACCCCGCTTCGTGGGCGGAAAGTACGTCTGGGGCATCTACGATACCTACGATATCTTCGTGGCGAATAAAAAAGGCAAAATCCTCCGGCAACTGACCGACGCACCCGGCTACGACGCCGAAGCGACCGTCTCCCCAGACGGTAAAAAAATCGTGTTCACCTCCACCCGCAGCGGCGACCTGGAACTGTGGACGATGGATATAGACGGCAGCAACCAGCGCCAGATTACCTTCGAACCAGGCTATGACGGGGGCGCTTTTTTCTCGCCAGACAGCAAAAAACTGGTGTTCCGCGCTTCCCGGCCCAAAACCCCGGAAGCGCTCGCCGCGTACAGGGAACTGCTGACCAAAGGCCTGGTACAGCCCACCGACCTCGAAATATTCACCTGCAACGTGGACGGCTCCGACCTGAGGCAGATCACCAACCTCGGCAAGGCCAACTGGGCACCTTTCTTCCATCCCTCGGGCAACAAAATCATCTTCACTACCAACCACCACCTGCCGAGCGGAAGGGTGTTCAACCTATTTTCCATCAATCTGGACGGCTCCGGGCTCCAACAGATCACTTTCGACAAAGTGTTCGACGGGTTCCCTATGTTCTCGCCCGATGGCAAAAAATTTGTGTTCTCCTCCAACCGCTTCAATGGGGGCGGGCAGGATACGAACGTGTTCCTGGCGGATTGGGTAGAATAGACTTGTACATACGTCAAACTTTTTTCCATGAAAAAAACCATTCTCTTCGCAGCTCTGCTCCTGGGCCTCATATCGGCGCTTTCCGCCCAGACCCGCCCCCCTGCCGCCAAACCGCGTCAGCCCCGCCTGGTAGTGGGAATTGTGGTGGACCAGATGCGCTACGACTACCTGTACCGGTACTACGATAAATACGGGACCGGTGGCTTCAAACGCCTCCTCAACGAGGGTTTCTCTTGCGAGAATACGCATTATAATTATATGCCTACCTATACGGCACCCGGGCATGCGAGCATCTACACCGGTACGACGCCCTCCGTACACGGTATCGTGGGAAACGACTGGTACGACCGCACCCAGGCCAAAAACCAGTACGTGACCTCCGATGAGCGCTACAAAGGCGTAGGGACCACCTCCTCTAAAGGAAACCACTCGCCGTCGGTACTCCTGTCGTCCACCATCACCGACGAACTGCGGCTGGCGAGTTCGCTGCGCTCCAAAGTGGTCGGCGTGTGCATCAAAGATCGCGGAAGCATCCTGCCGGCAGGGCATATCCCCAACGCCTGCTTCTGGTTCGACGACGATACCGGCAACTGGATCAGTTCCTCCTACTACCCCTTCCCGGATTCTGTGCCCGCGCTTCCCGGCTGGGTGGGGCGCTTCAACGATAAAAAACTGGCCCTGCGCTACCTCTCCCAACCCTGGGAAACCGTGCAGCTCGAGCGCACCTATACGGAAAGCGTACCCGGGTTCGACAAGTACGAGATGCGGTTCCCGGGCGATACGACGGGCGCATTCCCCCATGCCCTGCCCGCCCTGCAGACCAAGGGAGGCCCGGGCCTGGTGCGGAGCACACCCTTCGGCAACAGCCTCACGACGGATTTTGCCCTCACCGTCATAGACGAGATGAAACTCGGCGTGGACGAATACCCGGATTTCCTGGCTCTGAGCTATTCTTCCACCGACTACTGCGGGCACCAGTTCGGCGTGCGCAGCACAGAGGTACAGGATGTGTACCTGCGCCTCGACCGCGACCTGGAGCGCCTGCTGGATTACCTGGACGAAGAATTCGGGAAAGACAACGTACTGGTGTTCCTCACCGCCGACCACGGCGCTGCCGAAACCGTGCCCTTCCTCAAAGACCTGCGCATGCCCACCGGTATACTGGACGAAAATACCCTGACCAGGGCCTTGAACACACACCTGGATTCCGTGTTCGGCGTGCGCCTACCCTTTGTCAGTGCCGTGGTGAACCAGCAGGTGTATATCAATGAAAAAGTACTGCCCATCGGCAAGCTGGAGCCGGGTCCGGTCCAAAAAGCTATTGTGGATTACCTGAAGAAACTGCCGGGCGTGTACGGGGCGTTCAGCAAAGACGAGTTATTCACGCTGGCACCGGAGTATCCGTTCATCGGCCTCGTCCGGAACGGGTTCCATCCCCGGCGTTCGGGGGATGTAATCTATACCCTCGACCCGGGCTGGCTACCGGAGCCGTATTTTGCGAAAGGGGGCACGACGCATGGTAGCCCGTACGCCTACGATACCCACGTGCCTCTGGTTTGGTATGGCTGGAAAGTACCCCAGGGAGAGTCCTTCGCCCCGACGCAGATCACGGACATCGCCCCCACACTGGCCGCTTTCCTCCGCATCATGGAGCCTAGCGGGAATACGGGGAAGGTGATTCAGGCGCTGTTTGAGAAATAGAGCGGTCGCGGGGTGGCCGCTTGTGCCAGTAGGAAGCCAGCATAGAGCCGGAAATGTTCATGATAGGCCCGAAAACACTGGCGGCCAGCCCCACCGTGGCGATTTGTCCCATCCCTTTGGCAATGGCAGAGGCCAACCCGGCGTTTTGCAAGCCCACCTCTATGGCGATGGTGCGGGCATCGCGCTCGTCCAGTCGGAACAAGCGCGCAGACCAGTAGCCGAGCAAATACCCCAGTCCATTGTGTATCGCAGCAATCAGGATGAGCAGAAAGCCGATGTGGAGCAGACTATCTCGTCCGGCTGCAGTGATGACTACGATGATGAGGGCAATTCCTGCCATGGAGAGCAGGGTCATGGCCCTCTCCAGCCACTGCACCCTGCCCGCCAGTACCTTGTTGACCATCAGACCTGCCGCAATGGGAAGAAGGATGATTCGGGAGATGTCCAGCATCATGTCCTGCACATTGATCGCGATGTAGGCACCAGCAAGGGCCTTCATCAGCAAGGGGGTGAGCAAGGGGGCCAGCAGGGTCGTACAGGACGTCAGAGTGATGGAAAGCGCCAAATTGGCCCGCGCCAAAAAAGCCATTACGTTGGAAGCGACTCCGCTGGGCGAACAGCCCACCAGTATGATGCCCGCCGCAATCGCCGGCTCCAGGTTGCTCACGCGGGCGAGCAAAAGCCCCGTGAGGGGCATGATCACAAATTGGCTGACCACCCCGATTAGGACCCCTCTCGGGTTTTTGATCACCTGCACGAAATCCCCCATCCCCATGGAGGTGCCCATCCCAAACATGATGACCTGCATGAGCGGGATGATGAGGCCCGACAACTTGAAGGAACCCCACTGGATAAAATACCCAGGGAAATACATCGCTCCGGCAACCGCAGCCAGGATAATCGTGGTAAAGACATAGCCCCTCAAGGCCTCCCGGCGCTGGAAGCCCCAGGCTAAAGCGAGCAAAGCCGATACCGCAAAGGCTCCGGAAAGGCCGTAGCGCCCGCCAAAGGCCAGAAAAAGAGCTGCCGCGGCACTTGCAAAGGAAATTGCCCAAGGCAGCATACGGGGAAAGAGATTTTTCAAGGACGACTATTTTTACAGCCATCAGGCTTGTGGCGAGGAGATGGTCGAGGATAAAAAGTGGTTTTCCCGCTAGCTTGCCAGCCCTCCCCATTCGGCTAATGACCAAATTTTATAAAATATAATTTTATATCAAAAAAAATTTCAGCATAAAATTTTAAATATACAAACAAGGGCTTCCAGTAGCCTTTGTTTGTATATTGTAAAATATACTTTTTTTTAAAAACAAGGGCTTTATTTTTTGAAAAGAATACCTATATCTTGCTAATCTTTAACCTGAAAGCATGAAAATAGGCGTATTGGGGCTGGGGCGTATGGGAGCCCAGGTAGAGGCACTGGCCGCGCAGAGAGGGCATGACATCACAGCCCGCATAGATGCGACGCGCGAGGAAATAACGGCGACCCCGGAGGTGTGGATTGACTTTAGCGACCCCGGTGCCCTGGAGCGGTATATACCCGATATCGCGGCATCGAAAACGCCGATGGTCATCGGTACGACCAACTGGGAGCCCCGTTTGCCCTACTTTCGCAGCCTGTTCGAAGCACACGATACGCCGGCGATATACAGCTCCAACTACTCTATAGGTGTACAGTGCTTTTTTCAAATCGTGTCCAGGGCCGCAGAGCTGATTCGCTCCTTCGAGCAGGAATACGATATACTGGTGTCGGAGACGCACCACCGCAAAAAAATAGATGCCCCCAGCGGCACAGCCAAGAGTATTGTGGATCTCATCCTGCAAAACAGCGCCCGCAAAAAGAACTGGTCGCTGGACCCTGCCGACGCAGTAGCCGACGAGAGCTGCCTCCAGGTGGCCGTATCGCGGACAGGCCAGGTGCCGGGCACCCACAGCGTCGTGTGGGACTCGCATGCCGATACCATCGAGATCCGCCACCAGGCCAGGAATCGCGAGGGGTTTGCTTTGGGGGCTATCGTTTGCGCCGAGCACATCCACAAACTTCCTCCGGGCTTGCACGAGCTGAAAGAGGTCTTCCCGATCATCTTTGCGAGCTGACGGGCGAGCTGCGGGTTTTTTAAAGACTTTTTAACCAACCCCGGGATACGCAATCAACCACAAAATCATGACGAATTCAGACTTTCGCGGTTGCTATACCGCCATCGTAACCCCCTTCACCGCCGACGGCTCTGCCATTGACTGGGCCGCTTTCGAAGCATTGGTGGAAGCCCAAATTGCCGCCCGCATAGACGGGATCGTATTCGTAGGCACCACAGGGGAAAGCCCGACGCTTACCCATGAAGAACACGACGCAGTCATCCACTGGTCCACGAAAACGGTCAGGGGGCGCTGCAAGGTAATCGTAGGCACCGGTTCGAACAATACCGAAGAAGCGCTGCACTTTGCCCGGATGGCCCAATCGGCAAAAGCCGACGCGCAGCTGGTCGTCAGCCCGTACTACAACAAACCGACACAGGAGGGGCTTTACCAGCATTTTATTCGCATCGCAGAGGAGACAGAGGTGCCCATCATCCTGTACAACATCCAGGGGCGCTGTGGGGTGAACATACAAACCGATACCTTGCTGCGCCTTGCCGCACACCCGCGCATCATCGGGGTAAAAGAAGCAAGCGGGAATATCATGCAGATGATGGAGGTCATCGGGCGTACGCCAGACGACTTTTACGTCTTTTCCGGAGACGACGAAATCACGCTTCCGCTGACGGCCTGCGGGGGCGACGGGGTCATCTCCGTAGCTTCCAATGTCATTCCCCACAGCATGCGGCGCATGGTACACGAGGCTCTGGCCGGCCATTTTGCCGAGGCGCGCCGCCTGCATTACGCCCTCACCCCCATCATGCAGGCCGGCTTCCTGGAAACCAATCCCATACCCATTAAGGAGATGTTGGCCCTGCAGGGAAAGATCTCGACCGGCTTCCGCCTGCCGATGACCCGCGCCGGGGAAGGGACCATGCGCCAACTAGAGCAGCTGATCCCGAAAATTGCCGAAATAGAACGCCTTAACGCATAAAAAACCAAATCCATGCACGATACTATCGAAACCCTGAAAGCCGCTGTAGAACAGCAACAGGCGAGCTCCACGCAGATCCGGGAAATCATCCAGCTCCTGGATGCGGGCAGCCTGCGCATCGCCCTGAACGAAGAAGGCGGGTGGCAGGTACAGGAGTGGGTGAAAAAAGCAGTGCTCCAGTTTTTCCCCCTGTGCAAAGTAGAAGAATATTCCGATTCGGCCCCTTTTTACTTCCGCGATGGCATACCCCTGAAGAAGGAGTTTTCCAACATCCGGATCGTGCCGGGGGGGAGCAGCGTGCGCTACGGGGCCTATCTGGCGCCCTCGGTCGTGATGATGCCTCCTTCGTATGTGAATATCGGCGTCTTTGTGGATGAGGGGACCATGATTGACTCGCACGTGCTCGTGGGCTCCTGTGCGCAGATCGGCAAAGGGGTACACCTTTCCGCAGGGGTGCAGATCGGAGGCGTGCTGGAACCGCTGCAGGCGTCGCCGGTCATTGTGGAAGACCATGCCTTCATTGGGGCGGGTTCGATCGTGGTGGAAGGCGTACTCGTACGCCGGTCGGCGGTTCTCGCACCAGGGGTCGTCCTCTCCGGCTCCACCCCCATTGTGGAACTGAACGAAAAGCACGAAAAAGTAGCCGAGTACAAGGGCGAAGTGCCCGAAAACGCCATCGTGATCCCCGGCATACGCATGAAAGGGAACTCCGGGTACGGATACCAGACCCCGCTGATCATCGGGTACAAAAGCGAGGGTACCAGCGCTAAAGTGGCCCTAAATACCCTGCTGCGGGATTTCTAAAAGAGCAGGGGGGCAATTCGTTTTCCGGATATTTCAACAAATAATCTGTGCAATTTCAAACTACAAATCCGGCAATCTCAAAATTTGCTAATTTTACAGAAAATTCCCTTCGTGTGAAATGTCCTACATACCTCGCAGTATAGAAGCCACTATCCGGTCGTTGTTGTCGAAATACCCTATCCTGGCTCTTACGGGGCCGCGGCAGTCGGGAAAAACGACGCTTCTAAAGAACTTGCTGCCGAATTACAGCTATGTATCGCTAGAGAATACGGACGCGCGGTATTTTGCCGAAGCGGATCCCAACGGCTTCCTTGCAAAATACCGGGGCCAAACCATTATTGACGAGGCACAGCGGGTACCTGCCCTGTTCTCCTATTTGCAAACCAAAGTGGACGCCGAGGGAAAAATGGGGCAGTACATACTTTCCGGGTCGCAGAACTTTCATCTGCTGGAGCGCATCACACAGAGCCTGGCCGGCAGGGTGGCCTTGTGCAAGCTCCTGCCTTTGGATTCAGGGGAGCTCTCTGCGGCCGGATTGCTCTCCCGCGATTGGAAATCATCCATTATCCAGGGGTTTTACCCGGCTATCTATGACCGGGAGCTCCATCCGGCGATTTTTTATTCAAATTACGTCCAGACCTATCTCGACCGGGACGTAAGTGCCCTGTCCAATATCCATGATTTGCGGCTTTTTCGCAACTTTCTCGGCTTGTGTGCTGCCCGTACGGGTCAGTTGCTCAATATGAACAACCTGGCCCTGGAATGTGGGATTTCGCAACCTACTGTAAAATCCTGGCTTTCCATTCTCGAAAGTAGTTATATCCTTTTCCTGTTGCCGCCCTACTTTGAGAATTTCAGCAAGCGTATCGTGAAGACCCCAAAACTATACTTCTACGATATCGGGTTGGCCAGTTTTCTCCTGGGGTTGCGGGAACAGGGAGAACTTGACGATGACCCCTCCCTTGCCGGCAGTTTATTCGAGAATCTGGTGATTGCCGATATTCTGAAAAAAAATCATCACCAATACCTGCTTCGCGACTATTGGTTTTGGAGAGACTCCCATGGCCACGAGATAGATTTGCTCACTAAACGGGGCGGGCGCTTCGATATATTCGAGATCAAATCCACCCAGACCATTCTGCCTCGCCTTTTGAAAGGTATGGTGTACTTTTCGGAAATCGCCGGCAGCAAAGTGCGGTCGCAAATGCTCCTCTACGGAGGGGACGATAGCCACGACCGCTCGGGGTATGCTGTCAGGCAGTGGTACGAGGGCTGAGTCGTACCGGTTTTGTGTGTGACGCACTAAATATAGTTCAACATGCAGAAGAGAATCCCTTGGGGCCAAAGCGAAGCAGGGTGCATACCCCTTCCGGCAGGTATCGGTGCGGTACCGAAATATCCCGGCTCTTGGCGCTGGGCTAAACTTGTGGCCATCCTGTCCTTCGCGCTCCCTTTTCCGGTATTCACACAGCCTCCTGTACCGGCGAAAATCGGTCTGACCCTGAGCGGCGGCGGTGCAAAAGGAC
>CAZSMU010000052.1:0-22788 GCA_964607915.1 uncultured Haliscomenobacter sp.
CGCACATAGGACATGAAATCTATGCTTCATTCCTTAGGCCTTTCGTTTTAGGCGACCCCTAAACCGTTATAATAATCTCTAAAGCATACGTCGCATGAAAAAAACGAACTTGCTCATGACCGGATTTATGGCCGGTCTGTTTTGTGTCTCAGGGCTGCATGCCCAGAAAGCAGGCAATTTGCCCGGTACGGCAACCGGGTATGTACAGCCGGCCTTTGCGGACCCGATGCGCATGGAAAAAATCCGAAAAGCGCTGCCGGCAGTCGAGAAAATCTTTCGGGACTACACGGAAAAAAACCACATCCCGGGCACCGTATTCGGGGTAGTGGTGGATGATGCGCTGGTTTTTTCCGGGCAAATCGGGTACACCAACTTAGCGCGCAAGGAGCCGGTGCGCAACAGCTCCCTGTTTCGCATCGCCTCCATGACCAAGAGCTTCACGGCGATGGCCATCGTCAAGTTGCGCGATGAGGGCAAGTTGTCGCTCCAGGACCCGGTATCCAAATACCTGCCGCAGTTGAAGAAACTGGAACTGCTCAGTACCGATGCTCCGGAGCCCACCCTCCTCAACCTGTTGACCATGACCGCAGGGTTTCCTGAGGACAACCCCTGGGGCGATCGCCAGTTGGAAGACAGCGATGCCGAGTTCCTGGAGTTCCTGCGGGGCGGAATCGCTTTTTCCACCATCCCTTCTTCGGGCTACGAGTACAGCAACCTGGGCTTTGCCATGCTGGGGCGCATCATCACCCAGGTGTCGGGCATGCCGTACCAGAAGTATATTTCCGAATACCTGTTCAAGCCCCTGGGTATGAATCAGACCTTCTGGGAATATGAAGGGTTGCCGGCGCAGCTCCTCGCCCTGGGCTACCGCTGGGAAGACGAGCAATGGAAATTGGAGCCTATGCTGCACGACGGCGCCTACGGCGCCATGGGCGGCTTGATCACCTCTCTGGATGACTTCAGTAAATATATGGCGTTCCACCTCTCGGCCTGGCCGGCGCGCAGCGGGCCGGAACAGGGACCTGTCAAGCGCAGCTCGGTGCGCGAGATGCAGCAACTGCTGGGCGCCCGCCTGGTAGTGGATACCCGCGAGGTGGCCGGCCGCAGCTGCCCGGCGATGGTCGGCTATGGCTATGGCCTGCGCGTGCGGCGCGACTGCCAGGGCATCGTACAAGTAGGCCACAGCGGGGGGCTGCCTGGCTTTGGGAGCAACCACACCTTTTTGCCGGAATACGGAATAGGCGTCATCGCATTCAGCAACCGGACCTATGCGCCGGCGACCGCCGTCTGCTCCGAAGCCCTGCAGACCCTCGTCCGGGAAGCCGCGCTCACGCCCCGCCAATTGCCGGCATCGGCTATCCTGGAAACGCGCAAAGAACAGGTGCTCCAACTGCTCAAAACTTGGGACCCCAAGCTGGGCGATGATTTTTTAGCCGAAAATTTTTACCTCGACTTCTCGCGCGAATACCGCCAACGCCAAGCCCAGGCCGCACTGGACGCCATAGGCCCCCTCACCGGCATCGAGCCCATCGTCCCCGAGAACCAGCTCCGCGGCACTTTCCGTATCCGCGGCGAAAAAGGTACCCTTTCCGTATTCTTCACCCTCTCGCCAGAGTATGTGCCCAAAGTACAAGCCCTGGAAATACGCACCCTGGCGAATGAAAAGTAAACGCATGGCAGCTACGAAACCAGCCTTTTTACTCATCCTCTACCTGCTGCTGACGGCGGTCGCTTCCGGCCAAAATACCAATATCGAACTGCTGGCCAACGTAAACCAGTATCCCAACAGTGGGTACAACGATGTATGGGGCTATGTGGACAGCTCCGGGATAGAGTATGCTATCCTGGGCGTGCGCTCCGGTACGGCGGTCTATTCCCTGGAAAACCCTAAAGCGCCTGTGCGGAGGGCTTTTATCCCGGGAGCTACCTCCATCTGGAGGGATATGAAGTCGTACGCTGGCTTCGTTTATGCCGTCGCAGACCAGGGGTCCGACGGAATCCTGATCATAGACATGCGCAAAGCCCCTCAAAGCATCACGCATCAGTTTTACAAGCCCGCCATCCAGAATTTGACGGTGGATCGCTGCCACAACCTGTACATAGACGAAAAAGGCGTCCTGTACCTGTCGGGGTGCAACCTAAACAACGGCGGCGTAATCCTGTACGACGTCGCTGCCAAACCGGGCTTGCCCCAGCTACTCGGCCTCTCCGACCCACGCTACTCCCACGATTGCTATGCCCGCGGGGATACGCTGTGGTCGGCAGATGTCTATAATGGCTTTTTCTCCGTGACGGATGTCCGCCGCAAACCTACTCCGCGCTTGCTGGCCACCCAAACGACCAGCTCCAGCTTTACCCACAACTGCTGGCTCTCCGACGACGGTGCGACCCTCTTCACCACCGATGAAAAAACGCTGGGCACCGTGGACGCCTACGATATACGGGATTTGAGCGATATCCGATTCCTGGACCGCTTCCTGCCCTCTACGGCCGTGGCCAACCGCGCCATCCCGCACAACGTACATTATTACAAGGGCTTCCTCGCTACCAGTTGGTACACCGAGGGCGTAGTCATCACCGATGCCCACCGCCCCGGAAACCTCGTGGAAGTGGGCCGCTACGATACTTATCCCGGCTCAGAGCGCGGATTTTATGGGTGCTGGGGCGCCTTCCCCTTCCTGCCCTCCGGCATTTTGCTCGCCTCCGACATTCAAAGCGGACTGTATGTGCTTCAGCCTACATACCAGCGCGCCTGCTACCTGGAAGGCAGCGTACGCGACTCGGCCTCCGGTGCCCCCGTCGCGGGGGCCAGGATCCTGGCCCAAGGGGGCGAAATATCCGAGCAAAGCGATGCCCAGGGCTTTTTCCAGGGCGGGCGGCTAAAGCCCGGCCTGGAGCGCATCGTCGTCTCCGCCCCCGGATACCGCAGCGATACCTTCTTCGTGGAACTTCAAAACGGGGTCGTGCGCGAACGACAGGTGCGGCTGCAAAAGGAATCCGCCGTCACTTCGACATCGGGAGGCTTTGCACAAGAGGGGTATGCGATTCGGGTCTTGCCCAACCCCTGTCCGGAACCCTGCCGCCTGGAATGGGAATCCCCCTCCCTCTTCCCCAACGCCTCCCTCGAAATATGGAGCGCACAGGGGAAATGGATGGGTCAAACTACGACCTCCGGCACGGTCGAGTTCCCCCAATTGCCTCCCGGATGGTACGTCGCCGTCCTCCGGGCAGACGGAGCAGTACGGGCCGCAAAACCGTTCATAAAATGGTAAGGGCCGCCTATGCTCTCTGTGCTCATCCCCGTCTATAATTGGGACGTCCGCGCACTGGTGTCCGACCTGCTCGCACAGGCGCGTGGCTTGGGCATCCCCTTCGAGATTCGCCTGCTGGACGATGCGTCGGAGGAAAAGTGGCGTGCCCAAAACCGGATTATCGCGCAATGGGAAGGGGTGTACTACGCCGAACTACCTGAAAACACAGGCCGATCCGCTATTCGGAACCGATTGGGCCGAATGGCGCGTTACCCTTGGCTCTTGTTCATAGATTGTGATTCCGGAATGGCGCGGACCGATTACCTCCAGACCTACCTCTCTCAGATGGCACCGGGATGGGTGTTGTGCGGGGGTACGCAGTACGCAGACAGCCCCCCTCGCGACCCCGCGCTTCTCCTGCGCTGGCGGTATGGCCGCGCACGGGAGCAGCGCAGCGCGGCCCGGCGCAGCAGGAACCCCTGGGCACACTTCGCGACGCACCACTTTGTCGTGCCGCGCGATATTTTTCTACAATACCCATTCGATGAACGCCTGCGCGGGTATGGGCACGAAGACACCCTGTTCGGACGTGTCCTGGAGCAACAGGGCATCTCCATCCGGCATCTCGACAACCCCTTGCTGCACCTCGGACTGGAGCCTGCGCCTATCTTTCTGGAAAAAACGAGGCAAAGCGTGTGCAACCTTATCTACCTCGCCCAACAGGGTGTACAACCCCGGACGCGGCTGGGGGATATTGCTTTCTACATACAGCGCAGTGGCCTTGCCCCGCTCTTCAGCAACCTCTACCGCCTCTTCAAGCCTACCCTCCAGAAAATATTATCCGGCAACAATCCGTCCCTGTGGGCGCTGGATTGTTTTAAGCTTGGGGAGTACTTCACTTTCGCTAATACCCAATCCCCTCTCCAAATTTGAATAGGGCGTAGTTCCCTGCTTTCAAATAGCCGGGCACATCCGACAGGTTTTGGTCCACGGCAGCTTTTGAGGCGGGGATGGAGATGGGCATGCGGCCGGAGGGGTTAAACCTTCCGGAGAGGACGTCCAGGAGTGCGTCGGGGGTGGTGCCGAAGGTAGCCAGGAAGGTAGGTGCCCGGGGCGCATCCACCTCCTCTACGACCCAGGGGTTGCTGAAGTTCACAGCGATGACCGTGGGCTTTGAGGCGCGCAGCGCATTCACCCGCTGAACGTCTATTGTATTGTGCGACAATCGAATGTCGATAGGTTGCCCGGTAGAGCCGAACAGCCCGCCGTTGTTGGGGACGAGCCACAACAGGATTACGTCGGCTTCTTCGGGGGTCTTTACAAATTCCAGGTTCCAGGTGTTGTTTTCGGGCAGGATGGTGGCGTAGGGTGCTGCGCCGCGTCGGTTGTCGTAGTGGCGCTCAAAGAAGACCTTCGTATTGGGTTTGAGCGGGAGCAGTTGTGCGTCGTTGCGGAGGAGGACGATAGACTTCCGCAGGGCGAGGTCGCCTTGCTTTTGGAACTCGGCGTTGCCGACGATACGCGCCGCGGCCTCCGGTTGGGTGTAGGGGTTTTCGAAGAGCCCTAATGCGAACTTCTCGCGGAGCAGTCGGGCAACGGATTCGTCTATCCGCTTTTCAGAAATGCGGCCACTGCGGACGGTCTCGAGCAGTTGGGCGGGGTCTGCGCCGCCGGAGAAGATATCCACGCCAGCGTGCAATGCTTTTTCGTAGCGCTCCACCAACGAGAGGTCTTCTACGCCCCAGGGCATCATGGTGATTGGGCCTGTATCGGAGTTGACGATACCGGTGAAGCCCATTTTTTTGCGCAGGAGGTCCTGGATTACGCCTTTGTTGTATGCGAACGCCACGTTTTCGAAGTCGGTACCTATTGGTTTGGCGTAGTACGGCATGATGGCGGAGGCGCCGGCATCAATAGCCGCCTGGAAAGGTTTCAGGTGGTAGTCGAATTGCTTGCCGGGGTAGTGTTGGTCTTGCCCCCATTCGAAGTGGGGGTCCTGGCCGTCCACCTGGGGTCCCCCACCGGGGAAGTGCTTGATGGTAAGTGCGACGGACTGCGGGTTGAGCTGCTGGCCCTGGAAGCCCAGCGTGATGGCCCGTATCATATCGGCAGCCAGGTCGGCATCTTCGCCGAAGGTGCCTTCGGTGCGCTCCCAGCGCGGTTCGGTGGCCAGGTCGGCCATGTACATATAGCCTTTGCGCAGGCCCACGGCGGCCCATTCCCGGGCGGCGATGGAGGCAAACTCGCGGGTGAGTGCCAGGTCGCGCATGGCGGCGAGGCCGAGTTCGCCCGGCCATCGGGAAAAGGCGGTTTGCCCCTGGCTGAGCCCCATGGACGCATCTACGGTGACGTGGTTGCGGGGGTTGGAGGCTACGATGGCGGGGATACCCAGGCGGGTAGATTCTGCGAGGGCTTGCAGGTTGTTGGCCCATTCGGCCGTGAGGCGGGCAGAGGCGTTGCTGCGCAGGATAAAATGCCGCAGGTGTAGGTTCTTCACGCCTCTCGTAGTGGCTGCGATGTTGAGGAAGGTATCGCGCAGCGGCTTGCGGGTAAACATATTGACGGTGCTGTACAGGTCGCGCTCTTCCAGTGCGCTGCTGAGCTCCCTTCTGGGCAACTCCGGCGTGAAGGTGTTGTCGCCTTCCATGCGGATGGATGAGATGATCATGAACCCGGCTTTTTCCTCCAGCGTCATCCGCTTGAGGAGGTCCTGCACCCGTTTTTCGACGGGTAGCCGCCAGTCTTCGTAGGGGTCAACTTGTCCGTTTTTATTCAGGTCTTTGAACGAAAGGCCTTTCTTGCGCAGCAGAGGGGCGCTGCGGTAGCCCAGTTCCGGTTGTGCCGGGGCTTGCGCAGTGAGGAGGGAAGCCCAACAGAAGAAGAGCAAAGCCATTCCTGTTTTAGACAAAGTGCTCATGATGGTTTGGATATTTTTAGACGTTAAGACTTGTTGTGCTGGATGGAGGCTCATGCCGACACGCCGACTTGCTGGAGCCGCTCGCGCAGGGTTTTCAGGGAGCGGCCCATGTGGGCTTCTACCGTTTTTACGCTGAGGCCCGTGGCGACAGCGATTTCTGCATAGGTCATATTGGCCTCGCGGCTCATTTTGAAAATCTGCCTGCATTTCGGCGTCAGCGAATTGATCGCCATTTCGATGATCCGCTGGGTCTCGCTTCCAATGAGGAGCTCGGAGGGGGAGGCGTAGTCGGTCTGGTAATCGCCGTTCAGCTCGTTGGGCCAGCCCCCGATGCGGTTTTTCCGGCGCAGGTAGTCAATGCAGAGGTTGCGGGTCGCAAAAACAAGGTACCCGTAAGCGGCTGCTTGTGCCTTGAGGTTGGCCTGGTTTTTCCAGAAGCGGACGAATACTTCGCTGACGATCTCCTCCGCGATGTGCGCGCATTGGGTGAAGCGGTAGGCGTAGCGGCACAGCCCGCTGTGGTGCTGGCGGTACAGGGCTTCGATCGGAATTTGCGGCTCCTGGTTTTTCTCCCGTACATCCCCTTGTGGGCCTTCGATCATGCATTGCAGTGCTTCCATGGCGAAAATGGTTTTAGATGTTAAAGCAATTTCAGGTTGTGCAAACGATTGCGCATATCGGATTTAAAAAAGGCCGTCCCGGCCTTGTGCAAACGATTGCGCATATCGGATTAATTTTTTTTCTGTTTGCGGAGTGAGGAACCGCGGACGACGAGGTCCGCATTCAGGGTGATATGCTTCTCTATGAAAGCCCCCGGTTCCGTTTCAATTTGTTCCAGAAAGAGTTTGGTAGCGGTCTGGCCCATTTCCACGGGGTGCTGATCGACGGTGGAGAGGGCGGGATCTACCAGGGCCGTGAACGGCTCGTTGGCGAAGCCTACCAGGGCTACGTCTTCGGGGATGCGGACTCCTTTCGATTTGAGGAAGCGCATGGCCCCTACGGCCGAGAAGTCGCTGGCGCAAAAAATAGCATCGGGGGGCTCCGGGAGGCTCCACAGGTCGGCGGCACCTTTTAGTCCCCCTTCAATCGCAAGGTTGTTGTAGTGGATATATTCGGGTCTGACGGTCAGGCCGTGCTCCAGGAGGGCGTCCTGATACCCGCGCAGGCGCTCCCGGTAGATGTTCAGGTGGAACTGCTCCAGCGTAAAGGTGGCAATCCGCGTACAGCCCTGCTCGATGAGGTGGGCTGTAGCTTGATAGGCCCCCCGATAATCGTCCACGGTGACAGTAGATATGCCCGGCTGGTAAACGACGCGGTCAAACAAGACCACGGGTACGATCTTTTTAAGGGTTTCCAGGTGCTGGAAACCCTTGGTTTCTCTCGCGTTGGACATGAGTATGCCGTCCACCTGAGCGCGCAGCAAGGCGGCGATATCGTCCAGTTCGGATTGATGGCTGTCGTACGATTGGCAAATCATCACGTGGTACGAGGTGCTGCTGGCAATGTCTTCGATGCCGCGCACTACGCCCGAGAAAAAACTCCGGTCGGCAGTGGGCACAATCACTCCTATCGTGAAGGTGCGGCCGCTGCGCAGGGCCGACGCCACCCCGTTGACGCGGTAGCCGGCCTGCGCAGCGGCCGCTTTCACCAAGCGGCGTGTCTCCTCGCTGATGCGGGGGTTGTCGTTGAGCGCCCGCGATACCGTAGAGGGCGTTATGTTCAACAACTTTGCTATGCCGTGTATGGTTACTTTTTTCAATTTGTGCAATCGTTTGCACAAATATGCATACGATTTTTGAAACACAAAAGATTTTTTACTAAAAAAATGTAAATGCCGGCTATTTTTTTGCACGAGCCCCTACTATTCTACTCCCCAAAAATGGTGCCAGGTAATATTTGTCGGGCACAGCCCTGGTGTAGTCCTTCATTTTGTCGAGGTTGGACGTGCGCGCCAGGGGAATCAGGCCGGTCAGCAACCATATATTTTTTACGGCTCCCAGGCCGTAGGTAGCGTATAAATCGCTAAATTTACGCAAGTGTGGAGACAGCATGGATGTTTTTTTTGTTTGACACCCAAATATCCCGCTTTCCCCGCACTTTTTCAAAACTGTCCAGTAGTATGAGCTACAACACGTTATGTACAACCTTCGCCAACCGTTTACCACTTGATAATCTGACCAAAAACGAACTACCTTAGCCGACAATGATGCCAGATAAAAATGACTTACTAAACAAAATTATCTCAGGAATTGAAACCACCCTCTCAAGTGGACAATTTCAGGACAATGAGAATCCTATCGTTGAACTAAAAGACCTTTCATCAGGCAATGAATGGACTTCACTTAAGGAAACCGTATGTGCTTACCTTAATACAAATGGGGGGTATGTAATTTGTGGCGTTAGAGAGCGAAACAAGCAATATAGCTTTCCCGGCTTTGACAGAAACAACGAGGGACGCCTTATAGAGCTTAGAAGTAGGTTTTTCAAAAATGACAACGATGTCTTACTTGACTTATCTGAGAACATAGATTTTGATTATAGAAATGTTCTTGGGAAAACATTAGCTATAGTGACCGTTCGCCCGTTAAGTGAAGACCTAAAATATTTGAAGCTTGACGGTGTTTATTACGAGCGTGTATTGACCCAAGACAAAGTTATCTCCCAGCCAAAGCTTATTCAACATAGGGAATACAAAGCGGAGTTGGAGTATTCAAAAGAGATTAGTCCAGTCGCAAAGGCAACTATAGATGATTTAGATATTGATAAAATCAATCAATTCATCATTAAAATAAACGCAACGGGTAAAAAGGAAACTGTTAAAAAAGACCTGCAAGATGCCGCAGGTTTCCTTGCAAGACGCTACTGTATAAACTCAGAAGGTGCTGTAACTGTTCTTGGACTTCTACTATTTGGTAAAGAACCATTTCAATATCTTGAATACCGAGCGGAGGTCGACTGTTATTTTGAAACAGGAAGTGATATTGGACGCGATAAAAGAATCTATCAGAACGATGTAATTAACTTGATGGATGATGCTTTCTCATTTGTTTGGGGACATATCAAAGTTGGAAGAAGCTATATTGGCGGTGGTAGAAGTGAACCAGAATTCCCTGAAAAGTTAGTCCGGGAAGTGGTAAACAATGCTTTTGCACATAGGGATTATATTGCAAATAAATTTATCACCATCAAAATCAATCCGGGAGAAAGTATTGAAATCAAAAATCCTGGCGGTTTTAAGCAAAAGATGTTGATTACAGATGCTTCAACCAAAAATGAGATAAGGCGAATTATATCGGGAGTTCCGGAAACAAAAAACCCAAAACTTGCAAATGTTCTAAAGGCATTTGACAAAATTGAAAGCCAGGGAATAGGTATGGCGACATTGGTTAGTGTTTGTCTTGAAAATCAGATTGATGTGCCTTATTATGATTTGTCTGTTCCCGACACTATTTCTTTGGTCATTCCATCGGGCAAACTTATGGACGATGAAACAAAAAGATGGATGAACTCCTTTCACCGTTATCTACGTGAGCGGCTTGACGGTAAAATAACCCAAGAACATGAATTAGTTTTAGCTTACTTACTAAAGTCTGAACGACTTAATCAAAAACGTCTTTACACCATCCTACTAAGTCCAAGTAATAATCATTTTGATGTTCTTTCTGACTTAAAACAATCAGGACTTATCTTAGAGCATCCTTCTGCCAGTTCGGAACAAACGCCTGTTTATGTCTTGGACAAAGAGTTGACAATTGTTGATTTCACCAAACAAATAGAAAAGCAAACCGGCAAATCATTGACGGGTCTGGACAATGTACACAAAAGGGTTTTAAATATTGTTTATAGGTATAATCATTACAACAATCAATCCGTAAAACCAAACGCAATTACACCTGAGTTGTATGCACAACTTCACGGGAAAGAAATTGAACCAACAACTTATGAGAGTTTAGGGCGTAAGGTGAGAAAAATTTGTGACGACCTGTTAAAAGCAGACATTCTCTCTAAAAAGAACGATAAGTCATACGAGATAAGGAAAGGCAGCAGCTAACAACTAAGCCTTCGTTCGGCATGCTATATGAACGCTTGCCCTATACCGACTCCCCTCCTCAAGACCACCCCCGGGCGAGCCCGGCTTCGAGTCCGCGGAGCTCGGCCAGTCCGCGCAGGCGGCCGATGGCGGAATAGCCGGCGTACGTTTGCTTGTGCAGGTCGTCGAGCATCTGGTGCCCGTGGTCGGGGCGCATCGGGATAGAGACGCCCTGGCGCTGCAGGATGTGGAGCACTTCCTGCACTACGGCCACCATATCGGTATCTCCGTCGAGGTGGTCGGCTTCGAAGAAATTCCCTTCCGCATCCCGGCGGGTATTGCGCAGGTGCAGGAAGTGGATGCGGTCGCCAAACCTGCGCAGCATATCAGGGATATCGTTGTCGGGCCGGGCGCCGAGGGAGCCGGTACAAAAGCACAGTCCGTTGGCAGGGATGGGCACGGCTTCGAGCAGGTCGGAGAGGTCTTGCGCGGTGCTGACCACGCGCGGCAGGCCGAGCACCGGATAGGGGGGGTCGTCGGGGTGGATAGCCATTTTCAGTCCGCATTCCTCTGCCACCGGGGCCACTTCGCGCAGGAAGTCAAACAGGTGTTGTTTCAGGCGTGCGGCATCTATACCCGCGTACTTTTGGAGTTCCTGCAATACCTGTTCCGGGGTAAACGCATCATCGCTGCCGGGTAGTCCGAGGAGGAGATTTTGGAATACGGTGTTGCGGGCTGCTTCGTCCATCGCTTCCAGTTTGCGGTGGGCCTTGGCCACTTCCTCCGGGGAGTAGTCGCGTTCTGCCCCTGGGCGTTTGAGCAGGAAGAGTTCGAAGGCGGCGAAGGCGGCTTTTTCGAAGCGCAGGGCGCGGCTGCCGTCCGGCATTTCGTAGGAGATATCGGTGCGCAGCCAATCGAGTACCGGCATGAAGTTGTAGGTGACGACTTTGAGGCCGCCGGCGGCGACGTTGCGGAGGCTGGTTTTGTAATTTTCGATATACTGCTGCCAGTGGCCGGTTTGCCGTTTGATATCGTCGTGGACGGGCAGGCTTTCGATGACGGTCCAGGTCATGCCGGCGGCTTCGACCATTTTCCGGCGTTTTTCGATTTCCTCGACGGGCCATACTTCGCCGTAGGGGATGTGGTGCAGGGCGGTGACTACGCCCTCGCAGCCCGCCTGGCGCAGGTCGCTCAGCGAGACGGGGTCGTGGGGGCCATACCAGCGCATGGTCTGGTGCATTCTCAGGACAGTATTCATGCTGTTTTTTTTAGGATACCGGGTTTATACTTTGGGTACTTTCCAACCATTTTCATAGTTTGCCGAGATGAGGCGGTCGGCTTCCGGGTCGTTGAGGAATCGGCCTGCGGCGGCATTCCAGTACACTTTCCGGCCCAGGCGCTGGGCGATATTGCCGATGCAGCAGTTGATAGCGGTGTTGGCTGCCTTTTCGACGCTGCAGTTCAGGGCTTCCGGCTTCTGGTTGGCGATGCAATCCAGGAAGTTGCGCACATGGAGTTGGAGGTAGTCCACGCTGGCCGGTTTGTTCTGGTCGGGCAGTTTTTCGGCCCGGTAGCGCAGGATGCCGTTTTTATCGGTTTCCGATTCCGGATAGACGGCCCAGCCCTGGCGGTTGACGACCAGGGTAGCGTTGTTGCCGATGAAGGCGATTCCTTCGGGGCGCTCGTAGGGGCCGCCGCCGATGCCGAGTACATGTTCCCAGACCACGTTGCAGCGATCGAACTCATAGACTGCCTGGAGGGTATCCGGGGTTTCCCCGTCGGAGTCGGGGTAGCCGAATTTGCCTCCGGAGGCCATGACCGAGCGGGGGTTCTTGAGGTCCATCCCTTCGAAGGCGATATCCAGTTCGTGTACGCCCCAATCGGTCATGAGGCCGCCGGCGTAGTCCCAGAACCAGCGAAATTCAAAGTGGAAGCGGTTGGGGTTGAAGGGCTTGCGAGGTGCGGGCCCCAGCCATAGGTCGTAGTCCACTCCTTCGGGGGCTGGGGCGTCGGGTTTCCGGGCGAGTGGTTTTTTCCAGCCCACGTAAGACCAGGTTTTCACCATGCGCACGCCGCCCAATTGCCCGCTGCGCACATGGGCAAGCGCATCGGCATAGTGGGTGCCGCTGCGCTGCCACTGTCCTACCTGGACCAGGAGGTCTGGGTGGCGTTTGGTGCTTGCGAGCATGGCCTGGCACTCTTCGATGGTGCGTCCCAGCGGTTTTTCGCAGTACGCGTGCTTGCCTGCATCGAGGCTATCGCAGAGGTGGAGGCAGTGCCAGTGGTCTGGGGAGCCGATGATTACCGCGTCGATGTCTTTCAATTCCAGCATTTTGCGATAATCGTTGAACAACAGGGGCTTTGAGCCCTGTATTTTCTCGGCATCTGCGGCTCTTCGGTTGCGCACGGAGAGGTCCACATCGGCGATAGCGGCACATTCCACGCCCGGCACTTTGAGGAAGGCGTTCATGTTGCTCCATCCCATGCCGTTGGCGCCGATCAAGCCGACGCGGAACTTTTCCGCGGGCGAAAAGGGCAGGTCTTTGGCTAAAAGCGCTGTGCCGGAAGCCATGGAGGCTCCGGCAGCAGCAGCGAGGGTATTTTTCAGAAAATTGCGTCGTTGCATAATCGTTTTCAGGTTTTAACTACGCCTAAAACGGTTTCCAGACCTTCCCTCCGGCCAGGATATCCTGTTTTTTCTCGTCGAACGTCACGCGCAGGCCGGTCTGATAGGCGGCGGTAGCCATGATGTTGGCGATGGAGTGCTGGTATCCGGCCTCGATAGGAGCATTGGGCGTTTTGCGGGAGCGCACACACTCCATCCAGTTGCGCACGTGGTTGAACGTATGCGTATCGCTTCCGGTGTTGGCATCATAGACCACGCGGTCGCCCTGCAGCTTCATTTTAGGCAGGAGGTTGGCTTTGAGGCCCATAGCGGCGGCTTCCTGTTCGCGCAGGCCGCCGAGGTCGCTGATTTCGTTGGTGTCCAGGTTGATCATGCCGCCGTTGGAATAGTACAGTTCCTTGGTTTCGCCGGCGGAGTTGGAGAAGCGGGAGGTGAACTGTACCTGGAAGCCGGAGCTGGGGTCGTTCAGCGGGCCGTAATCGAACACGACGGTGAGGGTATCGGCGCTTTTGCGACCGTCTTTCCACTGGTAGATACCGCCGTTGGCTACGCAGCTGCGGGGGTGGGGCAACTGGGCGAACCAGTGTACCGTATCGATTTGGTGGCTCATCCACTGGCCCGGGATACCGGAGGAGTAGGGCCAGAACAAGCGGTACTCCACGAATTTGCGCGGGTCGAACGCCTCGTACGGGCGGTTGATGAGGTAGCGCTTCCAGTCCACGTCCGATTCTTTCAGTGTACTGACCAATGCCGGGCGGCGCCAGCGGCCGGGCTGGTTGACGTTCCACATCAGTTCGACCATGACGATGGGGCCAAACTTGCCGGACTGGATGAACTCGGCGGCGGCGTGGTAGTTGGTGCCGCTGCGCCGTTGGGAGCCGATTTGCACGATGCGTTTGGAGGCGCGCACTGCCTCGAGCACGGCGCGGTTGTCTTCCATCGTCTCTGCCATGGGCTTTTCGGTGTAGGTATCGCAGCCTGCCTGCACTGCTTCGATGGTGTGTACGGCGTGCTGGAAGTCTGCGGTGCTGATGAACACGGCATCTACGGTGCGGGCGTCGTACAAGGCCTCGTTATTGGGGAACACTTTGACGTCGTGGCCCAATTTTTCTTTGAGAAAAGCCTGGCCTTCATCGCGGCGGCGGTTCCAGATATCCGACAAGGCCGTCATTTCGAAGTTCAGCTCTTTTTGCAGGCTGAGGAAAGGCGGAAAGAGGGAGTATTTGAACCGGTCGGAGAACCCGACGACACCGACGCGCACGCGGTCGTTGGCGCCGAGGATGCGGCCATAGCTTTTCGCGCTGAAGGCCATTGCGCCGGCGGCGAGGGCGGTGGTCCGGAGGAAATATCTACGTGTGGTGGACATGGACGATATTTTAGAGTGAACGGATTATTCGCAAGGTGCTGGGGAGGTGCTCAGCGCGCGGATTTTGAGGTTTCGGAAGCTGACCTGGTCGCCGTGATCCTGCAGGAGGATGGGGCCTGCGTCGTTCATGCCGAAGCCTTCGAAGGCGACGTATTTGCTGCGGGCTACCAGGGCTTTGAAGATATTGGACTTGCGCTGGTATTCCAGCACTTTAAAGCCGTTGAGCCAGTACTGGATGGTGTGGTTGGGATATGCGACGATACGGGCCTGGTTCCAGTCGCCGATTTTGCGTTGGAAGCGGGGTTCCAGTTTTTCGGAGGGGATGAGGTCGTAGAGGCTGGCCAGGGTGCGGTTCCCTGCGGCCCCCTGTTTGGCGTCGGGGTGCCGGGCGTCGTCGAGGATTTGGTATTCCAGGCCAATGCCCGATTTGCCGCCCGGGTCGAAGGACTCGTTGACGAAGTATTTGACTCCGGAGTTAGCTCCTTCGCTGAGTTTAAAATCGAAGAGCAGTTCGAAAGCGGCGAATGTTTCGGTGCTGACGATGTCGTTGCCTGTTTCGGATCCGTCCGATTTGGCGACTACGATGCTGCCATCTTGCACGGCCCAGCGCTTTTCGGGCATTTTATCCGAGTGTACGCCCCGCCAGCCGCTGAAGTCGGTCCCGTTGAAGAGCAGTCGGAAGCCCAGGGCTTTTTCCTGTTCCGACAGCGTGTTGGGTATGAGGTTGACGACGGGGATCCCATCCAGGGGGCTTGCTTTCAGGTTTTGCGTTTGGACGCGGATGTTCCGCCAACGGATTTGCATGCCCTCTGTCATTTCGCCGTAGATGCTGTGGACTTGCAGGGCGATGAACCCCTTGTCGGTCAGGTTATCGATCAGGTGAGAGACGGGTACGCCATTGATCCAGGTGCGGATGGTAGAGCCGATGGCTTCTATGCGGTAGGTGTTCCAGGCATCGTTGCGGAAGGCTTTTTTGCCGGCGGGGTTTTGGTTGGGGATGTAGAGCCACTCCCGGCGTCCTTCGTCGTAGATTCCGCCCGACCAGGCGCGTGGGGAGGGGTCAATTTCCATTTGGTAGCCGTGTACGCGGCCATTTTGGTAGTCGGGCAGGGAGAGGCTGCGGAACTGTATGCCCGAGTTCATCTTGGGGTTTACCTTCAGTTCCAGTTCGAGGATAAAATCGCCGTAGAGTTCGTTGGAGCACAAAAACGAGTTGGGCGTATTGGCTACGGTCTGGCCTACGATTTCGCCATTTTCGACAAAGTAGGTGGCTTGTCCGCCTTTTTGGTTCCATCCCTTGAGCGTTTTGCCGTCGAACAAGGGCGTCCAGGCCGTTTTTTGGCCGATCAGGGCTGTGCCGCTAAGGCTACAAAAAAGCGCGAGTGCAAAAAATTTTTTCATGAAGATACTTTTTTCAGGTTAGAGTTTGCCGAACGCTATTTGCTCTGCAATATAGGGGATTCGGTCTGATGCGGGGGTATGGAAAGTGGGAAAAAAGCGGGGTGGGGTAGTGTGAGAAAACTGTTTTTTACCGTCGGATAGAAATATTATTTTTTGCAGGTATCCCTGGAACCCATTTTCGCCAGGCGAAAATGGGTTCCAGGGATACCTGCAAAACAATGTTTTTGCGCGTCCCTTTTAGTATCCGGGGTTTTGTGCGAACGCGGAGGCGCCGCCTTCCACCCGGTCTATTTGCACTTGCGGGATGGGGCGCAGCACGTGGTGTGCTTTGATGTTTGCGGCAGCCTGGGGGTTGTATTGCTGTACGCGGCTGAGCAGTACGCCCCAGCGTTTGAGGTCGAACCAGCGCTTTTGTTCACCGAGCAGTTCGCGTTCGCGTTCTTCCATGATGAAGTCCATGGTGAGGTCGGCGGGGGCGATTTCCATTTCCTTTTCCCTGCCGGGCCAGGCGGCGCGGCGGCGGATGACGTTGATGGAGTTCACGGCGTCCTGTGTTTTGCCCTGTCTGAACTGGGCTTCGGCGAGGTTGAGGTAGGTCTCGGCCAGGCGGTAGTTGATGTAGTCGCGGCCTCCTTCGAACTGGAAGAGGTCCACGCGGCCCCCATCAATATGTTTGCGCAGGCTGGGGTATAATTTTTCCGTGTACAGCGAGGGCGTGAGCACCTGATAGGGCTTTGCGGCGCGTTGGGCGCTCGTCCATTCCACTCCGGGCAGGTAGATAGCCGTATCCCCTGCGACGAAGGTAACGCTGGGCTTGGAGTTGTCGAACGTCGTGGAGAAGGTGCCTGGGCGGTTGGTGCGGTACACGTCCACGAAGGTCTTGGAGTAGCGGCTGTCTTTGCTGCGGTTGGCGGGGGCGAAGACGGTTTCCAGGCAGTACGTAGTAGGTTTGTAGCGCTTGAAAGGGCGGCCATTGGCTACGTCGCGGCGCATTCCGGGCTGCACGTCGTACTCCATGAGGAAGAGGACGTGGGCGTTGTTGCCGGTGCTGTTGGTGAGCGGGTCGCGGGTGTACTGGGTGGCGAAGATCACCTCTTCGTTCATCTCGTTGCCTTCCTGGTGGACCTGTGCGAAATCGCTCAGGAGTTTGATTCCGTAGTTGTTGACGACGTTTTTCGCCAGGGTTTCCGCTTTGGCGTAGTCGTCGTTTGCCTTGGCCTCGGAGGTGGCTTTGGTGAGATAGACCAGGGAGAGCAGGTGTTCGGCGGCGGCGCGGGTCACGCGGCCGTAATCTGCGGAGCGCGCCTTGTTCTCCAGGTCGGGGATGGCCTCTTCGAGGTCTTTTACGATAGCGGCGTACATGTTCTGGACGCTGGCTCGGGTGGACACTTTGGTCGGCTCTTTGGTTTCGCTGAGGCGCAGGTCCACCCCGCCGAACAATTGTGTCAGGATGAAGTAGTACTGGGCGCGCAGGAATTTGACTTCGCCCACCCGCTGTTTGAGGGTGACGGCATCGAGTCCGGTGACGGAGGGGGCGCGTTCGATGACGGAGTTGCACACGTTGATGCCGCGGTAGAACTCGTCCCAGACCTCCTGTACGATGGCGGTGCGCGGGTCGAACTGGGCGGTGTATTGGTTCATGAACTTCCAGGAGCCGTCGGACCCGTTGGTGTAGGTATCTGTGCCGAAGATGGTGAGGTTGTTGCCCCTTTCGGTGCCGTACCAGCTCCGCAGGGCTGCATACGCGGCCCTTACGCCGTCGTTGAAGCCGGCGGCCGTATTGAGATAGTCCGTTCCCACATTGGTGATCACTTCCTCTACGAGCGCATCTTTGCTGCAGGACGCCGGCAGCAGCACGGCCAGCACCAGGGTGGCCAACGACGGGAAGCGACTGGATTTAAGGATATTATTTTTCATCGTGTTATATTTTAACCGTAAAGACCATAATTAGAACTTGGCGCTGATGCCGAACGTGATGCTCCGGATGGCCGGGGTGACGGCTTCGTTGATTTCGCCACCGCCTACGCCCTGTTCGGAATCAATTTGGGTTTCCGGGTCGATGCCGCTGTACTTGGAGCGATAGGAAGCGAAAATGAAGGGTTGCTGGATGCTGGCATACGCGCGCAGGCTTTCCATGCGAAGCTGGGAGGCTACTTTCTTGCTGAAGTTGTAGCCCAGGTTGATGTTGCGCACCTTCACGAAAGAGCCGTCGAAGTAGGACATGGAGGACGAGTTGCGAGGGAACTCCTGGTTCTGGTTTGGCCTCGGGAACGCGTTGGTGGGGTTGTTGGGGGTCCAGTAGTCCACTTTGAGGTTGTTGTAGCGGCCAAAGAGCGTATTGAAGCTATCGTGGAAGCGGCTGCGCAGGGTTTGGCCGATGCGGGCGAACACGAAGAAGCTCAGGTCAAAGCCTTTGAACTCGAAGCGGTTGGTCAGGCCGCCAGCCCAGTCGGGCACGGCGGTACCTACGATGACGCGGTCGTTGGCGTCTATTTTTCCGTCGTTGTTCTGGTCTTTGATTTTGATTTCCCCCGGTTTGAAGCCATACGCGGTGGCTTTATCGGTTTCGTTCGTCTGCCAGATGCCGATTTTTTCGAGGTCGTAGAACACGCTCAGCGGTTGTCCGATGAATCTACCGGCGGCGATATCGTCCACTTTCCCGTTGGCGAGTTCCAGGATAGCTTCCCGGTTGCGCATGAACGACCAGTCGGTAGTCCATTTGAAGGCGCTGCCGTCCACGTTGACGGTGGAGAGGGTGAGTTCGAGGCCTTTGTTTTGGGTTTTGCCGATATTGGTGATAAAGCCGTTGAAGCCGGTGGAAGTAGGCAGCGGCTGCGGGGCCAGCAAGTCGCTGGTCGTGGTGATGTAGTATTCGAAGCTTCCGTTCACGCGGCCGAGGAAGATGCTGAAGTCGAGGCCGACGTTGGCGGTGGTGGAGGTTTCCCAGCGCAGGTCGGGGTTGCCGATGCTGCCCGGGCGGTAGCCGAAGGCGGCGGAGGTGTTCCAGGCGTAAGAGCTGCGGGTGAGGAGCGACTGGGTTTGGTACGGGTCAATGGCCTGGTTGCCGATGGCGCCGTAGCTGAGGCGGAGCTTCAGCTGGTCCAGCCATTTGGTATCTTGGAGGAATCCTTCGCTGGCCAGGTTCCAGCCCAGGGCGAGGGAGGGGAAGTAGCCCCATTTCGTATTGGCGCCGAAGCGGGAGGAGCCGTCGGCGCGCAGGGTGGCCGTGAGCAGGAAGCGGTCGTCGAAGGCGTAGTTCACCCGGCCCATGTAGGAGAGCAGGGTCCACTGCACCAGGCCCGACCCCACGTTGGAGACCTGGCTGGCGGCGCCGAGGTTGTAGAACGACTGGGTCTGGGCGGGGATGCCCAGGACGGTCATGCTGGAAAACTCGGTGTTGTCTTTCTGGACCGATTGCAGGGCTGTCACGTCGAAGTTGTGGCGGCGGCCCAGGACTTTGTTGTAGTTGAGGATGTTTTCCAGGGTAAAGTTAAAGGATTGGCCATTGGTGATGGAGCCCAGGGCCAGACCATTGCGGCGGGCGTTGGTAAGGCTACCCTGAAAGAGGCCCGAGCGACGGATGCTGAAATCGGGGCCAAAGTTGACGCGGTAGGTCAGGCCTTCGGCGATGTTCCACTCTCCGTACAAGCTGTTGAAAATGCGGTAGCGCTTCGTCTCGTCCACGTTGGCGCCCTCGACGATTTCGGCGATGGGGTTGGTGCGCAGACCGTCGGTGGTAGGCAGGAAGATGAGGTTCCCGTTGGCGTCGTAGGGTTTGCCCAGCGGGTTTTCCTGGAATGCTCCGCCCAGCGGGTTGAAGCTTTCCCCGTTGCGGATGGAATAGACAGCGAGGGTGGAGGTACCTATTTTCAGTTTGTCGTTGATGCGGTGGTCCAGGTTGAGGCGGAACGAGTTGCGGGTAAAGTCCTGGTTCTTGATCACCCCGATGTCGTTGAACAAGTTGCCCGAGAGGTAAAACTGGGTGCGCTCGTTCCCGCCCGAGACGCCGATTTGGTGGGATTGTACGAAGCCCTGGCGCAGCAGGTAGCTCTGGTAGTCCGTAGTGCGGCCGCTTTTGATGCCTTCTAATTCCACGGCTTCGAAGAGGAGGGCGTCGGCGGCATCCGTGGCGGGCCCTGCCGGGTAGTTGCCCGTGGCGCGCCGCGACTCCCGCTTGTACTCGGCGAATTCCGCGCCGTTGAACAACTGGATCTGGCCCAGCGACTGGTTGGGGCCGGCGTAGCTGTTGATGCTGACCGTCGTCTTGCCGGCTTTGCCCCGGTTGGTGGTGACCAGCACGACGCCGTTGGCACCGCGGGCACCATAGATGGCGGTGGAGGAAGCATCTTTCAGCACTTCCATGCTCTGGATATCCTGCGGGTTGATGTCGTCAATCCCGCTGGCCAGGGGGATACCATCTACGACATACAGCGGGTCGTTGGTCGCGTTGAAGGAACGGCGCCCGCGGATACGGATCTGGGGCGCTGCGCCCGGCTTGGAGCCCGATTGTACGACGTCCACCCCGGCAGCCCGGCCCTGCAGCGCCTGGCGTGCGTTCGTGATCGGCAATTCGGCGATCAACTTGTTGGGGATAGAGGTGATGGCACCGGTCGTCTGGCTCTTCTTCTGGATGCCGTATCCCACTACGATCACTTCTTCCAACACGGTGCCTTCGGCCAGCTTAACGTCCACTACGGCCTGGTTGTTGACGGGTACCTCTACGGTTTCGAAGCCTGTGTACGAAAACACGAGTACCGCGTTTCCGTCGGCAACCTCGATCGCGTATTTGCCGTCCAAATCGGTAAAGGCCCCATTGCTGGTCCCTTTTTCCATAATCGTAGCCCCGATGAGGGGCTCGCCGTTCTTGTCGGTGACTGTCCCGGACACTTTGAACGCCATTTCGCCCATTTTTATGGGTACAGGCGCACCTGCGGTCAGCGATAACACATTTGCGATGCAAAATGTCGCCAACCATAAAATTTTAAGTGGTGAGTATCGCTTCATGCCATTTAAAATATTGGTTCTGAAATATGATTTTAGGAAAAGACGACACCGGGCTTCGATACCCTACATTTATGTTGAGAAATATTTTTTTGCTTCCTATAGGGATAGACGCTTATTTTTTCGTCTTTTGGGCAAAATAACCAATCCACTTATGGAATACTCTTCAAGCTCCGCGAAGCCCAAGCCCTTTATGGACGATGATTTTCTACTGGAAAATACTATAGCGGCAGAACTCTACCACGACCACGCCGCACATATGCCCATCATTGACTACCACTGCCACCTATCCCCGGACGATATCGCCGCCGACCGGCGTTTTCGCAACCTCACGGAAATATGGCTGGAAGGTGACCACTACAAATGGCGCGCCATGCGCAGCAACGGCATACCGGAACGCTATATCACCGGTGAGGCGAGCGAGCAGGAAAAATTTGAGAAATGGGCTGAAACGGTGCCTGCTACCCTGCGAAACCCTCTTTACCACTGGACACACCTCGAGCTGCAGCGCTATTTTGGCATCCGCGAAGTGCTCAACCCGCGCAGCGCAGCCGATATCTACCACCGCGCCAACGAGGTGTTGCAGCAGCCGGAACTGAGCTGCCAGGGCATTTTGAAAAAGATGCGCGTAGAGGTGGTCTGTACGACCGATGACCCGGTGGACAGCCTGGCCGCCCACCAACAAATACAACTGGATACGAAAGTCTTTCCGGCTTTCCGCCCCGACAAAGCCATCCTGATCGAAAGGGAGGGGTTTGCGGACTATATCGGGAAGCTGGAAGAGCTGAGCGAGGTCTCTATCCGCTCTTTGGCCGGGCTGACCGATGCTCTCTCCCGACGCATGGACTTCTTCGCCTCCCTCGGCTGCCGTCTTTCCGACCACGGCCTCGAGCGGGTCTATGCAGCTGATTTCACCGAGGCCGAAGTGGACCGCATCCTGCGCAAGCGCCTGGAGGGCCATGCCGTCAGCCCCGAAGAAGCCGAAGTGTATCAATCTGCTGTCTTGTACGTCCTCTGTGTCGAATACGCCCGCAGGGGCTGGACCCAGCAGTTCCACCTCGGTGCCCTGCGCAACAACAACCGCCGCCTCCTGCACAAACTGGGGCCCGATACCGGCTTCGACAGCATCGGCGATTTTCCGCAGGCCGTCGCGCTCTCCCGTTTCCTGGACCGACTCGATTCCTCCGATGAGCTGGCGCGCACCATCCTCTACAACCTCAACCCAGCCGACAACGAAGTCTTCGGCGCTATGATCGGCAACTTCAACGATGGCTCTGTCGCCGGGAAAATCCAGTGGGGCAGCGCCTGGTGGTTCTTAGACCAAAAAGACGGCATGGAGAAGCAAATCAACGCCCTGAGCAACCTGGGGCTGCTTTCCCGCTTCGTGGGCATGCTCACCGACAGCCGCAGCTTCCTGTCCTTCCCCCGCCATGAGTACTTCCGCCGTATTCTGTGTAACCTCATCGGCCGGGACGTCCAGAATGGCGAGCTACCCCACGACATGCCGCTCCTGGGCGGGTTGGTACGGGATGTGTCCTACCACAATGCGAAAAACTTCTTCCAGTTTTAAGAGGATAAAACGTACTTTCGGGTTTTGAACCTTAGCACAGACCCGTATGTCAGCATCCGAAATAAGGCCTTACTTGTTCCCTCCCTCCATCAACCTGGAACCCGGAGAAAAGCAACAGGCCTACCAGGCGGCCACAGACGCCATAGACGCCAATCTCGAAGGCGAGAGCGATCCCATCCTGAAGATGGCGACCATCAACTGCCTGCTGCGCTCGCATCTGCCCTATTACTACTGGGTGGGATTTTACCTCGTGCGCGACGGAAGGTTATCCGTAGGACCGTACCAGGGTACGCTCGGGTGCCTGCACATTGATTTTTCGAGGGGGGTCTGTGGCAGGGCGGCCCGCGAGCGCCGCACGCAGATCGTAGCCGACGTACACACATTGGTACAAGGCCTGGACCACATCGCCTGCGACCCCAACTCCCGCTCGGAGATTGTGGTGCCCGTTTTCAACGCCTCCGGGGAATTGATCGCGGTGTTCGACGTGGATTCCACCGAGCCGGGTTCGTTTGATGGAACCGACCAGGTTTTTTTGGAGTCCCTGTTTCACAGGCACTTCGGTTTTATTCCATGAATACCCACAACCCTGGTTGGAAGGGGTCGAGGTGTTGCAGGAGGGTGTCGAA
>CAZSMU010000053.1:0-18403 GCA_964607915.1 uncultured Haliscomenobacter sp.
TAACACACAAACTGATACCCGACGCCTTTCAGGGTAATGATTTGGATGTCGGGGTCCCCTTTGAAATACTCCCGCAACCGGGCGATATAGACGTCGAGGTTGCGGGAGTTGAAGAAGGAGTCGTCGCCCCATATTTTCTGCAGGATATACTTTCTTTCCACGGTGAAGTTGCGGTGCTGGACGAGGATTTTCAGCAGCTCGGCTTCGCGGTAGGAGAGCTTCTGGACGTGGTCGCCCAGGCGGAGCTCGTACTTGCGCGGGTCGTACTCGAAGCGGCCGAGCTGCAGGGGGCTGTCGTCGGCAGAGGGCGGGGATTGTTGCTGGCCGGCGAGCTGGAGCAGGTTGTGCACCCGTGCAATCAGCTCTTCCATGCTGAAGGGCTTGCGCAGGTAATCGTTGCCACCGGAGTGAAACCCTTTGAGCACGTCTTCGGTCTGGGCTTTTGCGGTCACGAAGATGATGGGCAGGTGCGGGTAGCGCTGCCGGAGCATGGTGCCGAGTTCGTAGCCGTCCTTGTGAGGCAGCATGACGTCGAGGATGCAGAGGTCGGGGTTGAATTCGGCGGCGGCATCCGATACGGCAGCCCCGTCGTCCACCATGCGGACGATGAAGTCGCGGGACTCGAGGCTCTCCTTGACGATTTTGCCGAGGAAGGGCTCGTCTTCTACGTATAATATCCTGGGTTTGGGCATGAGAGCGCTTATTTTGAGGGCTGTGTTTTGGGCAAGGTCACGGTAAAAAGGCTGCCTTGCGCCGGGGTGCTATCCACTTCGATATGCCCGGCGTGGCGGCGCAGCACCTCAGCTACGTAGCTCAAGCCCAGGCCATAGCCCTTGGTGTTGTGTTGTTGGCCCTCCTGCGGAACGCGGAAGAACTGTTCGAAAATCTTTTTCCGGTACTCTTCGGGGATGCCCACGCCGTTGTCTTGCACCGACAGCAGCACCTGACCGTTTGTCTGGCGCAGGGAAATCTGTATTTCGGGCCGGGCTGGGCTGTATTTCAGGGCATTGTCTAACAAATTGTACACGACATTGGTGAGGTGAACGGAGTCGCCTTCCATGAAGAAGTCGCCCTCGCCCACGTGCAGTGCCACCCGGGCATGGGCGCGTTCGAACTGCAGGCTCATGGATTGCAGCACTTTTTCCATGGTTCTTTTCAAGTCGAAGCGCTCGATGTGCATTTGGAGCGCGTTGTTTTCGAACATGGACATTTTGAGCACCCGGTCCACCAGGATGGACAGGCGCTGCAGCTCGTGCTGGGAGATGCTGAGGTATTCCCGGGTTCGTTCCGGGTTATTGATGCCCTGGAAATTTTGCAGTGCCTCCAGGGCTACGCTGACGGTGGCGATGGGCGTTTTGAGCTCGTGGGTGATGTTGCTGATGAAGTCGTTTTTGAGCAGGGTGAGCTTTTGTTGCTGGCGCAGGCTCCGGAAAAGGATGTTGAACGAAATGCTGGTGATGCCCAGCAGGAAGAGGGCGAACAGCAGGTTGGGGGCGATGCGTTTGAACAGATAGCCTTCGTAATCAGAGAACGAAACGACGTAGAGATAGATGGGCGGGAAGCCGCCGGAATGGTAGGTGACGATGCCCGGTGCATTCTCTATATCCGGGATGGTATCGTGCCGGCTGAGCGCGAAGGGAAAGGGCAGGTGCGCCCGGGCCATGTCTTCCTGCAGGCTGCTGCGCAGCGCTGTGGTGTGCAGCGTATCGCTTTTGTCGAAAAACGCCGCCATGGGGCTCTGTGCGTTCTGTTTCCCTTTGAAGGCATGTACCGTATTGATAAAAAAGCGTTTGCGGCGTTCCAGGCGCGCCTCCCGCTGCCGGAAGTGGCGGGAGAAACCGGTTTTGTCGCGCTTGTCTGCTCCGCCGAGCTCGTGGCCGACGGCAACGACCTGGATGACCGGCTTTTCATGGGTATCGGTTTTGGCCGTGTCGAGGTTGCCGGCGTATGCTTTTCGGATCATGGAGTCGCGCATGGCCATCCAGTTTTCGCGATACATAGAATCCTGGAGGTTGCGGATGTTTTGGGTGAACAGGTTGTCGAGGTCGGCTTCGAGGAGCTCTTTCTGCTCGTGATAGACGCTGCGCAGCCAGTACGCCTGGAACAGGACGAGCAGGCCCAGGCTGAACCCCATTAATAAACGGTACACATAGGTTTGTCGCTGCATGTTGGTCGTTCTAAAGGAACATGTGGCCTTCTTGCGGAGTCGCTCCGCCCTCTCGCGAGAAGTCTGCGTACAAAATTACGTGCTGTTATCGGATGGTAGGGGGTTTATTAACCTTTATTAACCATATTTCTAGGTCGTTTAACTTCCCTGCTCGGATTGCAGGCGTAGATTTGCAGTATAAAAACCAAAAAAGAATGAAAACAAAAAGCGCATTGCTGTTTATGGCGTTGTTCCCACTGGCGGCCCTCGCCCAGAACAACGAAGGGATAATCGTTTATTCACAAACGATCAACATGCACCGCAACCTGCCCAACGAGCAGATGAAACAATACGTGCCCGAATTCCAGACCTTCGAGTCGGAATTGTTCTTCAAACCCACGACTACGCTCTACAAGCCCAAAAAATCGGAGCAGACCCAGGAAGTACAGGCCGGAGGCAGCGAATGGAGCGGTATGCGGATGATGATGTCGCGCCGCCGGGACAACACGGTCGTTTATCGCGATTTGGCCAACGAAAAACACATTGAATACACCGTGTTCATGGACAAGGAGTTCCTGATCGAAGGGGCAGACCCGGCTAATACCAGCAACTGGAAAATCAGCGGCAAGCAAAAAATGATCGCCGGCTACCCTTGTATGTCGGCCACCCGCTCGGATTCTGCTATGGGCCGCCCGCGGGAAATCACCGCCTGGTTCGCCCCCACGATCCCGGTACACTCCGGACCCCAGGCTTTTGGAGGCCTTCCGGGTATGATTCTGGAAATGGATACCAACCAGGGCCAGGTCGTCATCACGGCCAAGTCGGTCGAGATGAAGAAACTAGAGGAGGGCATCCTGGTCGCTCCAGAGAAAGGCAAAAAAGTGACCCGCGAGGAATACCGCAAAATCGTGGATGAGCGCATGAAGGAAATGAGGGAGCAGTTCCGCGGCGGTATGCCCGGCGGGGGCGGCCCGGGCACCCGCACCGTAATCATCAGCAACGGCAACGGATAATCTGCCAAACGTTTTCTGTAAAAAGCTCTTTCTCCACCCCCGCAGGCGGAGAAAGGGCTTTTTACAGAAAAACCGGTATTTCCTGAGAAGCAGTTTTTGCATTTCGAAAAAATGCCCTACATTTTCGGAAAAACCAGTGTTCAGAGGCATTTTCCTGTTTTTTCTGATACTGCCCTGCGCCGTTCCGGCGCAAATCGGCATAGGGGGCGGCTGTACGGGTAGTATCGGGGCCAATATTTTCAAAAAAGGCGATTTCGGCACCGGCTTCGCCAACATCCTCCCCGTAGATCCCAGGCTGGCCCCGGGTTACGCCTACCAGTTCAACCCACCCCCCAACGACGGCTTCTACACCATTGCCAACAACACGTCGACCTGGGGCTCTTTCGCCCAGACGTCGTGGATAAAGACCGGCGACAACAGCCCGGATCCCTATGGCTATTTCATGGTGGTCAACGCAAGCCTGCAGCCGGGGCTCTTCTACCTCGACACGGTGGAGGTGTGCGGCAATACCAATTATCTGTTCAGCGCCGACGTCATCTCCATGAATCTGCCGGCCGTCAGCGCGGGCTTCATCCGCCCCAACATCTCCTTCCTGGTGGACGGCAAAGAGGTCTATTCTTCCGGCAATGTGCCCATAGACGGACAGTGGCACTCCTACGGGTTCGCCCTGCGCACCGCGCCGGGCGCCAACAAACTGATCCTCGCCCTGCGCAACAACGCACCGGGCGGCAATGGCAACGACCTGGGGCTCGACAACATCTCCTTCCGGCCCTGTGGCCCTAAAATCACGGCAAGAGATACCATCCTGTACCGCCGCGACTCTACCGCCCTCCTGTCGGCACAGGTACAGGATTCGGTGTACGGCGACCCGCGCTACCAATGGCAGGTCAGCACCGACGACGGACTGACCTGGAAAGATGTGCCGGGGGCAAACGATACGACCTTGGCAGTGCCCAAGGCGAAACACGGTACGCGCTACCGGATTCTGGTCGGCGATGGCCTCGCCCAGTTGGGCAACCCCTCCTGCCGGGTGGAATCGAAAAGCATCCTGGTGCGGGAAGACGCCTACCGCGATACTTTTCGCGTCGCGATATGTCCGGGTGGTGCTTACGAAGCCTTTGGAAAACAACTGCGCGAACCGGGGGAGTACGAGTTCTTTTTTCCCTCCAATTTTCAGGGCGACCGCATAGTGACCATCTATGTACGTATAGAAGACCTGAGCGGATTCCGCATCGCGGGCCCGGACAAACTCTGCCGGGGCGATACCGCGACGCTGCGGGCGGGTGCCTTCGGGTCGGTGGTGTGGTCCACAGGGGAGGTCGGCGAATCCATACGGGTGACGCGGCCGGGGGCGTACAGCGTCGTGGTGAGCTCCATATTCGGCTGCTCGGCCTCGGATACGCTGGAGCTGGCGGAGGTAGCCCTGGAGGCACGGGCAGAGGCACAAGCGCCTTCCTGCCGGGATGCGCGGGACGGAAAGATTCTGTTCAGTGGCTTTTCGGGAGGCACCCCTCCGTACCGCTTCGGGATTGCTGCTGCGGCGATGGGCGCGGCGCCGGAAGTGGCCGGTCTTGGCCCCGGCCTTTACCGGGCGAGGGTAGAGGAAGCCGGCGGCTGTGCCCGTGAGTTCCCGCTATCGCTGGAGAACCCACCTGTTTTTGCACTGGATAGCAAGGATACGGCTTTCACTATTTCATTAGGAGAGCGCGTCCGGCTTTCTGCGGAGTCGGAGCAGGCGATTGTGGCCTATCACTGGTCGCCGGAGAGCCTGCTGAGCTGCGTAGATTGCCCGGATCCCTTCGTGTCGCCGGATTCGTCGGCCACGTTTGTGCTCAAGGCGTACAACGCTGCGGGCTGTACGGCCACGAAAACGGTCCGGGTGCAGGTGCTGCCCGTTCGCAAAGTATATGCTCCTACGGCTTTTTCCCCGAACGGCGACGGCGTCAATGAGGAGTTTTCCCTATTGTCGGGGCGGGGGGTGCTGCGGGTACTGTCGTTTCAGATATACGACCGGCAGGGGGGGATGGTGTTCAGCGCGGTGGATGCGGAGCCCGGTTCGCCTTCCCTGCGCTGGGACGGCAGGCTGGGGCAGGCCGAATTGCCTGCCCGAACCTACGTCTGGACGGCCGTACTCCGGTTCACAGATGGGACGACGGAGCGGCTGACGGGGGAAGTGGTATTACTCCGCTGACGCGCTGCTCTGGGGCACATAGCCTTTGAACCCGTACCAGGCTACGATGAGGAAGCAGAATACGGGGAGCAGTATGGAAGTTTGGATACCGTACTGGTCGGCCAGCACGCCCATGATAGGGGGCAGGATGGCGCCGCCTACGATAGCCATGATGATGAGGGCCGAGCCCAGCTTCGTTTCCGCGCCGAGGTCCTTGATGCCCAGGGCGAAAATGGTGGGGAACATGATGGACATGAACAAGTTGACGGCGAGCAGGGCGTACACCGCCGATGCCCCCGACAGCAGTACAGCCCCCACGCAGAGCGCGGCAGCGGCGAGCCCATAGATACCCAACATGCGGTTGTCGCGGAAGATCCCCATCAGGTACGTGCCCAGGAACCGGCCGATGACGAACATGATTGTACCGCCCATCATGTACCCCCGCGAGGCCACTTCTTTGCTGACGCCGGGGATGAGCTCGGTCACAAAATTGATGGTGATGCCCCATATGCCAACCTGTGCGCCTACGTACACCAATTGCGCCAGGACCGCCAGGGTCAGGTGGCGGTGGCGGAAGATGCGCCAGTCGAAATGCAGGCCTTCGCCCTTATCGGGTTCAGGCACCCGGGACTTCCAAAACAACAGCGCGATGAGCAAAACGGCTACGGCGAGCCCGACGTAGGGCACGATGACCGCTTCAGCCGCCTGTCGTTTGGCTTCGATGGAGCTCAGGTCGCCTTCGTTGCCCGAAAAAATGAGCATGCCGGCCAGCCAGGGGCCTACTACGAGCGCCACTCCGTTGAAGGACTGGGAAAAATTGAGGCGCTGTACGGCATTTTTGGGGTCGCCCAGGATAGTGACGTAGGGATTGGCTGCCGTCTCGAGGAAGGCCAGTCCGCTGGCGATGATATAGAGCGCAATCAGGAAGAAGGCGAACGTCAGGGATTTGGCGGCGGGAATGAAGAGCAGTGCGCCGATGGCGTAGAGCAGCAGACCCAGGATAATCCCTTTCTTATACGAATATTTTTCCATGAAAATGCCCGCCGGCAGGGCAATCGTGAAATAGCCCAGATAAAAAGCAGTTTCCACCAGCAGCGCCTGTGCACGGCTGATCTCGAATACCGGCTGGAAATGCGCGATGAGCGCCGAGTTGAAAATGTTGGCCAGGCCCCAGAGAAAGAATAAACTGGTGACCAGCATCAGGGGGACAAGATATTTGTTGGAAGACATGCAATAGAATTTTAGGTTTGGTATGGTAAAAAAGCGATTTGCAAAATAGCACTTTCCTGAATTTTTTTTGTTTTTTTCGTATTGGAAGTAAAAGCCTTGTCGTATGATCACAGATTTCCAGAAATTGGACACTACCCAAACGTACACCTATGCCGACTACCTCACCTGGCAGTTCAAAGAGCGGGTTGAGCTGATCCGCGGGTATGTAGTTCGGATGTCGCCGGCACCTAATGTACGGCACCAGCGGATATCGGGCTTTATCTTCCGTAAAATAGGTACCTTTTTGGAAGGGAAGACCTGTGAAGTGTTTTCTGCGCCCTTTGATGTGCGCCTGCCCCTCCCTCCCCACAAGGTGAAAGGCGATGTGATAAACACAGTAGTACAGCCGGACATCGTAGTGGTGTGCGATCCCTCCCGACTTGATGAACATGGCTGCATCGGTCCCCCGGATATCGTCGTGGAAGTCCTTTCCCCGGGCAATACCCGTCGTGAGATGAAGGATAAGCTGGAACTTTACCAGAGCGCGGGCATACCAGAATACTGGGTGGTGGATCCCGACCACGAGTTTGTTCTAGTCTTTACAGTCGATGCATCGGGAAAATACAACGGAGGGGTGCCGTTCACAGAGGGGAGTGAACTGGTCAGTGTCCGCCTGCCCGGCTTCAGCATGGACACGGGCAGTATTTTTGCCCGGCGCTAGGGGCGCTTACCCGGATAGCTCGATTTTTCACCAACCTATTAACTATACGATGTACAGAAAACACCTACCCTTCAAAGCGCTTGCCCTCGGTCTGCTGGCGCTCTTTTCCTGTCAGAAGAAGGAAACCTTCGACGTGGTGATCCGGAATGCCTTGATTTACGACGGCTCCGGTGGGAAGCCCTATCCGGGCGATATCGCCATACAGGCCGATTCCATTGCCCGCATCGGCGACCTCGGGGGCGCGGTGGGCAAGCAGGAAGTAGATGCCGGGGGGATGGCCGTCAGCCCGGGCTTTGTCAATATGCTGAGCTGGGCTACGGAAAGCCTTCTGGTAGATTCCCGCGGCCTCAGCGACCTCAAGCAAGGGGTCACCCTGGAAGTGATGGGGGAGGGCTGGTCTATGGGGCCGCTCAGCCCCGAGATGAAAAAAGGGGTTATCGCCCAGCAGGGCGACCTGAAGTTCGACGTCTATTGGAATACTCTGGGGGAATACTTGCAGGGCCTGGAGGAGCGCGGCGTCTCGATGAACGTGGCCTCGTTTGTGGGCGCTACCACACTGCGCATCCACGAGGTCGGCTACGACAACCGCCCGCCTAGCCCTGAGGAGCTAGGGCGCATGCAGCAACTGGCCCGCGAGGCTATGGAAGAAGGGGCCCTCGGCATTGGTTCGTCCCTCATCTACGCCCCCGCCTTCTATGCCGGCACAGAGGAGCTCATTGCCCTGAATAAGGCCGTGGCCCCCTACGGAGGACGCTACATTACGCACATGCGCACCGAGGGCAACCGCTTTCTGGAGGCGATTGACGAGACCATCCGGATCGCCCGCGAGGCGGGGGTACCGGCAGAGATCTACCACCTGAAGGCCGGGGGTAAAAACAACTGGCCCAAGATGGATCTGGCCATCGCCAAAATCGACAGCGCCCGCGCAGCCGGGCTCGATCTAACCACCGACATGTACACCTACGTGGCAGGTGCTACCGGCCTGGATGCCTCCATGCCACCCTGGGTGCAGGAAGGTGGTTACGACGCCTGGGCCGCCCGCCTGAAAGACCCGAAAATACGCGCCAAAGTCATCGCCGAGATGCGGATGGATGCCCAGGACTGGGAAAATCTCTACTACGCGGCGGGCAGCGCCGACAACCTGCTCCTCCTCGAATTCAAAACGGATTCACTCAAGAAATACACGGGCAAAACACTGGCCGAGGTGGCCCGTCTGCAGGGTAAAAGCCCGGAAGAAACGGCGATTGACCTGGTCATTCACGACGGTACCCGCGTCGGGGTAGCTTACTTTTTGATGTCGGAAGAGAATGTGAAAAAACAGATACGCCTGCCCTACATGAGCTTCGGCTCCGACGCCGGCGCCCTGGCGGCAGAAGGCGACTTCCTGAAATCGTCGTCCCACCCGCGCGCCTACGGCAACTTCGCGCGCCTGTTGGGTAAATACGTGCGGGAGGAAAAAGTCATTTCCCTGGAAGAAGCCATCCATAAACTCAGCGCCCTGCCCTGTGGCCACCTCAAAATCCAGCGCCGTGGGATGCTCAAAGCAGGCTATTTCGCCGATATCGTCGTGTTCGACCCGGAAAAAATAGCGGATCGCGCCACCTTCGAGAATCCGCATCAGTACGCCGTAGGTGTGCGGGATGTATTTGTGAACGGCGTTCAAGTCCTCAAAGACGGGGAGGCGACGCGCAAATCCGCTGGTCGTTTTGTGAAAGGCCCAGGGTATAAAAAATAAAAAATCATGAAACAAGGTATAACTTTATTTTTATTCTGCATTGCCTGCTGTATGGCATCGGCACAGACGGCTCCGGCGGATATCGCTGCTTTCGACCGCTATGTAGCCCGTGCAGTAGCCCAATGGGAAGTGCCGGGCCTGGCGATTGCCGTTGTGCAAGACGGCAAAGTGGTTTTTCAAAAGGGCTACGGCGTGCGGAAATCGGGCGAAGCGGCCCCGATAGATACGCGCACGATTTACGGGATATGCTCTACGACCAAAGCGATAACGGCGGCTGCCCTGGGTATCCTCGTGGACCGCGGCATGGTGGACTGGGACGACCCGGTAGTCAGACACTTACCCGAGTTCCGGCTGAGCGACCCCTACGTGACCAGGGCCGTGCGCGTGCGCGACCTGCTCACCCACAACATCGGGCTGCCCAACGCCGACTATCTCTGGTACGGCAACGACCTCGGTGCGGCGGAAATCATGCGGCGTATTCAACACATCCCTTTGGTGTATCCCCTGCGCGGGGGCTACACCTACCAAAACGTGATGTACTTCGTGGCCGGAGAGGTTATCGCCCGCGTGAGTGGTATGTCTTGGGGCGATTTTGTGAAAAAAGAACTGTTTGACCCCATTGGGATGAGCAGCACGTACGCCACCCACCAGGCGAGCCTTGTCGAGAAAAACCGCTCCGTGCCGCACTACCGCGTCAAGGGAAAAGTAGTGCCCATCGTAGATATGGCGGTGGACGAAGTAGCCGCCGCCGGCTCTGTCTGGTCCAACGTGGAGGATATGGGCAAATGGATGCGCTTTGTGCTCGACAGCGCCCGGGTAGGGGATCGGCGCTTACTGCAGCCCGATACCTATGCAGAATGGCTGAAACCGCAGACCCTCGTGCCGCAGAACGATTTTTACCCCACCGTCGCCCTGACCAAGCCGGTATGGACCTCCTACGCTCTGGGCTGGTTCCAGCAGGACTACCGGGGCCAGTCCATCGTGTTCCACACAGGCAGCATGGACGGCACCATCGCCATCCACGGACTGCTGCCGTCCAAAAAACTCGGGGTGTTCGTGTTGGGCAACCTCGACCACGCCGAAGTGCGCCACGCGTTGATGTTCAAAGCCTTTGATCATTTCGGCGGCCTCGGGGCAGAGCGCGACTGGAGCAGCGACCTGCTGCAGCTCTACCAGGGGATCGCCACCAATGCAGCCAGGCGGCGCGCGGAAATAGAGCAGCAGCGCGTGCCCAATACCCAGCCCAGCCTGGCGTTGAGCGCCTATTCGGGCAAGTATGCACACCCGCTGTACGGCAGCGTGAGCGTGCAGTTCACCCATGGGGCGCTGACGGTTCAGGAAACCAAAGCCCTGCAACTGACCCTCGAGCACTGGCACTACGATACCTTCAAAGGCACGTCCAACTTATTCTGGGACGATCCGGTGCAGGTCCAGTTCGGACTCGGCGCCGATGGCAAGGTGGACCGTATGCGGATCCGGGGTGGGGAATGGATGCGAAAAGAGGGCTGACGCCCTCTTTTTTACAAACCCAAGTGGAAATCAGCGAGGGGTCAAAAGAGCTATTTTTATCTATGCGAATGCCTTTTGAGGGAGTCTAACGGTGTTAGATGACCGAAAAAAGCATTCGGGTAGGCGAAACTCTTTTGACCCCTTGCTACCAGTCAATTAAATGTCGTCTATCTTCTCGCCGGGTTCTTTTCTTGTCTTGAGGGCTCTCCTGGTTACTTTTAAATCCTTGAAATAACCTATCGTACCAATATCTACATACAGACCGATTCCCCCTTTTTTGTGGTTGCCAAGCATTTTATCAACAATAAAAGTAGAGTGTTTCATATTGTTGATAAACATTTCAGCAGTTTCACCATTGACCTCTATGCGCATGGTAATCCACTCATTTAAGGATACGGGGGCTGAGCCTTCATATTTGAATGGGGCTATCTTTCTCAGTATATCGAACTTAGCATGTGGATATGAGATGTACTGAACAGCACGATTTCGGAATTGTTGGTTGCTGACTCTGCCCACTTTTGGCCTTAGGTAAATACCCTCGAATGCGGAGTCGTCTTCCTCTACTCTGAAATAAACGCCTATAAAGCCCGCAACTCCCGGATAAGGGGGCGGATTTTGAATTTGACTATACATTTTCACCTCAATAGTACCGTTTTCAAAATCATCCAAGCCAAGCAGTCGGGCATAATGCGGCTCGTCAACGGTTTTTTCAATATTGTTGACGTCAAACGGAATGGCATTTAAATCTCTTTCAATTTTCAATACTTTCTTTCCTTGAAATTTGATGATTTCCCCCGTGACGTTATGCAACTCAAAAGCCTGCTTTCCAAGCTTCAACCTGTCGAAATTCGGAGATGCTCTGACTGCGGATTGGGCATTGCTTTGGATAGAGAAACCGAATCCGACAAAGAGGACAAGGGATACTATTCTTATAATTTTCATTATGCAAAAATTTAGGGATAGACTTACTGCTCACTGCAACAAGTCTGATACATCGTCAGTGCAAAGATGTGAGTAAAGGAAATTCTGCACCAATGAACTATATCAAGAAATAGTATTGATGTAGATCAAGAGGGCGTTCGGGAATTTCTGGTTTTTTTGTTTCTTAGACGGCTCAAAAATTCGGGGCTTATGCCCAGGAACGCGGCGATTTGAGATTGTGGGATGCGTTGGGCAAGATGCGCATATGACTGCATAAACGCATGGTATCTCGCTTCGGCATTAGAGCTTATGTTTTGTAGTAATCTCTTTTGAAGTGAGACAAAACTATTTTCAATCAATACCCTGAAAATACGGTCAAACTTGGGTGCCATGGTATAGAGTAGAAGTAGGTTGTCGTAACTGATTTGCAAGACTGTTGTGTCTTCCAAAGCGTCTATATTTAGTTCAGACGGATTTCTGCCATGAAAGCTTCCGATGTCAACCAGCCACCAGTTTTCGGTTGCAAACTGCAAAATATGGAGATTTCCCTGTTCGTCTATTTTATACATCCTAAGGCAACCGTGCACTACAAAGTTGAATTGGTTACACATATCGCCTTCCTGCAAAATGTATTGTTTTTTCCGGTACAGCCTTGGTTTAAATAAGTCCTTAACGAGCTGCTGTTCCATGTCACCCAATGGTACAAGCTTATGGAAGTAGTCGAGCAATGGCTCCGTTTGTGTAGATATTGATTCGTCTCTGTTCATCTCACTTTGTTATTCTGCTAACCTTCGTTTTACCAAAAGTAAATTATTTTTTACCAAAAGTAAACTATTTTTAACTTTATGTAAAAAATAGTTTACTTTTGGTAAAAAAGAATAGATATATGAAATTATTGGCGAATGCATTTAAAAAACCGGCGGCAGTCTTGTTTTACGGCAGCTTCCTGCTGGGGGCTATGTTGTTCTTCGAAACCGACGGAGAATTGGGCAATGTACTGCACCTGGAGTTGCGCGTCCCCGCGTTATTCAGCGATGGGTTGCTGTCGAAGCGCGACGGAATATGGATTTTGAACGACCTGTCGGATGAGTTGTTCACACTGCTGATTCTGCTATCCGGGCTCGTGTTGGGTTTCTCCAAAGAAAAAGCAGAAGACGAGTACACGGCCCTGCTTCGGGGCGCTGCCTTGCAATGGTCCTTGGTTGCCAACACGGTGCTGGCTATACTCGCCACGTTCAGCATTTATGGTATCGCCTATTTCAACTTCATGGTCGTCCAGCTATTCAGCATCCTGCTCCTTTTTAACCTCCGCTTCCAATACACGCTGTACAAACACGGTTTTCGGGCATGACCTACCTAAAGTAAATCAAAATGACGAATAAACTGAAGATATACAGGGCTATCAAGGAGGTATCCCAGCAGGAGCTGGCGGATCGGATGGAAGTCAGCCGGCAGACTATCAACGCGATTGAGAACAACAAGTACTCTCCGAGCCTGCTGCTTGGCCTGAAGCTGGCGCACTTTCTCGGCTGCGCGGTGGATGAGTTGTTTCAACTGGAGGAAAGCGAAAAATAGGGAGAGGTCGGCCTCGCGGACTATCCACACGAGGCCGACCTCTCCCCAACCTGACGACTACTGCGTCTTGATGTAAATCTCTACGCGCCGTGCGTGAGGGGGGCGCACGGGGATGAGGGATTCCTTCAGGGGCTTTTTATCGGCGAAGCCCTGGGTCCAGATGCGGTCCCAGCGCATCCCTCGGGTGATGAGGTAGGCTTTTACGGCTTCCGCACGCGCCAGGGAGAGTGCGTCTTTATTTTTACCGTTCTCCTGCAGTCCGCAGTGGCCGGCGACGAGTACGGTCTGCCGGTAGAATTTGAAGTAGCGCGCCAGCCAGTTGAGCTCTCGTTTTGCCGAGGGGGTGAGTTCGGCGCTGCCCGGTTCGAACTGCAGGTGTTCGGAGGGGATGGGGAGTTCCTTACTAATCAGCTCGGAAATTTTAACCACATAGGGCATTTTTTCGATGGTCTGCACGTCGCTGGCGGTTTTGAGGCAAAGCGGCACAAAGGTGGAGTAGTAAGCAGGGTCATCGGCGAAGTAGTAGATGCTGTCCTGCCCCTCGTCTACGACCGGGAGGGTGAAATTCCCGTTGAAGAGCACTTTTCCCTCGTCCACGTCCACGGTATCCGTTGAAAGGTCTGAAATGGCCCGCATGAACAGTTTGGGGGTGTAGAGGGACATGGTGCCGAGCAGGAGCACGACGCGGGGGAGCTGGGCGTATTTGGGTAGGGTCATCTTGAACAGATCGCCTTTGGAATCGTGTTCTTCGGTTTTGGTGGAGTAGTACAAATGCCTGCCGTGGGCGGGGGCGGAGAACAAATAATCCCCGTCATTCAGGTAGCCGTTGATTTCTTTGCCGACATTTTCCGGCTGGCTCCAGTTCACCCAAGTATCGTCGAGGCGCTGGGATTTGTAGATATCGGTTCCTGCAAAGCTGTGGAGGCCGTTGGAGCTGAACAGCAGAGTCTTGTTGTCGGTGTGGATGAAGGGAGAGCGTTCTTTGAAGAAGGTGTTGACCGACATTTTCATGGCTACCCGCCACTTCTGCGCCACCTCGTCGAAGGTGGTGACATAGAGGTCTATGTCGGAGTCGTTGTCTATGGGCACGAGGTCGTCGGAGGATTCGAATACCAGTGCTTTGCCATTGGGAGACAGGCAGGCTTTGCCCACCCATTTGAATACGGAGAGCACTTTGAACAGCGAATCGGGCTTGGGTACCCCGGCGACGGCAAGGCCGCCATCCTGCGCGTAGGTCCATTGCCTGCTGTAGATGTCCAGGCTGTAGAGGGCGTTGCTGCCGGGCTGGTTCATCGTCGTGTCGGGCACGGGTTTGGTCCAGGCCGAATCCACGAAGAAGGAGGTCAGGATGTCGCCGTCTTTGGCGAAGAACTCACTTTCCCACTCGCGGCTGAAGTGCAGTCTGATTTCGTCGGGCGATATGAGGGGGGAGAATTCATCGCCCACGGTATTCGGCAGTCCGACGCCGGAGATGCTGAAGGGCTGGTCGGGGGAATCCAGGACTTTTGCGATGCTGTCGAACCACTTGGGGGCTTTGTTTTTGTACTGGTATATGGACATGCAGCCCGGCTGCAGGTGCATGTTCTCAAAGAAGGGTTTGGCGTAGCGCACCAGTTCGAGGCTTTCCTGCCAGGCTGCGTGGGTCTTGAGGGCTTCGAGCCCTTTGAGCAGGCACATATAGGCGCGGTTGGAAGGAGCGTTTTCCTGAATGAAGTACTTGATGGTGGCGACGATGTTGTCCGGGGAAGTCCCCTCCGGAAAGCCGTAGAACAATAACCTGGATCCTGCGTACAGCATGGCGGCGGCAGACGTATCGGAACTATCGGCCTGGTAGCTGTTGAGCAGCCCCTGGTTCTGGGGCCATGCCAGTGCGCTGACTGCTACGAGATCCATGTTGGAGTTGGGGTTTCTGTCGAGGAGTTCGGCTATGGGTTTTAGCTGGCGCTGTTCCACCGCGTCGAGGAATTCGGGCGTCAGGCAGTCGTTGGATGCCCAGTTCATGGGGATTTCGGTGGTGAACCGTCGAAAATCGTGCAGCGGGTACTGTCGTATAAAAGCGTCCAGGATGCGGGTGCTGAAGCGTATGGCGGCGGGATCGAGATGGAGCCTTTTCAGCGCTTTATCGTGGTTTTGGACGATGGACAGCAGGGTGGGGTAGTCGTCGGAGTAAAAGTTGTGCAGTACGACCTGGTCTTCCATTCGCTGGTACGAGGTGGAATCGGGGCCGGTAAAAGGGCCCATCCACGCCACACAGGAGTCGAGGTCGGCCATGGAGCGCCGGGTCAATATCACTTTGAATGCTTTGTCGATCAGGTTTCTGCGGGCGTTGTTGTAGTCGCTTTTCTTTATCCGCACCCCCTTGAGCTCTGCATACCGGTCCCGGTTCTTTTTGGGGAGCATGTCGTACGAGCTGCTCAGGGCACTGATGCGGCGGTAGGCCTGCGCGATTGGGTACAGGCTGTCTTTGGAAAGGGTTCTCTCCTGGATGCGGTAGAGTCCGAGGCCGGCGATAGGGGCTTCGAGCGGTTTCTGGGCGGCTTTGAGGAAGAGTGCTTCGGCTTTTTCGTATCGTTTTTTCTTCAAGTGCTTGAACCCCGGTTTGACCTGGGCGTGTGCGGGAAATAACGTGAGCAGGACTAGAAAAGAGAGGGAAAAGAATAAAATTTGTTTTCGTTTCATGATAACTATATGGTTTGGAAATACAAAAGCGCTGGGTACGGCCACGGCAAAGCCAAGGGACGTGCGGACACATTCCCGACTGTATCAAATCGTGTTCGACTTGTTACCTAGGAATCCCGAGGGCTTAAAAAGAGACTTTTTCCCTGTATCGGACTCTTGCAACAAGTCTATAGTTTTCGGAAAGCAGGGTGAATAAAGCAGCGGTTTTCAGGAAAATTTTTGAAATTGCTGTGCTAATACGCTTTCGACACGTATTTTAGTATGGAACAGGCAGGGTATGGAAATATTTTTTAAAAAATCAATGACATGGAACGCGCAGAACGAAACCTCGACAATTACCTGGAGGTGCACTACATACACCGGAGCAACTGGCTGCGGGCAGCAGTACTGGGGGCAAACGACGGGATCATCTCTATTTCTAGCCTTGCCATAGGTATTGCTGCGGCAAGCACTTCGCGGGAGCCCATCCTGCTGGCTACGGTCGCCGGTCTGGTCGCCGGCGCGCTGTCCATGGCGGCGGGGGAATATGTATCGGTCAGTTCGCAGACAGACATTGAAAAGGCCGATATCGCGCGGGAAAAGCAGGAACTGGAAGAAATGCCGGAAGCGGAGCTGCAAATATTAGCCGGAATCTATGAAAAGAGAGGGCTTACCAAGGAGACGGCCCTGCAGGTCGCCCGGGAATTGACGGAGGTGGATGCCCTGGGGGCGCATATCCGGGACGAACTGGGCATCAACGACGTCAGCCAGGCCAAGCCGATCCAGGCGGCGTTCGCTTCGGGGGCGGCTTTCACGACCGGGGGGCTGTTGCCCCTGCTCGTAGCCATCCTGGCACCGGTGAGGGGAATGGAATATACGTTGTACGGGTTCACTATACTCTCCCTCGTCGTCCTGGGCGCGGTATCTGCAAAAGCCGGGGGTTCTCCGATCGGGAAAGCGGTGCTGCGGATCGTCATCTGGGGCACGATTGCCATGGGGCTGTCTGCCCTGGTGGGGAATCTCTTTGGGGTAAAGGTGTGAAACAGAGAGGTTGCGAGGGGGATTGTTGCCCCCTCGCAACCTCTCTGACGGAACGCTACTTCACGCGCAGGGTGACGGCAGCGCCTTTGTTTACGTGAGGGAGGGTCAGCACTTCGGGGGCTATTTTTTGGGCGGAGGCTCCGCTGGTATAGTAGAAATACAGTACCAGGGTAGCGGTTTCGCCGGGTCCGAATATGCGGCCGTAGAAATTAGCGGAGGCGTCATCCCCATCTACTTTGGGGGCAGGGTTTCCGAAGGCATCGCTGAGGGTGGGGTAGGGACTGAAGCCGCCATCGAGGAGGGTCCGTTTGATCTTGGCCAGGTTGGCGACTTCTATGCTGATGGCCACGCCGGTATTGCCTTTTTCCAAAAGATCTTGTTTGAGTACGCGGAAGCTCCAGGTGTTGTCAGAGGAATTGATTTTGTTTCCGAGGGGCGTGCCCAGCAGGGGAGCCAGAGCGCCCGGCGCGAAGGTCGTGGGCGGGGCGCTGAGGAGGTATTGCGTTCCTTGCCAACTGGGAGCGCTGCGGAGCGCATCTATGTTCACCAGTGCCGGGTCAATGCCGGTAAGGGCGATCTGGGGCCGGGGGGCGGTCTGGCTCTGGCCGGTGATGGTGAACACGACCCGGCTTGCTTCGTGCCGGATAGGGCCGCTGATGCGCAGGGAGGCACCGTAGCCGGTTGCCTGGGCGAGATGGGTCGGCACGATGAGAAGGAGTGCCAGGTTGAGGTTGGGCGCGAGCTGGCTTTGCACCTGGTTGGCTATCTGCTGGCAAATCTCCGGCCGCACGACCGGGCTGAAGGGTGCGCCAAGCCCCGTCAGGTCAATATTGCCGGTCACGACGGTCGAGATGCCCTCGGCCACGACGTTCCCGTTAGAGAGCCCGAGGCGGAAGCTCACGTCAATCTGCACCGTAGTCGCCGTGACGTTGGGCCAGATGCCGCTCGTGCGCACCAGCAGGTTGCTGCTTGCCGGCCGCATTCGGAGCGAGAACCGGAAGAGGCCGTCGCGGTAGGAAAAAGTCGGTGCACCTGCGTTCTCGATAGGCTGGAGCGTGCAGGTCATGGGCCCGGCCTCAAAGGGAGGCACCGACAAGGGACGGGAAATCCAGCTCCGGTTGGGCAGTTGTACGCTGATAAAGCCACTGGTGCTGCTGAGCTGGACCCGTGCTGAGTTGAGGGTCGGTCCGAGCAGCCGCTGTAGCTCGTCGCTGGTCATGGCGAACTCTCCTTCCGCACGGGCTGAAAATACCGTCGCTACCATAAGCAGAGCAAATAAAATTCGGTTCAGTCGGAATGGGCTACCGAAAGGTGTCATGTTTTTCATACTCTTCTGTTTTAATCGATGATAAGCCTTGTTGCGATGGGAATCAGCGAGAGGGAAAAAAGCCGAAAACGGCTTTTTTTCCTTCCCTCGACAAATCCTTAAAATGCAGAACAAAATTACAACTTCCGGATTAGTGTAAAATTTTATTTTGTTAAATAAAAATTAAATTTAGATTAATCTGTTAAAATAGGCTAAACAGAAATATTGGTATTTTGAAAGAGTGTTAAAATATGTTAGGGTACGTCGGGCACATGGCGAAAGTCCGGCGTATTTTTAGTGCCGCCCTGGGGCTCGGAGAGGGGAAAAACGATCCCCCTGAAATTACTTTGAAAAAATCGTACCTTGGCCACAGCTACACCCGCCCACACCTAAAACAGC
>CAZSMU010000053.1:18503-22270 GCA_964607915.1 uncultured Haliscomenobacter sp.
ACTTTGAAAAAATCGTACCTTGGCCACAGCTACACCCGCCCACACCTAAAACAGCACGCCATGCAAAAGTACCTGCTCTTTGCTTTTTCCCTGTTGCTTACCACGGCGCTCGTTGCCCAAACGCCCACCCAGACCATCCGCGGGCGGGTATCCGACAAAATAACCCGACAGCCTATTCCGGGGGCTGCAATTATTATTCCCGGCAGCTCCCCGCTCCTCGGTACGGTGAGCGATGAAAAAGGCCTTTTCCGGCTCGAAAAGGTGGCCTTGGGCCGGGTAGCGATAGAATGTAGTTTTGTAGGCTATGAAACATGGGTCAGTCAGGAACTCATCCTCGGCTCGGCCAAAGAGCTCGTTCTGGAGATTGAACTGGAAGAGGGCCTGATGCTGGAGGGGGTAGAGGTGCGCGCCGGAGCGGCCGACCTCAGCGCCCCCATCAACGAATCGGCCCTCGTCAGTGCGCGGTCCTTCTCGGTGGAGGAAACGGAGCGCATCCCCGCCAGTGTGAACGACCCCGGTCGCATGGCGCTGGCCTTCCCGGGCGTGCAGAAAGGCGGCAACGATACCGAAAACGACATCATCATCCGGGGGAACTCCTCCTTTGGCGTATTGTGGCGCTTGGAAGGGCTGGACATCCCCAACCCCAACCACTTTGCACGGCCGGGTACGTCGGGGGGCGGGATTACCGTGTTCAGCGCCAGCCTGTTGGCCCGCTCCGATTTTTCGACGGGCGGCATGTCTGCCGAATACGGCAATGCCCTGAGCGGTGCGTTCGACGTGCGCTTCCGGGCAGGCAACGAGGAGCAGCGGGAATACCGCATCCGCACCAGCCTGTTGGGGCTCGACTTCGCCACCGAAGGGCCGCTCCAAAAGAGCAGGTCTTCCTACCTGTTCAACTACCGCTACTCTACACTGGGGCTCCTCAACAAAATGGGCTTCCACCTCGTCGGGGAGCGCGTTTCCAATGACTTCCAGGATTTTTCCTTCAACCTGACCTTCGACGGCAAAGACGAGCGCAGCAAATTCACCGTTTTTGGTGTCGGAGGCCTCAGCCTCGAACACTATATGCCGGTGGAGGTACCCGAAGAGCGCGACCCCGGCAGGGCCAACCACTGGGAGGACCGCAGGCAGGGCAGCAACATGGGCGTGGTCGGCGCTACCTTCACCCGGCTCCTCCAGGGGGACGCCTACCTGAGGCTCGTCGTCGGGGCGATGGGAAGCTTCATCTTCCGCCAGTACGATACCCTGGACCTCCGGGACCGCCCCTTTCGTTACAACACCCAGGATTACTACGATAACCGCGTCTCAGCAGCACTGACCTACTCGGCCCGCCTCGGGGAGCGGCTGCGCCTCAAGACCGGTGCCATCGCCCACCAGGTGTTCTTTGATTTTTTCAAAGAAACCAGCCCCCGGAACGCCCGTACGGATATCGGCCAGCAGCAGTCCCTGCTCTCCGTGGACGGCGGCGGCGCCACCCAGACCCTCCAAACCTACGGCCAACTGACCTGGAAGCCCGGCGAGCGCTGGACCCTCCACTCGGGCCTTCACCTCCTCCACCTCACCCTCAACGGCAGCTCGGCCCTGGACCCCCGCTTTTCGGCTTCGTATCAAATCAGCCCCGCACAGCGCTTGTCGCTGGCCCTGGGGCGCCACAGCCAGATGCTGCCCCTGGCCGCCTACTTTTTCAATACAGGGCAAAGCTATCCCAACCGCCATCTGCCTATGATCTATTCCCGGCAAGCCGTGCTCGGGTACAGCATCGTCACCCCCGCCAAACTCAAGATCACCCTCGAAGGCTACGCCCAGTGGCTGGCCAACGTGCCCGTAGAGCCCCGCGCCAACTCCACCTACTGGATGCTCAACAACCAGTCGGAGTTCCCGGAGTTTGCTGTGCGCGCAGACGGCACCGGCACCAACAAAGGCATAGACCTGACGATAGAGAAATTCTTTTCCAACCAGTTCTACTTCCTCGTCACCGGCTCCCTGCTCGATGGCCGCTTCACGGCCTACGACGGCCGCAGCTTCCACACCCGCTTCAGCAACCGCTGGGCAACCACCTACACCGTCGGCCGTGAGTTTGCGTTCCGCAAGGGCGGGGTCTTGCAGGTAGGTACCCGCATCCTGTGCAACGGAGGCTTCCGATACTCGCCCCACGACCCCGTCGCCTCCGCATTCAGCGGCAGGTATGTCGAGCTCGAAGGCGCGCAGTGGAGCGCCCAGGTGCCCGCCTACATGCGCTTCGACGGGCGTATCGCCTGGCGCAAAAACCGCCCCCGCTATACCTTCAACCTATCGCTCGACATCCAAAACCTCAGCGGGCGCGATAACATCAACAGCGTCGGCTATGACCCCCTGCGGAATGCCACCTACTTCAGCGCCTACGACGGCAGCGATTTTATCCCCATCCTCGGGGCACAGTGGGATTTTTGAGGGAGGGGAGGCATAAGCTGGTTGCGAGGGGAATCGTCGAGGGGTTAAACAGGCCTTTTTATACCTGTGCTGTGCCCTTTTTTTAGTCATACAGCAGGGCTATACTCCCTCCAAAAGGCCTTCGTCCGAAAAGAAGGCGGTTTGAGACCCTCGGTAATCCCAACTGTAACAGGTCTATTACAAATTTCTTCCCTTGGATTTTTAGAATGTCCGTTTTTTACAATACAAGCTGTTTCGGTTTAGATAGGTTTGTAGCTGCTATGAGTTATTTCGCAGGCTAATCCGGATAAAAAAATTTACGACATGAAAAATACGCTCTTATTGGTGCTAATTCTGTTTTGGGGTAACCTCATATATTCCCAAGTTCCGGCAACTCCCGAGAAGCAATATGCATTTGTTACCTACCATAAACTCAATACCGGAAAAACCATTGAAGAAGCACTAGAAATTGAGAAGATTTGGAAGCTCGTTCACCAGGCACGGAAGAACGCGGGTTTGATTACTGCATGGGAAATGTATTCCGTCTATAATTGGAATAAAACGCCGGATGTGGACTTCGATGTACTAACAGTGCACTATGGCTCTGATCCGGATAAGTTGGTTCAATATCCGGTTGAAATGATTGGAGCGCTGTTGAAGCAGTACCCACAACATGCGGATTTATGGAAAAAAACACAGGAAGTTTATACCATTCTCCGCGGGGAGTTTTTTGTGAATGAGGCAAACGTGGGCGCTTTGAAACCCAATCAAATCATGCTCATAGAAAATATAAGAGTAAAGCCTGAGCATTACTTTGAGTACGCGGACATGGAGCGAAAGATGGCAAATTTTCACGCAGAAAGGGTAAAATCGGGAATCCTGTCCAGATGGACATTTTGGCAGAGGTTGTCTCCTCCGGTCCATCAAGGACGCCAATACTTTATGACGACTAACGAGTATCCATCGGTGGCCAATATGGCACAAGGAGGCTACACGGAGGAACTGGCAAGGAAGATATTCAATATGAGCTTGTTCGAGGCCTGGGGAAAAATGGTCTCGCTCAGAGAGGTTGAATCTTCTCTACTGGTGACTAAATTAGAGGGCCTGTGATTCCATTCCCCTAAAGGGACAAATTTTCCATGTAAAAGAACAAAAATTACCTATTCGAATTTTTGCTGACCAATACATTTGGTACGGTAAGGTTCGAGGTACAAAAGTCTTGTTTTGAGGAGTCAGCAAGGAGAGCAAATGATTCTTATCCATTCGCTGATGCCCATATAACAATTCTTATACGTATTTTTTTCGCCACCAGGTTAGGGATATGACTTTTTACACAATCCTGTGTAGTCGTGCAGATA
>CAZSMU010000054.1:0-22267 GCA_964607915.1 uncultured Haliscomenobacter sp.
AAAGGCACAGTGTGGGCGAAAAAGGGCCTTTTTGACCCCTTGATGATTCCCCGCGGAACAAGTCTAATGATATACAAATGAAAAAAGTATTTCTCCTGTTCGGGATAGTTGGTCTGTTGACTACTTCCCTTTTCGCTCAAACTGAGCAAAAAGAAAGCAAGTATAGCCTGGAAACCGATATTCTTTGGCCATTTTTTCCAGGGGCTACGAGGACTCACTTCACCATTAACCTATGGCAGCAAGGCCATTTACGCGGCGATATATACGCTGGAATCAATGTAGATTTTCCACAAAATCGCGATACAGAAGGACGCTTTGCCGACTACAGTATTGCCAGTGGTTACAGACAGTATTTCTGGAAGGGTCTTCATTTAGAATTTTCGCAGACTACCGGGCTTGGCGTTTTGCAAGATCACGTAACAACCGGAAAGACCTATAATAGCTTTGATTGGTTCGTTACGGGTTACATTGGATACAAATTTGCGCTTGCCGGCAAAAAGCTCTATGTGTTACCTCAATTCGGTGTTGCCGGGGTCATCTATAAATCCAATCCCTGGCCCATCTATGAAGACGCGACACTGACCAAAGAAACGGGCGAGACTCCGTTTACGTTGGGTTCATTGCGGTTTGGAATTAATTTTTAGTGCGGTCTTTTATAGACTTGGTTTTTTAGTTCTGCAATCTGTACTCCAATGGAGTACGACCGGTCTTTTGTTTAAATAACCGACTGAAATACTGGGGGTATTCGAATCCAAGAGAGTAGGCTATTTCACTAATGGAAAAATTGGTCTGGACCAGTATATTCTTGGCCTGTTCGATAACATAATGATGGATATGATCCTGGGCGTTCAAACCCGTTTCTTTTTTCAGTAAATCACTTAGATAGCCAGGCGATAAGTTGACCATACTGGCCAGGTACTTAACGGATGGCAATCCTTCACTTCTTTTTTCAATGTTTTCAAAATATGCTTTTAGTATACCCTCCACTTTTGATACTATATCCACATTTGCCGGTTTCCGGGTGATGAATTGCCGGCCATAATACCTGGAGCAATAGTGGAGCAAGAGTTCAATATTCGAAACGATCAACGTTTGGCTATGACTGTCAATGTTTTGACTGAGCTCGACCTGAATCTTTGACAAGCAATCGCACAATACCATTTTCTCCTTTTCGGAAAGGTGAAGTGCTTCTGATATTTGGTACGAAAAGAAAGAAAACTCTTTCATTTTAAATCCCAGGGTCGTACCCCGAATTAAATCGGGATGAAAGAACAATCCCCATCCCATCATATCCTCTTTGATTTCTATGTCGTTATCAATGGTGACTACTTGATTGGGGGCAATACAAACCAGGCTTCCATCCTGAAAATCAAGTGTTTTCCGACCGTACCGGATGTGGTTTCGGCAATAGTTTTTAAATAGGATGGAGTAAAAATCCGTTTTAATTCGAATTTCTCTACTGGTATGTTCGATTACCTTGCCAAAGTCAACTATACCGGTCAAGGGATGCTGTGCATGTCCCAGGTCCAAGAACTGGTATAAATCCGATATGGTTTTTAAATGTAAGATATCAGCCATGAACTTGCTGTTTTTACAGATTGGACTTGTTGCGAGAGGAGTCATCGAGGGGTCAAAAAGGACTTTTCCCCTCGCCGACCCCTCGCAACGAGGCTATAATTTGAAAAATCTTTTGTTCATCCGTACTATGAAAGCATAGCCGAGCCATTTGCGTAGGAAATCATAAAGTTTGGCGTCTGTACCGGCCATATATCGCAATTTATTTTTGCCATCCGTTGCAGCTTCGTAAATCACTTTCGCCACAATGCTCGCCGGGGATGCATTGTTCACCATTTTTGGCATAACGGTAGTAATTTTAGTTACAATATTTTGATATTCCTTTAGGTTTTCATCGTGATTGAAATCAAATGAACGTCCTGCAAAGTCCGTAGCAATTGCACCTGGTTCAACGATCTTGACTTTCCCTCCAAATTGCTCGACTTCGTACCTCAAGGATTCTGAGAGGCCCTCCACCGCAAACTTAGTTCCATGGTATAATGACCCCAATGGAAAAGTCATCTTTCCGCCCATTGAAGAAACGTTAATTATAATTCCGCTTTTATTTTTGCGAAAATGGGGAAGTATAGCCCTTGTCACGTCCAGAAGCCCGATGACATTGGTGTTGAATTGACGAAGTATTTTCTCTCTTGGAAAAGATTCCAGGGGGCCGTAAGCTCCATATCCCGCATTATTGAGAAGGACATCCACCTGGCCGAATTGATGGATTGATTTTTTTACAGCATTTTGTATTGATTCCAAATCCAGCACATCCAATGGAACCATCAGGACGTTTTCCAACTTGTTTAGGACGGTCTCTTGTTCAGGGTTTCTCATGGTAGCGACCACATTCCATCCCTTGGATTGAAAGTGCTTTGCAGTTTCTTTTCCGATGCCACTGCTGGCACCCGTGATAAAAATCGTTCGTTTCATTTTTGCTTTAATTTTAGTACACAAAACTGTGGAGAATTAAAGCACAGAGAGGATACTAAGTCAGGTTGTTTGTATAGGAATTCCGGATTTACGTTGTTTGATGCGTAGGGAGCTACCGTAGAAGCGGGCAACAAAAATAGTGAAAAAAGAACAAACAGGCAACGAAAAATAGAAGGGATACACTACATCAAGTCAAACAAAAACAAGTATTTACATATAAAAAGAAGGGTATATTACTTCCCGATACAGAACTTTCCGAAGATGTTCCCCAGGAGGTCTTCGACGCTGACTTCCCCTGTGATTTCGCCGAGGTAGTGGAGGGCGCGGCGGATATCCATGGCGATGAGGTCGGAGGGGATGCCGGCGTAGAGGCCGCGGGCGGCTTCTTCTATGCTTTCGAGCGCCTGGTAGAGGGCTTCGTAGTGGCGGGCGTTGCTGAGGATGGCCCCGTCGAGGGGCAGGTCTTCGCGTACGACGAGCTCGTGGAGTTTTTCTTTGAGCAGGTCTATGTTGGTGTGTTGGGCGGCGGAGATGGGCACCCACTGGGCAGCGCCGATGGGGCTGTCGGCCTCGGGGAAGTAGTGAGCAAAGTCGGCGGAGGGCGCGAGGTCTATTTTGTTGGCGACGACGAGCACGCGCAGGTCTTCGTGTAGGAGTTGGGCTATATCCTGCCGCACCTGTTCCGGGTTGCTGCGGGCGGCATCGAACACGTAGAGGAGCACGGCGCTTTGCCGCACTTTTTCGAAGGTGCGCGCTACGCCGATGGCTTCGATAGCATCGTGGGCTTCGCGGATGCCGGCGGTGTCTATGATGCGGAAGGAGATGCCCGAGATGTGGAGGGTTTCCTCGATGGTATCGCGGGTGGTACCGGCGATTTCGCTGACGATGGCGCGTTCCTCATTGAGGAGGGCGTTGAGGAGGGTGGACTTACCGGCATTGGGGCGTCCGGCGATGACGGTGCTGACGCCCTGTCGGACGGCGTTGCCGAACTGGAAGGAGTCGAGCAGGGTGCGGATGAGGGTGCGCACGCGATCCAGCAGGTTGTGGAGTTGTGTGCGGTCGGCGAATTCGACATCTTCTTCGCCGAAGTCGAGTTCCAGTTCGATGAGGCTGGCGAAGTCCAGGAGTTCCTGGCGCAGGCGCCGGATTTCTTCGGAGACGCCGCCGCGCAGTTGTTGCATGGCCAGGCGGTGGGAGGCTGCCGAGGCCGATGCGATGAGGTCGGCCACTGCTTCGGCCTGGCTCAGGTCCATGCGCCCGTTGAGGAAGGCGCGCAGGGTGAACTCGCCGGGCTGTGCGAGGCGGGCGCCCCGGCGCAGGAAGAGTCGCAGAGCTTCTTCCAGGATGTAGTGGGAGCCGTGGCAGGAAACCTCGACCACATCTTCCCCCGTGTAGGATTTAGGCCCGACGAACAAGGACACGAGTACCTCGTCGAGGATGCGGCCTTGTTCGTCGCGCAGGGTACCGAAGTGAATGGTATGGCTGGCCTGTTCGCGCAGGGGTTTCCCGCGGAAGCAGGCGTCGGCGATAGGGATCGCGTCCGGCCCGGACAACCGGATGATGCCTATCGCCCCTGCTCCCGGCGGGGTGGCGATAGCGGCGATGGTATCGCTGGCAGGCGTCATTTTTTCAATGTATCGGCAATGGTGAGCACCTGGAGATCGGCCGTGCCGAGTCCTGTCGGCGCATCGGGTTTGAAGCGCACCTGGACCGACTCGCCGGGCAGCAGGTCGAAGTAGTTGTCGGAAAAGAAGCCGGCACATTCCGGGAAGTCGAGATAGACATTTTTGGCGAGGCGTTCGCTGGAGACGAGTACGACATAGCCTTCCCCGCTTTCGTCGGGCAGGACGGCTGTTTTCAGGCCCGGGTCGGTAGGCAGCTTCAGGTGTTTCACCGGCTGGAAATAGACGAGGTTGCGGTGCAGGGTATCGCTGCCCTCGCGCAGGGCCATTTCCAGTACGCGCTCACTGCCATTTTTGCCATTGCGCAGCTCCCCGGCGGGGATGGCTGCGGCAAGTACGGAGCCATTATCAGGCACCTGGACCGGGACGTTGCGGGAGTAGAGCGTTTTTCCGGCAAAATCCAGCACGCGCAATTCGAGAGTCAGCGCCAGGTCGCGCGGCAGGTCGGAGACGACCTGGATGCGGAACTCGTTATCTTTTTCCTGGGCGGAGACGGTTACCGGCGCGAAGGCGTCTTTCACAAAGTAGTGGGTAGCTTTCCAGCGCTGGTAGTAGTCCATGCCCGACCACGAGGCGACGGGCCAGCAGTCGTTGATTTGCCAGTACAGGGTACCCATGTTGTGGGGCTTGGCGGCGCGGTGTGCCTCTACGGCCATTTTCATGCCCTCTGCCTGCAGCACCTGACCGACGTAGAGGATATGGGCAAAATCTTGGGGCACCTGGTACATATCCTTCATGTAGCTGCGGATGCGCAGGTTGCCGATGCCGCTGCGCTGGTGGGCGGCCATGACCTCCGACTCGATATCCCAGTCGCCGGGTTCGGTATAAGCTTTGACGGTGCGTAGTTCGGGGAAGGACTGGAACCCGTACTCGCTCATGAAGCGGCCGATGTGGTGGTAGAAATCGCTGAACGGGTGTTCGCCGTGCCATACGCCCCAGTAGTGAATATCGCCGGCCTGGGTATCGCTGCCGGCGTGTTCGCCGTCTTTGAAGTAGGGTGAGGAGGGCCAATAGAAGATGCCCGGGTGGTGTTGTCCGACCACGGCCGGCAGCATTTGGTGGAACACTTTGTAGTATGCGTCCCAGATGTATTTGCGCTGTGTTTTGTTGTACTGTTGCTTCCAACCCCAGCCCTTGAACTCGTCGAAGTTGGCCCAGGCGATATCTATTTCGTTATTGCCGCACCAGAGGGCGATACAGGGGTGGTTGCGCAGCCGCCGGACATTATAGACGGCCTCCGCTTCCACATTTTCGAGGAACTCCTGGTCGCCCGGGTACATGGAGCAGGCAAACATGAAGTCTTGCCAGATGAGGATACCGTTTTCGTCGCAGAGCTGGTAGAAATAATCTTCCTCGTAGAAGCCGCCGCCCCAGATGCGGAGCATGTTCATATTGGCGTCCACCGCCGAGGAGACGAGGCGGCGGTAGTTTTCGCGGGTCACGCGGGGCAGGAAGACGTCGTTGGGGATGTAGTTGGCTCCTTTGCTGAACACGGGGCGTCCATTGAGTTCGACGTAGAAGGATTCCCCTTTGGCGTCGGGTTCGCGCACGACGCGCACGGTGCGCAGGCCGACGGCGTGGGCGATGCGGTCCAGTTCGGTGCTGTCGTGCAGGAGGCGCACCTGCAGCGGGTAGAGGTGTGGGGTGCCCAGCTCGCGGGTCCACCACAGTTGCGGGTTGTCTATGTGGAAAAGCGCATTGAGGGTATGGTGGCCGGGGGCGAGTTCCATGGGGAGGCGTTCGATGAGGGTATCGCCGTTGCGCACTTCGAGGACATAGGTTCCTGCTTGGCGCACTTCTGCTTCGCAGACGGCGGTGAGGCGGGCCTGGGCGGGCTGGAGGGAATCCTGGCGGAAGAAGACATCGCGCAGGCGGGCCTTGTTCCAGAAGCGGAGCTGAACGGGCCGCCATATCCCGATGCTGACGAGGCGCGGCCCCCAGTCCCAGCCGAAGTGATAGCCGGGTTTGCGCAGGAAGACGCTCACGGCCTTATCGCCAAGGCCTCCATTTTCCGACTGGTCGTTGATGGCCGGCAGCGGGAACCCGTGGGCGGCCAGTTTGTCGAGGCCGATGCGCACCGGGGAGTGGAACAAGATGCGGAGGCTGTTTTTCCCGGGCTGCAGCAGGTTTTTGACTTCTTTTTCCCAGGCGACAAAGAAATTATCGGCCTGGAGGATGAGGGAGTCGTTGAGATAGACATCGGCATAGGTATCGAGTCCCAGGAACTCGAGTTGGGCGGCGTCGTATTCGAGGAGGCCGGCGTCCACGGTGAACTCGAGTCGGTACTCCCAGTCGGTTTTGTCCACCCACTGCACATCCCGTTCGTTGGTGCGGTAGTAGGGGTCTTCGATTTTGCGATTGGCCATCAGGTCGGTGTGTACGGTGCCGGGGACACTTGCCGGCATCCAGTATTCCTGGCCAGACTGGTGGAATTGCCAGTTTTCGTGTAGGTTGAGTATGTGCATAGAAGGGTTGGTTTGAGCGCGCAGGCAGCAGGGCAGCAGTAGAGCGGCGAGTGCGGATAAGAAGCTATGGAAGAGGGTGTTTTTGCGGTACACGGTATTTCATTTTGCCCTGCGAAGGTACGGAATTTTTAAGGGGTTATGTAAAAAGTCCTTTCTTCGCCTCCGGCAAAAAATGCCTGTTCAGTTCCCCACCGAGATCTTATACGTTTTGCCTTCGGTGCCAAGGGCGCTGATCTGCAGCAGGTACAACCCGGGGTAGAGGGTTTCTGTGCCGAAGTAGGCGATGGTCTGTCCTTTTTGGATGGTTTTCGCTTCGACGAGTTTGCCGTTGACATCGAATAGGCGGGCGTGGAGGTCCTGATCAGCCAGTCCGAGCAGTTGTACGGCGACCAGGTCCGAGCTTGGGTTGGGGAAGACGCGGATATCCAGTTTTTCGAACACATCGTTGCGGGTGGGTACGGCGGGCGCATAGAGGGTAGTCGCTTCGTTGATGGAGTTCACTTTTCGGTTGGCATATACGCCGTAGAACGTAGGTCCGACGATATAGGGGAAGGCCGAGTTGTGGTTTTCGTCCACGGTGGCGAAGTAGGCGTAGGTGCCGTTCGGGTATTCCGGGGTCACGCAGAGCCGTCCGTTGTGTACGTCGAGGTAATCGGACTGGTTGGGGTGGGCGACGAACTCGTAGTCTTCCCGAAAGGAGCCGAGGGGATACGTGGCGCTGACGGGCGGGCCGTCGGGTACGTCTGTGCCGTCGGCGTGGTGGGTGCGCACGGTGATGTTGCGGAGTTGGTAGCCGCTTTTTATGCGCGTGATGCCTCCGCTACCGTCGGCGTTTTTGTACCCGTACGCCCCATAGATGGGGAATCCGTCGTAGGCGAAGCCAATGAGAGGGGAATGTTTTTGCGGGTTGAGGGCGTAGAGCCCGTCGGCGTCGTAGAGGTTGCAGATACTGGAAACCACTTTGAGGTCCAAATCGAACGCCGAGGGGTTTTGGTGGTGGTGGTAGTTGCCCATAGCCGGATGGCCTTTGGCACAGTCGAAGCCGATGCGTTCATAGACGACGGCGTCGCGGTTCCAGGACTGGGTGGCGCCTGCGCCGCCCGGGCAGGTTGGGTTGCCTGGGCCGCCGCACCAGGAGTTGGTAGCGGTGTTCCAAGCGACGCCGTCGCGGTAGTCAAACAAGGCGACGCCGTTGATAAAGACGCCGATGTTGCCCATGGTAGTGGCCGTCTTGGTACCGCTTTGCACGGTCGGGTTGAGGGGAAATCGGAAGATGGCGTTCTGTGCGGTGGCCTGCGAGGGGTTCCCGTCGTTGAACGGCCCCGTCGGGTACGCCGGGACGCCATGGGTAGCAACATATACGAAGTCCTTGGAGTAGCGCACCGACTGGCAGTTGACGAGTATACCGTTGCCGACCAGAGTCGGATTGCCTTTGGCATAGTAGGTGCCTGTCTGGGTCGTGTTCTGCAGCCAGGAGCGAATGGCGGGGCTGGTTTGTGCGGCCGCGCCCAGAGCAAACCACAGGCAGAGGGCGGTTCCGATGAGTTTACGTGCAGAGAACCCTGCAAGCCTTTTCCCTGTCTTCAGCGGTTCTACCCCTACCTGTGCCTCAAGGGCCGATGTGGACTTGTGTTTCATCCTTTTTCTCTCGTTTGTCGGGGCAATGTACGGTCTTTTTTCAATGGGTAGGACGTACCCCATAAAAAACCGTATTTTGGGGCTTGTTTCGCACCTTAAACCTTTTTACCCTATGAAGCGATACTCTTTTGCTGCTTTTCGCTGCCGCTTGGCCATCCTTTTCCTGTTTTGGGGCATCGCTGCGCGGGCCCAGCTCGTCGGCCCAGCGGAAGGCACGTTGATCATTGCCGGTGGCGGAAGGCTGCCCGACACGGTGCTGCACGCATTTATACAGGCTGCCGGCGGTATGGATGCGCCTATCGTAGTAATCCCTACAGCAGGAGGTGCGGCAACCTATACCGAGGATGAGGGGCAACTACTTCGGAAGCTAGGCGCCCGAAACGTCACGGTGAGCCATACGTACGACCGGGCCGTGGCAAACACCGAGGATTTTTACCGCCCCATCCGCAAGGCACGAGGTATTTGGTTCAGCGGAGGAAGACAGTGGCGCTTGGTAGATGCGTACGCCGGCACGGGCGCGGAGGAAGCGTTCCACGAGGTGCTGCGCAACGGAGGTGTCATCGGGGGTACTTCAGCAGGGGCGACCATCCAGGGCGATTACCTCGTGCGCGGAGATACCCGAAACAATACCATCCTCATGGGCGATCACGAAAAAGGATTTGCGTTCCTGAAAAACGTGGCCATTGACCAGCATGTACTGGTGCGAAATCGTCCTTTCGACCTCTTTGAGGTACTGGAAGCCCATCCCGGATACCTCGGTATCGGACTGGACGAAGGGACTGCCATCCGGGTACAAAAAGATACCTTTGACGTGATAGGCCGCAGCTATGTACTCATGTACGACGGTGCCCTTTGGTCGCGGGAAGGAAACGAGACTACAAAGCTCCCTTTGGGCAGCCGGGCCTTCTATTTTCTGAAGGAAGGCGACCGGTATTCCCTGTCGACACGCCAGGTGCTGCTGTCCCGGCCTTGAAAAATCCAAGTGCCCAACCGAAATCTCAAATGGAATGGTTACTTTTGGTGAAAAGCGACAAGTCTCAACTTCAGGTTCAAGTACTTTACGCCCTTCGCAAAAACCTTTGTGCGTACAAATAAAATCAAACCGCAAGCATGAAGAAATGGGTGCTTAAAGCCATCGTCCAAAAAACGATCTCCTACCTGCCCTGGAGCAAGCAAATCAATTATTTCTTTCAGAAGTACGTCACCAAAGGGGTGTACCTGAACGATACCTATTTCGGCGATCGGCTGGGCCATGCGCGCGCGCACCTCGACGCCTACCAGCGGCACACACGGGACGCAGGCCTGCCAGACACCTGCCTCGAAATCGGCACCGGCTGGTACCCCGTAGTACCCATCAGCTTTTTCCTCGCCGGGGCTAACCGCATCTACTCGGTGGATATTTCGTTCCTCACCTCTAAAGAGCGGATCTATACGACCCTTCAAAAATTTTTGGAGTGGAAAAAAAAAGGCGACCTGGACCGATACCTCGCCCCCGACCCGGACAGGTGGGAGCAATTGGAGTCGGTCGTACAGCATTTCTCTGATTGGACACTGGACCAGATCCTGGAAAAACTACACATACACTACTTGATAACCGATGCCCGCAAGCTCCCCCTCCCGGAGGGCTCTGTCGATCTGATCAACTCAAACAATACCTTTGAGCATATCTATCCGGATATCCTGGCTCCCATCCTGGCGGAATTTAAGCGCCTGGCGAAGAAAAACGGAGGCATACAGTCGCATTTCATTGATATGTCCGACCATTTTGCCCATTTTGATACCTCGATTACCCTGTACAACTTCCTCCGCTTTTCAGAGGCGCAGTGGCGGTGGATAGACAACCGCATACAGCCACAAAACCGACTCCGCATAGACGACTACCGCCGGATGTACGAGCGACTGGGCCTGCCCATCACCGAAGAAAGCCATCGGCCCGGCGATATGGAAGCCCTGCAAAAGGTACGCATAGCCCCGCTGTTTGCCCACAAACCCCCGGAGGTGCTGGGGGCCAGCCATTGCCATTTTATATCGAAAATGTAAACGCTCCCTTTCACCCTCATTCACCCTGCCATGAAAACATCCCGTCTTGCAAGCCTCCTCTTCATCGGTGCAGCTCTGTGTGGCTGTGCTTCAAAAAAAACCGACGACGGGGCAGCTCTCGAGCAGCTCTCGATTGTCTGGACCCTGCTGGGCAACACGGCCCAAGGCGAATGTGCCGCCGAGTTTGCATTCGTCAACCACGGGAAGTCGGCTATCCGATACGGCGACTGGGCCTTGTATTTCAACCAAAACACGCTGCGCATGGCAGCCCCTCTGCCCGATTCCTCCAAGGGCCGGGTCGAGCATGTCAATGGCGACCTCTACCGCTTTTTGCCCGGGGAGGAGTTTCTCGCCGCTCCCGGCGACACGCTGCGCATCCGCTACCGCTACGAGGGCATGCTCATCAAGGAACGCGACGCGCCCGCCGGGGCCTATTTCGTCCTGCAAAAGGGGGGCAAAGAAGCTATTTTTTTACCTAAATCTTTTAAAAACAACCCGTTCAGCGACCTGATGGCGCTGGCGCCCGATCCCGCCCTGCTCGCTACCATCCCGACCGCTGCCAGTGAGTATGCCCGCAACCTCGCCGTCCCGGTACTGCCGCCGGCACAGGTGGGGAAAATTATCCCCACGCCGTTTCGCTATACCGAAGGCAAGGGGAGTATCGCCTTAAGCAGCCAGACCACCGTCACCTACGCTAAAGGACTGGAAAGCGAGGCCCAATACCTCGTGGAGTCGCTAAAAAAATGGTTTGACCTCTCCCTGAAAATCGCACCGGGCGCAAAAGCCGCTCCCGACGTTATCGCGCTGCGTATGGCGCCAACCACTGCCAACGGTGTGTCCGCTGAGGCGTACCAGCTCCTGGCCTCCCCTGAAACGGGCGTCCAGATCAGCGCTACCGATGCAGCGGGCGTTTTCTACGGCATACAAAGCCTGCTGTCGCTCCTCTGGGCCGACACCCCCGAGCGGAAAGCGGTGCCCACCCTCCGCGCCGTGGAGGTACTGGACGCACCGCGCTTCGCCTACCGCGGCTTCTTGCTCGACGTATCGCGCAACTTCCAGAAAAAAGAAGACGTACTTCGGCTCATAGACTTGCTGGCCCTTTACAAAATCAATAAACTAAACCTCCGCATCACCGAAGATGAAGGCTGGCGCATCGAAATTCAAGGGCTGCCCGAATTGACGCGGGTGGGCGGCAGGAGAGGCCATACCAGCGACTCCAAGGACCACCTCGCCCCCTCCTTCGGCTCCGGCCCCTGGCCCGATTCGGAGCAAAACTACGGGACGGGATACTACACCCGCGACGATTTCAAGGAAATCCTCCGCTACGCGGCCCGGCGGCACGTCCAGGTCATCCCGGAAGTGTGCTTCCCAAGCCACGCCCGGGCAGCGATAAAGGCCATGGAAGCGCGCTACGACGACTACATGGCCAAAAATCAGCCTCAAAAAGCCGAAGAGTTCCGCTTGATTGACCCCGATGACCAATCTGTCTATCTCTCGGCCCAGTTGTACAAAGACAATATCGCCTGCGTGGCCCGCCCCTCGGTCTATCATTTTTACGAAACCGTGGTGAAGGATTTTATCCAAATGTACAAAGAAGCCGGCCTGCAAATGACCGTTTTCAACACGGGTGGCGACGAGGTCCCTGCTGGCGCCTGGGCAAATTCACCGCTTTGCACCCGGCTGCTGGAAACCCGCCCCGACATCAAAGACCCGCGCCAGTTGCAGGGGTATTTCTTTGAAAAAACCTTGCAGATACTGGAAAAATACAACCTGCAAGTCAGCGGCTGGGAGGAAATCGTACTCAACAAAGATCAAAAAGGCCGGATAGGGATAAACCCAGCTTTCGTAGGGAAAAACGTCCTCCCCCTGGTCTGGGACAATACCGGCGACAACATTGACCTGGGATATCGCATCGCCAATGCCGGCTATCCCGTGGTGTTGTGCAACGTGACCAACCTCTATTTCGACCTGGCCTACAACACCGACCCCACCGAGCCGGGCTTGTACTGGGGAGGCTTCCAGGATGCCATAGACCCCTACGTCATGGCCCCGTACGATGTGTATAAAACCGCTCATTTCGACGCCTTCGGCAATCTGCCAGACAGCGAAAGCCCCTACCCCGGAAAGCAGCGCCTACAACCCGAAAACCGCGGGCGCATCGCCGGGCTACAGGCACAGCTCTGGTCAGAGACCATCAAGGGCGGGGCTATGATGGAGTACTACGTCGTGCCTAAACTTTTTGCCTTCGCGGAAAAAGCCTGGGCCTCTGCCCCCGCCTGGGAGGGCGAGCCGGATATCGCCCGGCGCAACGCCGCCATCCGCCGAGGTTGGGGCGAACTGGCCAACCGCATCGGGCAACGCGAGTTCCCCCGTCTCGACTGGTTCTTCGGCAGCTATTCATACCGCATTGCCCCGCCGGGCGCCGTCCTGGAAAACGGGTTGCTCAAAGCAAATACGGCCTTCCCCGGGCTGAGCATCCGCTACACGACCGATGGCTCGGAGCCACAACCCAACTCCCCGGCCTACCACACCCCCGTCCGGGTCTCCGGTACCGTCAAAGTACGCGCGTTTAACCCACTTGGACGTGGAAGCAAAGTGTTCACCCTGGAAGAGAGCCAATAAGATGCGAGGGGTCCAAAAGGGTTCTTTTGGACCCCTCACATCCAATCCCATGAGGTGTTTTTCAAATCTGATCATGTATGACCAAAGCACAGCAGTACATCTCCAACCTGCAGGACCTGATCAGCCGCGTGCTGGAAACGCAGATGGAGCACATAGAAGCCGCCGGGAACATCATCGCTGAAACCCTTCTGCACCAAGGGTTTGTCTATACGTTCGGGACAGGCCATTCGCACATGATGGCCGAAGAGTTGTTCTACCGGGCGGGAGGACTGGCCAGAGTATACCCCATCCTCGAAGATGCCCTCATGCTGCACAACGGGGCGGTAAAAAGTACTGGCATGGAACGCCTCGAAGGCTATGCCGAGTTGATTTTGAACCGCTACCCCTGCCAGGCGGGCGATTGCCTCATCATCGCCTCCAACTCCGGGCGCAACGCCGTCATCGTGGAGATGGCAGCTGCGGCACGCGAGCGGGGCCTGAAAGTCATTGCCCTGACCAACCTGACCCACTCCCGGGCGCAGGAATCCCGCCATACATCGGGCAAAAAGCTCTATCAAATCGCCGATGTGGTACTCGACAACCAGGGCTGTCTGGGCGATGCCTCAATCTACTTCCCCGAAATCAATCGGCACGTAGGCGCCACATCTACCTCCCTGGGCGCCCTGCTGCTGCAGGCCGCTGTGGTAGCCGCCGTCGAAAACCTCGTGGGGCGCAATGTTTTCCCCGACGTCTTTTCCTCCAGCAACCTCGACGAGGGCGACGACATAAACGACAGGGTCCTGGCCGTCTATCAGTCTGTGGTGAAACCGCTTTGATGATAGGCAGCGCACTGAGCCCTGCCCCGTCCTGCTAATGGCGCAGGAATCCTGTGGAGCCTATATGCCGGATATTTCTCGAGTAAAAATCCAATACAGCGCAACAAATCAAAATGCGAAGGGCCCGGCAGGAGATCTGCCGGGCCCTTCGCAACAAGTCTAATCTCTTGTATCCCACCAGAGAGGGGTTTTCAGGCGGAAAGCGGGGGAGTTGTCCCCTACGTTGGCACTATTGCGGACTTCCTCGTTCCCCTCCATAATCATACCGCGAATCCATTCCCCTTCGGCGAAGAGCGGGTTGAGGTTTATAGGACGATTGAGAGAAGGGCCGTAGATATCCTTGCTGTAGTCCATCCGGCGCATATCTACCCAGGTTTCAGGGTTGAATACCAAGGCGATATACTTTTGCCGCATGATGTGGCTCAGACCGGTAGTAAGGTTGTCGAAATGTTGCTGTACGCCATTGCTCACCAGGCCACTCCAAAAGGCATCGATTTGACTGGAAGCGACGCCCAGCCGGCGCATGTGTGCGCGAACCCCCTCCTGATAAGCAGCCAGGGCGGCCGTCTTGTTGCCGGAACGCAGATGTGCTTCCGCCTCGATAAATTTGACCTCTGCATAGGTAATGAAGGGGTAAGGGGAGGTAGGACGGGCATAAAAGCCTCCCGTTACCCTGCCGTAGTTGTTGCCATTGGCAGCTACCCCTCCGGGCACCCCTTGGCCTGGGATTAGCCCGCGGAACTGCCCGTCGGAGGGAGCCGGATTCATGATGATTCCGATGCGGGGGTCGCGCAGGGTGGCATTGGTCACCGGTGTAGTAGAAAGCAGATTGACAAAAAACTGAGTATAGGAGAAGTAGCGGGGCGCCGTAGCGCTCGTAAACCCTCCATACCCCTTGACGCTCCAGGGATTGGCATCTGTGGCAGAGCCGTTGTCGAGATAGGGGTATTCGGCATCCATCCCATCCGCATTGAAGGCATTAGCGCAGGCCTCCAGGACCGCCTGGGCGCTATAGCTCTTCTTTTTGGTCAAGTGGTTCAGGTAGCGGGCTTTGAGGGCGTAGGCGAAACGGCGCCACTTGTTGATATCGCCCTGGTACATGATATCCCCTTTATCCAGGTTCAGATTTTTCTTGTTGTTCGGATCGTTGAAAAGAACGATCGCCTCGTCCAACTTTTCGATAATCTGTTTGTACACATCTTCCTGCTTGTCGAAGGCAGGCGAGAGGCGTGCGGTAGTGACCCCGTCGTAGGCCTCCCGGACGGGGATGCTTCCGTACTGGTCAGTGAGCATGCCAAAATTCAATGCCTCCAGCGTACGGCCTGCGCCTGCGAAATGGGGGGAACCCTCGGCTTTTCCCTGTACTACCATGTCCACACAGTTGGGGATTGCCCAGGTATAGGCATTTTGCCAAAAAAAGTTGCTGGCGGTGAAGCGCCAGGTTTCGGCCGCATTGGTAGCTGTAGGAGCTGAGGCATACTGGCATACAGCAGCGATTTCCCGCGCCGCACGCCACATAGACGCTCCGTTGGACATGGTGATGGCACCGACAAGGCGGCTTTCCAGGGGGATGGCCTGTGGGTTGTTAGGGTCGGCGTTTACATCCAGGAAATCCTGGCAGGCACTGCCCAAAAAGGCCAGTGCGAAAAAGACAATATAGAGTGAATATTTCATATTCGCGTTATTTTGATTTGAATTAAAGGCTGAGGCGCAATCCAAAATCCAATCCTCTTACCCCGGGAGTGCCCAGGTTGTCCATTCCCATAGAACCGGTGCCTCCCACGCCCGCACCTCCGGAACTGACTTCCGGATCTACACCGGAGTAGTTGGTGAAGAGGATGAGGTTCCTGCCGGTAGCGTAGAGTTCCAGACCCTTGATTTTGGTGCGTTCCAGTATGCTTTTGGGTATCCGATAGGAAAGGGTCGCATAGCGGAGGCGATACCAGGTGCCATCTTCTACAAAAAGAGGCCCATCTCCGCGCAAGATGAGCTGGTAGTAATTCTGGTCGAGAACGACCTCCCGAGTATTCCGTTCACCGGTGGATTCGATAATCCCGTTGAAAACAGTTTTTGAACCCCTATCCAGGGTTTTGGTGCTCAGACCACTACGAACCATTGCATTCTCTGTGGCATTGTAAATATCCCCTCCGATACGGAAATCCCAAAGGAAGGAAAAATTGAAGTTTTTGAATTGAAAAGAGTTGGTCAGGCCGATCATGAAGTCGGGGTTTCGGTCGCCTATTATCTCCTTTATCGCGCTGATTTGGGGATATCCCTGATTATTGAGCAATAGCTCCCCTTTGGCATTGCGTTTCCAGACATCGCCATTGATACCGAACAGGGACTGCCCCAGGAAGCCGGCACCCTGGGCAGTAAATCCGTCCACAGAGGCATCCGATTGTTCTACTCTATCGAGGGTTCCGGGCAGAGACACCACCGTTGACCTGTTCCTTGAAAAATTCAGGTCAAAAGACCAGTTGAAACCACTTTTTTTGATCGGGTTGGCGTTGATCATCAATTCCACCCCTTCGTTGTCTATGCGCCCACCGTTGAGATAAGAAATGAAAGAGCTAGCCGAGGGAGGGACGCGGGTAAAAAGAATCTGGTCATCGGAGCTCATGGTATAGTACGTGAAATCCAGACCGATCTTGCCTTTGAAGAGACGCATATCTAAGCCGGCCTCAAAGGAGTTGGTGAATTCAGGCCGCAGGGCCGGGGCTCCGAACGCATAAACGTTGGCGATGAATCCCCGGGGCGCAGCCGTAAAAGAATTCGTCGTGTTGAAATAGGTGTTTCCCAGCACATGGGGAGGCGCATCCTTACCTACCCGGGTCCAGGAGCCCCTTATCTTGGCGTAAGGTAAGAAGCTGCTCTTGCCGCTGGTGAGGCCGATTTCGTTGAGAAGATCGGTCAGTACGACACTACCGCTGAAGGACGGGTAGAAGAAGGAGCGGTTGCTCACCGGAAGGGTAGAGGACCAATCGTTCCTGGCCCGAACATTCAGGAATACAATAGACTTCCAGTCTGCATTGAAATCGGCAAAGGCCCCCACGATACGGCGGCGGAATCCCCCCACCGAAACGACGCGCTCATTCTGCACTACGTTGTTGATGCTCGCAAAGGTGGGTACAATGAAGTTGCGCCCATACCAGGTAGCTGAACTATTCCGCGCAGACTCTACGTTATGGCCCAATGCCAGGCTGGAGTTGAAGTTGCTGCCGAATGACTTGGTCACCGTAGCCACGAGGGTCGAGGTAGTGATCTGGTTGAAGCGGTCAACCTGGGTTATGGCCCCTTTTTCCTCCCCTCCGATGACCGTCCCTGCTCCCCGGATAGAAGTGAATTCCTCATTGAAGAAATCCGTGCCGGCGCGGTAGGTCACGTTCAGGAAAGAGAAAGGAGTGTACGTGATATTCATAGTAGTGATAATCCGGTTCACGTTGCTGTTGCTCGGATTGTTATACACACTCCAATACGGATTATCAATAAAGGCTGCGTCGTTGGAAACGCCCAGGATGGTGCGCTGCCTGCCATCAGCAGTGAGGTAATTGCGGGGGTCGTCGTTCAGGGGCCAGTTGTACAGTCCCCGGATAGTACCTCCTCCACCGCCACCAGTGGCACTCACCACGTTGGCATCGGAGACACCGGATCCGCCCAGGGTAGATCGGTTCTGCGAGTTGATGTAGTTGACCGATCCTCCGACTCGTATCTTCTTCCCTAACTGGCTTTCGTTGGCCAGGCGGAAAGAGGTGCGGTCAAAGCCTGTATTGGGTACGATCCCATTTTGGTCAAAGCGGCTGCCGGAGAGGAAGAAAGTACTGCGTTCACTGCCCCCAGACGCCGACAAATCATGTCTCTGGGTGAATGCGGGTACAAAAAAGTTGGCCAGGTTGTCGTAAATCGTTTCATTCGCCCCGAGCTGAGGGCCCCAGGAACTGCGCGCATCGGGATTGCTCTTACCGTCAATTCCCTGCCCGAAGCGGGTCTGAAACTCCGGCAGCTTATTGACTACGTCGCGGGAAAATGAGTTCGTATAATTGATTCGGAACGTTCCGGCCTGTCCTCGCTTCGTAGTTATGATGATGGCCCCTTCCGAGGCACGAAGGCCATACAAAACGGCAGCTGCCGGCCCCTTCAGAACGGTAATGGATTCTATATCCTCCGGGTTTATGTCAATGCCCCGGTTGCTGTTGTTGGTATTTTGGGCATTCAGTCCCACCCCGCCACCTACAGGGGCGCTGTTGTCCACCGGGATGCCGTCCACAATGAACAGAGGCTGGTTATTGCCACTCAGAGACGTACCGCCCCGAATCATAATCACGGCGGCGGCACCAGGAGCACCACTGGAGTTGTTTATCATGACTCCCGCCACCTTCCCCTGCAGGCTGTTTACGAGATTCGGCTGCTGGGATTCTACAATAGACGCGGCCTGAAGCGTCTGAACCGCATACGTTAAGGCTTTTTTGTCCTTCTTGATGCCCAGCGCCGTCACGACTACTTCACTCAACTGTTCGTCATCGGCGGCCAATTCCACATCCAGTGTAGCGGCATTGCCCACCTTCTGCTCCAGCGTCTGATATCCAATATAGGAAAAGCGGAGCGTAGCCCCCTCCGGGACATCAATGGCGTACTTGCCGTCCACATCCGTAACCGTTCCATTGGACGCGGCTACTTGCTGTACAGTAGCCCCGATGAGCGGTAAACCTGTGCCCACCTCGGTAACTTTACCCGTTATCCGCTTTTGTCCAAAAGCAGCGGTTGCCAAAAAAATCAGCACCGCCGAAGGCAGTATGTACCTCCATTCATAGCATAGTTTCATCAGGTTGATTTTAATAAAGATAAAATGGAATGGCCGCGAGGGAAATCATCGAAGGATCGAAAAAGACTTTTTTCGCTCGGACTTCGCCTTTTTTGGTCGTACAACAGGGTTGTATCCCCTCCAAAAGCCTTTCGCATGGACAAAAAAACGGCTCTTTCCTCCCCTTCTCGCTACTCCTCCCGCGACAAGTCTTTTATTTAACAAGATGAAAGTATTACTATTATTTTGAAAGTACAAGAAATTTCCAAATAATAATTTTTTAGACTTTGGACGCCTGCGGCGCAGGCGTCCAAAGTCTAAATCAGAAAAATGAAGAGTACGTTTTTATACGCTGCTTGCAACCAGCATAAAATCCCCTCCCTGCAGCCAAACTGCTGGCTATGACCGGCGAATGGCGTGCGGGATTCAGCGCCATTCGCCGGACGTAGCGGCAGCCCATTCTGGCTACTCCTTCGAATTCTTCTTCAGCGCCTTCAGCGTTTCTTCCGCCCGCTTGCGGTCGGAGAATTCGAGGGTGATGGTGCGCAACTCGGAAGATTTACCCCCTTTTTTATCCCCGCCCTCGATGCGCACTTCCCGGATTTCGTTAGCTATGAAGGCTCCTTCCTCCGCGGAGGAAGCATCTGGCTTGAAGCGGACGTTCTTTACTTCTCCAATCAACTCCCCATTGGCGATGACGCGCACGGTCGTGCGCATTTTGCCCGGAGCAGCGAGTTCCTGTCCCTGCACTACTTCGACGTTCATTTCGATTTTCTCACCGGGCGAGGCGGCACCGTTGTAGATGAAGGTCCGGGTTTCCTCGCGGCCGGGTTTGGCCTCGGCACCTCCTTTTTTCGTGATGATTTCAATGACGCCGTTTTTCCCCTGGTCGCCGTAGCGGGTTGTGGCGCTTTCGCCTTTGAGTACGTTGATCGATTCTATATCTTCGGGCTTGACCGATTGCAGCGCCTGCTGGGAGGGCATGGTCTGCGCGACCCCGTCAATTACGATGAGGGCCTCGGTCATCGTGTTCTTGGGCGCTTCGGAGCTCTCGATTTTCAGCGTGTCCCTCCGGATGGGGTAGCCTGTGACCACGGTGTGGGTATCCCTCTTTTCAGACTGCTCCACGATGATCAGCACTTTTTCCTTTTTGGGAAGGGTATCGGCAGCAGCTTCCCCAGACAATTTAACTTGCGGCGCGTCCGACAGGCCGGGCACGGCGACCGCCCTTGCCTCCAGCGCCTCTATGTGCTGCGCCACCTCTGCTAAAGGTGCCGATTGGGCCACTTGTATGGAGAAAAACAGGAACAGGCCTAAAATCACCGGTACGCTCGCGGTATGGGCGATGACGCGCCAGGAAGCCGATGGCCGACGGGCCAACATGCGGAGCCGCGAATGGATTTGTGCGGCAAACGTATTGTACAACATGTCTGATTGGTTTAATGGTTGTGAAATGAGGAGCATTGCGTATGCATAAGCCCCATGGCGAGGATGCCCGGCGACGGCCGCGTCGGCGATGAACTCGTGCGTGGCGCGCAGGCGGTCGCGAAAGCGGTAAATGAGCGGATTGTACCAGTGTAGCGCCACCCAGCACTCCATCAGGAGCACGTCGAGGGTGTGCCGCTGCCGTACATGCACCAGCTCGTGCTGCAAGACCATCTCGGGCAAGGATTGAACAGATGAAGAAAAAACGTAGCGAAAAAAAGAAGCAGGCTCACGGAATTCTTCGTGTACGACGAGCGTACAAGCGCCGAAATCGCTCTTCCGGCCCCGGTGGATCAGCCTGACAATCCGATAGCTGCGCAACATCAGCCGGCCAACGGCGAATGCAACGCCCGCCAGGTACGCCCCAAAAACGATTTCTCCGATGCGCGGCAATGCCCGCCCAGCCTCCAGGGCGCGCCCGGCCTGCCACTGCTGCAGCAGTGCGAGCAGGTTCGGGTCGAGCGCCTGCGGTGGTACCGCTTCCGGCGCGACCAAGACGCGGATGTGAGGGATAACGAACGCGAAGGCCGGTGCGAGCAGCAGGTACAGGCGGTTCACCTGCCAAAAGGTCTCTTTCCCATACCACCCTTCGTACAAGAGGTAAAATAGAGCCAGGGACAAAAAAGCCACCGCGAGCGAAAACAGATTGGGTTGCTGTACCACGAGCATGGGCTATCCTTGTTTGCGTTTGATTGCCTCGAGCAGATGCGCGATTTCTTCGGGGTCGGGCTGCTGCTCTTCCACAAAAAACGACAGCAATTGCCGCGGGGAACCATCAAAGTAATCCTGCAGTAAATGCCGAAAAGATGCCTTCAGGTAATCCTCCCTCTGCACCAGGGGAAAATACCGGTGCGTTTTCCCAAAGGATTCATACCCCAACCAACCTTCCGATTCCAGCTTGCGCACGATGGACGAAATGGTGGTGACCGGAGGCTTTGGCTCCTCCAGGGCATCGAGGATGTCTTTGACGAAGGCCCGCTCCATCCGCCAGACAATCTGCATGATCTGCTCTTCTTTTTCGCTTAACTTCTTCATGCCACAAATATAAAACGATTTTTTAGTCATTCAACTATTTTTTAGTTAAAAAACTAAAAAATAGTTGAATGACTTTCGGACGGGTTTCTGGCGAAGTGAGGAAAGAGCTCGCTACGCCTGGGAATCGTAAAAAATTCCCTGGCTTATTCGCGAAGGTTGGAAACGGCGTGACCTTACCTCCTAAACCACTATAGGGGCGGATTCAACTGCCACCAGATCTCCATCGTCCGGGACGAACTCGCTATCCTAAACACTAAATTCATTGATTTTCAGATTTTTATAGAGTATATCCTGTCCTTCTTTGCAGCAAAAAACCATAGGTTTTGTAAAAATGTCCAGTAGTATGCTCTATTTATTATCTTTAGCCCCTGCCCCGGAATTTGTTTATCATAAAACCCGGATTTGAATAAAATCAGATAAAGACCATATCATATACCACAGTGATTGCATTCGAACGCTTTGAACTGGACAACGGATTGAAAGTACTGATCCACGAAGACCACAGCACCCCGCTGGTCGCCGTCAATGTCCTCTACGATGTGGGCTCCAGAGACGAACAGCCCGATAAAACCGGCTTCGCACACCTGTTCGAACACCTGATGTTCGGGGGCTCGGTGCATATTCCCAACTTCGACGACCGGCTGCAAAAGGCGGGCGGGGAAGACAACGCCTTTACCAACACCGATTATACCAACTTCTACGAAGTGCTGCCGGCTGAAAACCTCGAAACGGCCCTCTGGCTGGAATCCGACCGCATGCTGCGCCTGGACTTCAGCGAGGAAGTGCTCGACGTGCAACGCAAAGTCGTGGTGGAAGAGTTTAAGGAAACTTGCCTGAACGAACCCTTCGGGGATATATGGCACCTGCTCTCAGACCTCGCCTACCAAAAGCATCCCTACCGCTGGCCGGTAATCGGTCTGAGGCCGGAACATATCGAACAGGCGCGCCTCGAAGAGGTCGAATCGTTTTTCTACCGCTACTACCGGCCCAACAATGCCGTATTGACGATTTCCGGCAAACTGGATCCCCGCAAGACACGGAAACTGGTCGAGAAATGGTTCGCCGATATCCCTCCCGGGCCGATACCAACCCGCAAGCTGCCCGAAGAACCCCGCCAGGAAGGCTACCGACGCAAAACCCACCACGGGGATGTCCCGGTGGATGCCCTCTACATGGCCTTCCGTATGCCGGGCCGCGCCG
>CAZSMU010000055.1:0-20712 GCA_964607915.1 uncultured Haliscomenobacter sp.
CTGCGTCAAAGGTAAGGATTCTCAATGGAAAATTAAAATGGTATTTTCCTATGAAAAATTCTTTTTCCTCATCCTCTTTGGCATCCTGCTTTTTGCTTCGTTTCAGGATAGCCTGGATGCGGGCGAGGAGTTCTTCGGAGAGGAAGGGTTTTGTGATGTAGTCGTCTGCGCCGATTCGGAAGCCTTCGAGGACATCTTCTTTAAGGGCTTTGGCGGTGAGGAAGATAATGGGCATATCGGCATCCTCGGACCGTATTTCCCGGGCGAGGCGAAAGCCGTCCATTTTGGGCATCATGACGTCGAGGATACAGAGATCGAAACGGCCTTTTTGGAAGGTATTGAGCCCTTCGAGGCCGTCGGTAGCGAGCGTCACCTCGTAGTTATGCATTTCGAGGTAAGAGCGCAGGACATCTCCGAAGTTCTGGTCATCTTCCACGAGTAAAATGTTGTAATGGTCCATAGTTCATGGTTTACGATAGAATACGGGTTTAATCGACTCTTTTTCCTCCTCGGCGATTCCCCTCGCGGCAAGTCTAATCCCTGGCATGTCTGAAAGGGAAGTATAGTATAAAAGAGCTGCCTTTTCCCGGTTCTGACTTCACGTCGATACGGCCTTGGTGGGCATCCATCATGGCTTTGACGTAGCTCAGGCCGAGGCCGAAGCCCTTCACGTCGTGCAGGTTTCCGGTTGAGACGCGGTAAAACTTGTCGAAAATATGTTTGAGTGCTGCTTTATTCATCCCTATGCCGGCATCTTTGACCTCTACCTCAACGCCATGGGGTGTATTTTGGGTTGAAACGGTTATTTCGGGTTTTTCGGGGGAATACTTGTTGGCATTGTCCAGCAAGTTATGGATAATGCTGGAGATATGGGTCAGGTCTCCTTCCACGACGGGGCGTTCCGCCTTCAGTTCTATCGTAGCCATGCCTCCTTTTTTTTCCACTTGCAGGTTGATATGTTCGACGGCAGCTGCGATGATTTCGTGCAGGTTTACCGGGGCGATTTTGAGGGAGAAGTCCTGTTTGTCTATGAGAGCCATTTGCAGTACCTTTTCCACCTGATTATTCATACGATTATTTTCCTGTTTTATTATGTGGGCAAAGCGTTTGACCTTCTCGGGGTTGCCGAGGATGGAAGGGTTGGTGATGGAGTCGGTAGCCAGGGATATAGTAGCGATGGGGGTTTTGAATTCGTGGGTCATATTGTTGATGAAATCCGTTTTCATCGCCGACAACTGCTTTTGCCGATAGATGATATAGACGGTATAGCCGAAGCAAATCACGATGGTGATGGAAAAAAAGATGGAACCTATCAGATTTTGCCAAAGCGAGCTCCAAAGGATATTGGTCCGATTGGGGAAGAAGACCCTGAGTTCGCCCGAGGAAGGTTTTTCGTGGGGGAAGATGGACACGGAGTAGTCCGGGTTGTAAAGGTTTTTGGACCGTACGCCCTGCAGGGAATTTTGTTGGGAAGAATTATCGGAGACTACATAGTTTCCATTGATGATGACAAAGTTTTTTTTCGCCCGCGAATAGATGCCGTAGCGATAGACAAACTTTTGTTTTCTGGGATCTATGCCCCTGTTTTGAAAGGCTTGCAGGAGGGTTAGCTCCAGTAGCCTGGGTTTTATGCGTTCTTCGATGGGTTTGTTGCCGACCATGAGCCCGTAGAGCGCATAGAGTTCCGGGTTTTTGATGATCTCGCTGAAGAACTCGCCGGGTGAAATGTTCTGGTCGAGCAAGCGCTCCTTTTGGATATAGGATGTGATGAAGCCATTGATGTTCAGGTTGGAAAAGAACTCGGTCCGGCTTTCGTCGGCTTCGAGCTGTTTAGCCACCTCGTTGAGGGCATCATACACATTTTTATCGAACCGCTCTTCATTGACGCGAACAGAGATGCCGATTAAATCCCATTGCAGCCATACTACGCCCGGTACTGCCACGCTCATCAGGGCAATGATAATCCATATCGCATTTTTCCGCATGAATTCCCCTCGGTAATGAACGGCCATAGTTTGCGCTGCTTTGTGTGTGACGCCCGGCGCTGTACGGGGGTGAACGCACTGCACCGGGTTGGTTATAGACATGTTACGAGGGGCTCATCAAGGGGTTAAAGAGGCCCTTTTTTGCCCACACTCTGCCTTTTTTTGGTCATATCGTTAGGCCATACTCCCTCAAAAAGCCTTCATGTGGACAAAAAATGACTCTTTTTTCCCTTCCCCTAAGAGCAAAAATAGGTTTTCCGCGTGTGCAAAATGGTTTTTTAACAGAGATTTAAGTTTTAGAGGGTAAAGCGTACGACGAGCCCTCCTGCGGAATCCGTTCTGGGGAAACCGGCCGAGGTGGCGGGTTCGGTACGGCGATAATCGAAGAACAGACGGAGCTTGAGCCGTTGGTTGAGCGTGTATTCAGCGGACGGGGAGATGCTGAGCAGATAGCTGCCGCGCGTGGGTTCCACGACGCCCTGGTCGAGGAGGTGGTTAAAGGTAATATCGTCGGTAAGGCGGAAGTTGAAGTTGATATCCAGGTCATTGCCCTGTGCGGCTGGCCGGGCTGCGCCGGTGGTGCCCGCCTCTGTCCTTCCGATACCTTTGACGCGCTGCCCGCGTTCCACTTCGTTGCTCTTTTTACCGGTGAGGAAGGGGATATTGAGGTTTCGCAGCAGATAGCCGAAGCCGATGACGATTTCCTTGTTGCGGGATTCGGCCAATTGATTGCTGACCATGCTGAGCTGCAGGTTGCGGGTGCGTTTGTAGTCCATATTGAAGGACATGCCATTTTTCAGGGTAGCATTTACCGCTATGAGCGGGCTGAAGCCCTCCTGGATAACGATTTCAGGTATTTCGAGCCGGGCGTAGAAGTTGCCGTTCAGTTCGTTTACGCCGCCCTGATCTTTGGTGCGCAGATAGTCCAGGCCGGTATTGAAGCGATTGATAGTCAGGGTAGATCGGTAGGCGTGGGTCAGGCTGAAATTCTGGAATAATTCGCTGAACAGCTTGACTTTTGCCAGGCCGTTATAGGAGAGCGACCAGTTGACGTTGGGGAAAATGTCGAATACGTCGAGGCTTGTGGTGTTGGGGTCCTGGCCGGTATAGGCGGAGATAAACGCGGGGAGGAGTACCTCTTGCTGCGTACGTCCGTAGCCGAAGGTATATCCACTTTTGGCCAGGGTCGAGTCGGTATGGTTTCCCTGGCCCAGGCGCTGGGAGATAATCAACCGGTTATTTTCAAATTGTCGGAAGAGCGAGACGATTTCGGAGCGGTCGTCCTGGAACAACGTTTTGAGAGCTGAGTAGCTGACGGTGAGCGAGCCGATATCTTTGGGAATGGCGTGCACGAACTCCGACTGGCTGTCGAAGAGGGTGTCCTTGAAATATTGGGCGTGGTTTTCGACAAAGCTGCGGGTAGCGCTCAGCTCTATGCGGAAATCGCGGAAAGGTTCGAGGGTCAGCCGGGCGTCATAGGTTTCCTTATAGTCCTGGGTCACTTCCTGGTTGAGGAAAACGCTGGGGGAGATCCAGCCGGACTGGGCTGCGCGTCCCAGCCAGTCGCGCTCGGTGAAATAATCTGCTTCGTTGAGGGTTCGGATGGCAGGTTGCCAGCCTGCGACGAAGTCCCAGCCGGGAGCGCCGAACTGAGGCCCCATGCCCAGCGTGCGGGCCTGGGGCATAAACCCTGGTACGACCGTATTGGATTCGGAGGTGTAATTGAACCGCGCGCGGCGCGCCAGCAGGAGCGGCCGTACAAGGGCGCGCACGACCGGGCTCACCCCGGTTTTTTCTTTTTTGTCCTCGGCCTCGCCCTCTTTGGGGGCGGCGCGACCACCGGGGGCGGGTGCTCCTCCACCGCCTCGGTTGACTTCTTTGAGGAAGGGGATTTTGTTGTACAGCGCCTCGAAATTGAAATCTCCGTTGACCTGGATGTTCTGTTTGTTGCGAATCAGGTTCCCGAGGCTATCGGTGTTGAGGGCAGCGGCGGTCCAGCCATATTCCGACTGGTACTGGGCGCGCACCTGGATCCAGTCCATGAGAGGCAGGAGACGGATGGGCAGGTTATAGTTTACCTGCAGCGTATGGCGGTAGTTTTTGGTGCGCCCAAATTGTTGGATGTTGCTCCATATACTGTCGCGACGGAACTGGCCTATGTTGGTGATGTTAGGGTTTTCGGCCATGGCGATTTCATCGGGTTCGTCCACTACGCCGTTGTTGATGGCGGTGAAGGCGACTTTGAGCGACTTGGTGAGGTCCCATTGGAGGTTGTAGTCGCGGTCCCAGGTGAATCGCTTGTTATAGAACGTATTGAAACGCTCTTCAAGGCCGGTGAAGCGGAACCGGGTGAGGTTGAACTGCCGGTCTAACTGGGTATTGAAGGTAAACGAGTTGGGGATTGGGTTGAGATTGATTTCCGAAAAAATCTTGAGCACTTCGACATTGAGGTTTTTGAGCGGCTGGATGAACTTGGCCTGGCGCGTAAAGGAATAGTCGAGGCCGCCGGTACGTCGTTCGGACTGGTCCACTTCTATGAGCGGGTCGCGTCGTTCCGCTTTGGAATAGGCATAGCTGACGGCGAAATTTTCGATATCCCATGGTTTGGGTTTATCCGCAGCGCTGGAAGAAGTGCGCTCTTTGCGCACGTTGGTGAGCGTATAGGTGGACAAAGACGCGACTTCCTGGGTAATCGTCTGGATGGAATCCCGCTCCTGTCCGGTAGTGGAATTGATTTTATCTTTCAGCACGATATCCAGGTCGTAGGGGTCGTATTCCGGAATTCGGGTAGTGTTGGATTTCTGTGCGTAGAACGGCAGTCGAACGCCCCACTTGTCCGGCAGGAATTTGCCCAGTTCGAGGCTGGTAGAAGCATCGTAGCCCATGATGTCTTCCCGGCTGCGCTGGGCTACTTTTTCATCTATCTGGCCGAAGCCGATGGTGCTGTAGTTGCCGGACAGGGCGATATTCCCCAAGTCGGCTAATTGCATATCCATACGGGCTATAGCGGCATTTCCGCCCCGTTCGTCGAGTCCGGTGAGGCGGAGTTCATTGGCCCATACTTCCGTATTGAGGGGGAATACCTGGCCTCCTCTGCGGTTTCGCACGCCGATCATAGCGATTTTTGCGAGGCCGAGGTTGGGATTACCGCGTACTTTGATTTGGTGGGGCAGTCCGGGAGCTCCTCTATCGCTCAGTTCCCGGGCATATTCATCGGTTGCGGGGATGGCCAGGTTGTTTCGTTCTTCCTTAAGGGCGACAAGGGTTCGGAGCACGATGTCGAATTCGTTTTCGGGCCGCCACACTTCCTGTTTGTACTCTAATGAGCGGTTGTCGGCGGGCAGGCGCAAGGGGTCGGAGAGCACCAGGGGGATTTCATACTCGTAATAGTTGTTTTTAAAATCGCTGCCGAGGCGGACGAAGACGCTGAGATCCCCGTCGTTTATTTGGAGTTGGTCGAGTGCTTCGGCATGGACGAACATTTTGAGGCGTTCGTACACCCGCATATCGAGGTCTACGCGTTTGAAGACGGCTTTTTCCTCGCCTTCGCACAGCCCCCGGATGGTCATGGTGAGGGACTGTTCGTTTTGTTGGGTATTGAAGACGCCGAGGGCGAGTTCGCGGCGGATGCCTTCTGGGAGCACGTAGTTGAAGGGGCGGCGGTTGCTGTTCTCTTCGATATTGACGGCGTCCACGTCGAACTGGGTCTGGGCGTCGCAGGGGATGGGGTTATCGTCAGAGAGGTCCTGGGTGAAGCGGCGCCATTGGTTGCGCACAAATTCCAGGCGGGCAAAGCGGAGGGTGGTTTGTTTTTGGAAGCCGTGCATGTACATGCGGATGAAGCGTATGGAGCGGAAGTCGCGGATACCTCCTACCGCCACTTTGTTGGGGCCGTTGAGGGGCACGCGGAAGCGGTACCAAATCCGTCCGTTGGCTGCTTCGAGTCGGTCGGTGACGAAGGGGGTGCGGTTGATATCAATTTCGCGCGGGTTATTGGGATTGGCGCGCAGGGGGATTTTGTACTGGAAATAGTTTTCCGTTTCGTTGAGGGTATTATCGCGATTGAGGTCCTCTGCGTCGGGTATGTTGGTGGCCGAATTGAGTTCGTTGGTACCGGTGTTGGCGCGGGAGTTGCCTTCAGGGTTGGTAAAGAAGCGGTATCGGTTGATGATACCATCTTCCGGTTTGAAAGAAGCGTCGTTGTAATAGCGGAAGTCGTCGTTGGAGGGGTCGCTGCTGATGCGGGTTGCGGCGACGGAGTTGGCGCTGCGGATGGCGTTTAGGTAGGGGGCGAATTTGGTGCGTTCGGCCTCATTGGCGAGTCCGTCGAGGCCTACGTCCTGGAGTTTCCGGGTTTGTTCGTCGTTGTCGAAGGCCTGGGTAATTTGTTGTGCTACGGGTACGACCGACCATGCGGTGGTGTCCACGCGGCGGTCGGGGTTGATGGGGCCGGGCAGGCCATTTTCGAAGAACTTGCGGGAATCGCGCAGGATATCCTCTGAGATATTGCCGAGGTTGATGTATAGGTCGCCTTCCTGGCCCTGGAAGGAGGGGTTGGCGCTTTTGGCGTCATCGGGGTCGAGGAACGGGCTGAGCATCCAGAATTCGAGGAATTCGGTATTGGTGCTTTGGAAGTCGTTGCTGTTGAGGGCGCGCATGATACCGCCCCAGCGCGATTGGGGGTCGCGGAGCAGCATTTCTTCACCTGCGAAACGGACGCCTTTGGACACACCGGGATAGCCTGTGGGCACATCGAAGTTGTAGGGCCCCCGTTCTTCCGGGAAATAGGTGATGTCAAACGTTTGTACGTTGGGCAGGTCGGTGGGGGCGAGCTGGGCGTTGGGGAAGACTTCGATTTGGGGTACCAGGCTGGTGTAGGGATTGACGTCATCGCCTTTCCCCCGGGCGACCTGGTCAATGCGGTACCAACTCATGCGGGCGCGGTTGGCCCCGGAGCGCAGGTCATTGACATATTTGCTCTCCGGGAAGAGAGGATTGTTGTTTTGGGCGTCGTTTTGAGGGATGCTGGCGAGGAACCAGTTGGCGGTAGGTTGCCGGAGGTCGATGGTGTTGGCGCTGCCCTCGAAATCATCGATATATACGATTCCGCCCTCGTCCTTTTTGTTCTGGTTGATGGCACGCGAGTGGCCGGGTTGTATGCGGGCGGCTTCTGCGCTGAGGCTGAACTTAGACATGGCCTTGGTGGAGAGGCCGGGCAGGGCGTCGAGGGCTTTGGTCATCCAGGGCGCTTCCCGACTGAGGTTGATATCTGCCCCATACATACTGTTGTTGATAGGGTCGTCGCCGATATTTACCTTTTGGGTGAACGGCCGTTCGAAGAGTTTCATGGCGGTGAGGCCGACGTTGAAATTTTTGTCCACTTCATAGTCGGCGCGGAGCCCGAAGAGGCTTTTGGTTTGGAAGCCAAAAAGCGTATTGTCTTCATACGATACATCTACCGGTACCCCGGAATTGAGGATAGCATCGTTGAGGATGCGCACGCGGCCTATGTTGTAGTCCACTTCATAATCCCGCCCCTCCATAAGGGTTTGGCCACCTGCACTGACGCGCACGGAGCCGGGCGGGATGTTGAAAGCGCCCAGGGATATCTCACTGGCGACGGAGGATTTGTAGCTGCCCCGGATCACATAGCGGTTTTTTTCCTGGAACTCCTGTGCCAGGAACTGGGTAGAGTCGTATAGTTCCTGGTAGGTATATTTTTCGCGGAGGGCGGGATCGTCAATTTGCCGGGCCAATGAAGAGCCGAAGGGTTCCAGGACGGGGAACATGATGCGTCCGTTGCGCAGGTTGATGGTGACACCCGGTACGAAGTCGAAGACCCCATCGGGTTGGGGGTCGCCCTGGGTATTGAGGCGGTCGAGGTTGAAGACGCGCAGGAGCGGCCGGCCGGAGAGATTGGTTTCGGGGAGGAAACGCTTTTGGCCTTTGCCGGGGTCTTCGTAGAACACGTCGAGGCGGAAGTCGGCCTGGTTGACCTGGAAAGCACCGATGGGATAGACGTTTTTCATCATCAGGTCCCAGGTGGGGATATCCGTTCGCTGCGTCGTACTCTTGAGCATTTTTACAAACAGTACGTTGAGCGAGGAGTCCGGTTTGGTATTTTCGGAGTTGATGGATAGTTCGCCCACTTTATAGCTGCGGCCGTTGTAGGTATATTGGTAGGCGACAGCGACGACCTGGTCGGGTTGGACGTTGACGTTGAGGGAGATAAAGCCGAGTTCGGGGTGTACGCTGTATTCGGTTGGTTTCAGTTTGCGGGCGCTGACCTTTTCGAAATCGCGCGACTGGCTCATGCTGAAGTCGTTTTGGAGCACGGTCACGGCCTGGTCAATCTGGCGCATCGCGGTATTGGCGACGATACGGTTGTACATGCCGTTGGCGCTGTTGTCGGGCAGGGGCTGTCCGAACAGGTCTTTTGCCGGTGGGTTGGTCAGCGGGCTTGCGGAGGCGGGGTTTACCAGGCGGGTCGGTTCGCCCAGGTCGGCCAGGGCTACGATATCGCGTACGTTGTCTACTTCGTTGCGGTCGTTGGTAAGCCAGACCTCTATGTTTTCCAGCTTGAACACGGAGCGGATCTGGGGCATGTTGGCCAGACCCTCTTCGAAGTTATCGCGGTTGTAGAATGAGAGGAAGAAGTGTCGGTTTTCGTCGTACTGATCTGCTTTTACCTCAAATTCCTGTAGCTGACTGCCGCCCTGGATCTGGAGGTTTTGACGTTGTGATTTTTGTTGAGAACCCACGGCGGTGAGGCGCAGGTGGCCAAACTGGAGTTCGGTTTTTAGGCCGAAGAGGCTTTGGGCACCCTGGATGAGGGTTCCCCGCAGGGGAAGGCTCACGTTGCCGGCTTCTATTTTTTTGACGATTTCATCTTCGCCAAAACTTTTGTTGCCATCGCCCAATTGCCCTGCGTTGTAGTTTAGTTTGATCTGGTTGTCGAAGTCGAAGGTGGCGTTGGTATTGTAGTTGGTGGACAGGTTCAGCTTCTCCCCGATTTTGCCGGTGACATTCATCTGGATGTTCATATCGAAGTCGAAGCCACCGGTAGTGCGCTGCCGCTCTGTGAGGATGGGGTTTTCGAGGCGCTGATAGTCGCCTCCGAAGGTGAGGTCAATGTTCCCCTGGGGGCGAATATCTACAGTGGTGCCACCGAAGAGGCGGTCTATGAGCGATTTTCCGATATCGAATTTTGCCAGGGGGTCAGTAGATTCCTGGGCTTTTTTGCCGGAAGAGACGCCGGAGAGCTGCTTGAAGTACTCCTGTTCATCCTGCTTTTTGCGGTAGTTCAGGTACTCTTCGAAAGTCATGAAGGTCGGGGGGCGGAAGAAGTCGCTGCCGATGCGTTCGTAGAGGATGTACCGTCCGGTCACAGGGTCGTATTCGACCGTCTTCTCTATGGAAGCAGGATCTTTCAGGTCTATAGGGTTGTTTTTCTTGTCGTGGATAAAATCCCCGTAGCGGTCTTTGATAGGAGGGACAGTATCCGTCTGGACAACCGGAGGGGTTGCTTCCGGATGGGAAGGGGATAGGGGGCCTTCAAAAGCGGCGAGCGTCAGCACGGTAGTGACGGAGGTTGCGAACAGAAAAAAAGCTTTGTTGTTCATAGAAGTATAAGCACTGCTTTATAGTGGGCGTGGGCCTTCCGGGAAGGCTCCGCCGGGTTTGTCTGTCTGCCTGGGTAATCTGCACTTCGGCCTTTGCTGGCGTGGTCAGGCGCCGTTCGGGCAGGGCAAAATTGCCAAGGTCTGTTTGTCTGACCGGGCACACGGGGTACCACAAGTGGATATGATTTGATATTGGACTGGTTGCGAAAGGTCGGCGAGGATGACGAAAAAGGCCATTTTCTGTCCATACAAAGGCTTTCCGGGAGTATAGCGCGGCTATATGACCGAGAAAAGACCTAACGTGGGCGAAAAAGAGCCTTTTTGACCCCTCAATGGTTCCCCTCGCAACAAGTCTGACAGCAGTTTTCGGGATTTGGAAGGTTAGACGGCCAACTCTTTAAGGGCAATCTTAATCAGTTGCTCCACGCCACCTGCCAAAGGCTGTTCTTTCAGGATTTTGTTCAATGCTTTTTGGACCGCAATCCGATTGAAGCCCAATGCCACTAAAGCTGATAACGCCTCTTCGCGTATCGTATTGCTTTCAGGGTTCAATGCGGGAAGAGGGCCCTCCCCGGAATCCTTGGTAAGCTTGTCCTTGAGGTCGAGGATAATCCGTTTAGCAGTCTTAGGCCCGATGCCGCGAACTTTCCGGAAGGCGTCGTCCCGTTCGCCGACAATAGCGGCCCGGATTTCATCTGGCGGCATGGAAGAGAGCAGTATCTGCGCGGTGCCTGGCCCTATGCCGCTGACAGAAATCAGATGCCGGAACAAACTGCGCTCACTTTCCTCCGCAAATCCGTACAGGGTGTGGCTGTCCTCTTTGATGTACAGGTGCGTCAGTATCTTTGCGCGCTCTAATTTTTCGATTTGGCTATAGGTGTGCAGGCTGATAAATACCTGATAGCCCATCCCGCCAGCCTCAATGATGAGAAAAGCGGGGTTCTTCAACGTTATGTCTCCACAGATATAGGCAATCATAGCAAAAAGGAACATTTAAGACAGCAAAGCTATGTCAGATTTCAGGGAATTTTGCGGATTTTTGAGTGTGTCCCCTATATTTACATAAAAAATATGAACATCCTCTTAATCGGTAGTGGCGGGAGAGAACATGCTTTCGCATGGAAAATATGTCAAAGCCCCCACTGCGATAGCCTGTACATCGCGCCCGGAAACGCAGGTACAGCCCTGCACGGCACTAATGTGGCCATAGCTCAGAATGATTTCCAAGCCCTGGCGGGCTTCGTCCGGGAAAAAGATATCCAACTGGTGGTCGTAGGACCTGAAGAACCTCTGGTGCTGGGCATTGCCGACTACTTCGCCCAGGCGCCTGACCTGGAAAAGGTATGGGTGATCGGGCCGTCCCGGGAAGCTGCTCAATTAGAGGGTAGTAAGGCATTCGCCAAAGCGTTTATGGGCGAAATGAACATCCCGACCGCATCGTACCGGGAATTTACCGCCGGGAATATCGAGGAGGGCAAGGCCTACCTGGCCGGGCATTCCCTGCCCATCGTGCTGAAAGCCGACGGACTGGCCGGAGGCAAAGGCGTACTCATCTGCCATGACCGACAGGAGGCGCAGCAGGAATTCGAAGCTATGCTGGGAGGCAAGTTTGGGGCTGCCGGCAGCCGTGTCGTGGTAGAAACATTCCTGAAGGGAACGGAATTTTCTGTATTTGTCCTGACGGATGGCCATTCCTACAAGGTGTTGCCGGCTGCAAAAGACTACAAGCGCATCGGGGAAGGCGACACAGGGCTCAACACAGGGGGCATGGGAGCCGTTTCACCGGTGCCTTTCCTCGACGGTGTATTGATGGAAAAAGTGGAGCAACGCATCATCCGCCCTACGATTGAGGGAATACAGAAGAGAAAGTTGGTGTACAAAGGGTTCATTTTCCTAGGGCTTATCGAGGTCCACGGCGAGCCTTATGTCATCGAATACAATTGCCGCATGGGGGACCCTGAAACAGAGGCGGTACTGCCGCGCTTGAAAAGCGATCTGCTGCCCTTGCTCATGGCTGCCGGACGCGGCGAGCTGGATCGTATGGCTATAGAAGAAGACCCGCGCGCCGCAGCTACCGTGGTGCTGGTTTCCGGAGGATATCCCGGCACATACGAAAAAGGCAAAATTATGCGAGGGGTAGCAGAAGCCGGTGAAAGGGCTTTGGTGTTTTATGCCGGGGTTCGTCGGGATAGCTCCGGTGCCCTGCTCAGCGACGGGGGGCGCGTAGTCGCACTGACCTCCCTCGCAGACACCCTGCAGGAAGCACTCGATTCCAGCAAGGTCGCCGCGGAAGGAATCGAATTTGAAGGCCGGTACTATCGAAGGGATATTGGGTATGAGTTTATTTAGACCGGAATTCCATACCATAGACTTGTTGCGAGGGGTCAGCGAGGGCTCAAAAAGGCCCTTTTCTTCCCACCCTGTGTCTTTTTGTGGTCATATAGTAAGGCTATACTCCCTCAAAAAGCCTTCGTGTGGAAAGAAAATGACTCTTTTTTTTCACCTCGCTGACCCCTCGCAACAAGTCGTATATTTGCACCGTTTTCAGTTGATAGTAAGCAGGTGGCCCGCGCAAAAAACCGCGGCCACAGTATATCCCATTGTAAGCTCCAAATTAACCACGTCTGATTTATGAACAGGCTCATTTTCGTTTTTATCGGATTGTTCTTTTGCGCTTCTACCCAGGCGCAAAAAGACGAGATTCTGTTTACCGTTGCGGGCAAGCCGGTACCGGTCTCGGAATTCGAATACGTATATTCCAAAACAAATGGCAAGGAAGCCAACTTCTCCCGCAATTCCCTCCAGGAATATCTGGATTTGTACGTCAAATTCAAACTTAAGGTGCAGAAGGCCAGAGATATGCGCCTGGATACGGTGACGCAGCTCCGACAGGAACTGGATGGATACCGAAAACAACTGGCCGACGCCTACCTCATCAACAAAACCGTGACGGAGCGATTGGTGCGCGAGGTGTATCAACGGTCCTTGCAGGACGTGGAAATCAGCCATATCCTGTTTTCGGTCGCGGCCGATGCTCCGGCGGCCGATACCCTGGCGGCCTATCAAAAGGCCCTGGCGGCTAAAAAAGTACTGGACGCCAAGGAGAGCACGTTCCCAGAGTTGGCCGTGCAGTTGTCCGACGATAAATCAGCCGCTCAAAACAAAGGGCGTATAGGCTTTCTGAATGTGCTGTTCCCCAATGGGTTTTACCCCCTGGAGACGGCAGCCTACACCCTGCCTCTGAACCAGGTCAGTGCACCAGTTCGCACTACGGCCGGGTACCACCTCCTATGGGTCCACACCCGCCGACCTGCCCGCGGCGAAGTGGAAATCGCTCATATCCTGGCGCGGAAAGAAGAGGGGCAAGATCCAGAGAGAGCGAAAAAATACATCCAGGCCATTAAGGAACGCCTGGCGCAGGGCGATTCTTTCGATGCCCTGGCCGGGGAGTTTTCTGAAGACCGCAAGACTTCTACCAATGCAGGGTACCTCGGCTTCCTGGGCATCAACCAGGTAGAGGAAGGGTTTGAAGATGCCGCTTTTGCCATCCCGCAAGACGGTGGATACTCCGAGCCTTTTGAAACAGCCATCGGCTGGCACATCATCAAACGCATCAGCCGGAAGGGACCTATGGAATACGAACTGGCGCGTACGCAATTTGAAGCTAAAATCAAACGCGACGCCCGCTTTGAACTGGCTAAAACGGCTATGCTGGCAGACATCAAGAAAGCCAACGGATTCAAAGAATACCCGGAAGTGTTGAACCGGTTTGCCCAAACGGTAAACGATACGTTTTTCACGTTCCGTTGGAAGGCTCCTCAACAAGGTGCCAAAGACGTTCTGTTTAGCCTCGGCGACCAAAAAGTGACGCTGGGGCAATTCTTCGCCTATCTGGCCGATAACCCGAGGGAAAGGATGCGCCTGCGCGACGCCCCTGTATCGGAAGCGCTGCCGCAAGTATATCAGCTCTTTGTGGATGAAACTTGCATGCGCCTGGAAGAACGGCAGTTGGAGCAGAAATATCCCGAGTTCCGTCTCTTGATGCGCGAGTATGAGGAAGGAATCCTCTTGTTCGAAGCTACGCGTATCGAAGTATGGGACAAGGCAGCGCAGGACACGGTGGGGCTACAAAACTACTTCGCCACGATTCGCGATAAGTACCGCTGGAACGACCGCGCTGAGGTGACGCGCTATTATGTGGAGCCTACGCACATGGACCAGATACAGGCGATACGAGCTTTCTGTGCGGGAAACAGCAAAGAAGCCGTACTGGAAAAATTTAACGCGGAAGATAGAAAAGTCGCTCAGGCAGAAACGTTCATGATCGAACGCGACAAAAGCCCGGAATCAGCGGATGTGGTAGAGTGGAGAGAGGGAGAGGTCACGCGTACGGCGGTGGATCCCAACAAAAACAACCTGTTTTACTTCATGAAGGTAGGCAAAGTTATCCCCTCCAGCCCCAAGGTCCTCTCCGAAGCCCGGGGATACATCGTCGCCGATTACCAGGATCACCTGGAGCAACAATGGGTGGAAGCCCTGCGGAAAGCGTACGAGGTCAAGATCAACCAAGGTGTTTTTGACAAATTAGTAAGGAAATAGTACCTATGCTCTGGAAGCGAACCCCGTCAGGGGTATATCTCGTCCTGTCCTTCCTTTGCTTTTACGGCTGTGGAAGGGACAACGGTCAGGGCAGTGACCGCCTCCTGGCCCGCGTGTATGGAAAGGAATTGCGCGTGTCGGATATGGAAGGCATGTTCCCTGCAAATACGTCGTCTGTGGACAGTGGGCTGATTATCAATGCCTATGTGCAACGATGGGTGCGCGAGGCCCTCTTGCTGAATGAGGCAGAGAAAAACCTGCCGCGGGACTTGAACGTGGATAAGCTGGTGGAGGATTACCGGGCATCCCTCATCAAAAACAACTATGAGGAGGTGCTGGTCGAACAGTTGCTGGACACCACCGTAACGGAAGCGGAGCTGCAACAGTTCTATGAGCGCAATAAAGCCCAATACCAACTGGAGAAGCCGATTATCCGCTGCTATTTCATCAAGGTCGCCAGCGATGCCCCGGATATTGCAAGGCTGATGTCCTGGTGGACTTCCCCTTCGGCAGCGAATATGGAACGCATCAACGCCTACTGTGATGAGCATGCGGAATCGCACATCCTGGACGAGGAGGGCTGGCACCGACTGGAAGACATCCTCTCGGCACTGCCAGCAGGATCCTTAGACGAGGCAAATCTGGGTGCAGTGAAAGAATTTAGGCAAAATGACGGAAAATTCCAGTACTTTTTCCGCCTGCTCGAGGTAAAGCAAAGCCAGGAAATCGCTCCTTTGTCTTTTATAAGGGAACAAGCGAGGAAGTATATCCTACACCTTAGGAAACTCAAAATACTGGAAGAAAAGCGGAACGACCTGTACGAAGTAGGTATGCGGCGACGGGGGGTTCAAATTTTCAATGAGTAGTCACAACCTTTTGAAATACGCTTTTGTCCTTACCTTCGTATATACGCAGCTCTTTTTGGGCCGAAAAGCAAATTTTTTAAAGTGAAGATGCAGATGAAATCAGCAATTTGTTGCCTGGCCCTGTTGTGGGCAGGGAATCTATGGGCACAACAGCGTCAAATCATAGATAAAGTGGTTGCCATGGTGGGCACGGAGTACGTCCTCTTATCTGAAGTGGAAGAACAGATGGCGTTGATGAAATCGCAGCAGCCCGGTGGTACCCTGCCTCCCAACGCACGTTGTATGGTACTCGAGCAGGTGCTGGGCGTGAAATTGCTGATAAACCAGGCTCGTATAGACAGTATCGAGGTGGAAGCCGGCGATGTCGAAAACCAGCTCAACGCCCGAATTGAACGCATCCTCGGGTATATGAACAACGACGTGGCCCAGTTTGAGGCGTATTACGGCCAAACGGTCAGTGAGGTCAAGGAACAGATGCGGGAAGACCTGCGGGGGCAGATGGTTTCTGAAAAAATGCGCAACGAAGCGATTTCGGGTATCACGGTAACGCCTTCCGAGGTGAAGGCGTTTTTCCAAAAAATCCCACGAGATAGTCTGCCTTACTTCAACTCAGAAGTAGAAGTGGGCGAAATCGTGTATAAGCCCAAGATCAGCGAAGAGGAAAAAAAGAAATCCATAGAGCTCCTGGAAAACATCCGGAAGCGCATCGTGGAAGGTGGAGAGGATTTCGGGCTCCTGGCCCAGAAGTACTCCGACGACGGCTCCGCTCGTACCGGGGGCGATTTGGGATGGGCAAAGCGGGGTAAATACGTGCCGGAGTTCGAAGCGGCAGCCTATAAGCTCGACCAAAACGAGTTGTCGCCCGTAGTGGAAAGTGAATTTGGCTTCCACCTTATTCAGATGCTGGGGAGAAAGGGCAACGCCATCCATGTCCGCCATATCCTCATCCGGCCGGAAATTAAAGACAAGGATATAGACTTGGCCGTGCGCCTGCTGGACTCCGTGCGCCTGCTGGTCCTGAATGACTCCATCTCGTTTTCCTACGCTGTAAAAAAATTCTCCGACAAAAATCAACAGAGCTACAACAACGACGGACGTATGGTAAACCCGGTAACGGGAAATACTTTCTTCGAGGTAGGCGACCTCGAACCGGATATCTACTTCGCCACGGATACGATGGAGGTAGGAGAAATATCCTCCCCGATCGAATTTAAAGACCAGTCCGGCGCACCGTATCTTCGCCTGGTACAGCTTCAGTCGCGCACCAAACCACACCGGGCTACACTTCAACAGGACTACTCAAAAATACAGGACGCTGCAATAGAGTCCAAACGCAACGATTTCCTCAACTCCTGGATGGAGGATAAAATCAAAAAGACGTATGTGAAAGTGGATCCCGCTTTCACAAAGGCTTGCCCTAACATCTTGAAATGGACTCGGGAAGAGGAAGAGGTAAAAGATTAACACAGGCATAACCCCTCAGGATATTTCTTTTTCTTCCTTACTGCTGACCGAGTAGTCGCGCACAAACTCTTCCGCCCTGGGGCGGAAGAGGGTAAACACGCCTACTCCCACAAGCATGAGCAGGTATAGGCTCATATTGGCGCTGATCATAGCGAACACCCCAACGGTCAGTACCCCTGCCTCTACCATTGCCATGCGTACGAGGACGCGTTGCTGGTAGTGCTTCAAACGGGCATCAAGCGGCATATTCTTGGGTATGCGCTGTACCTGGTATCGGTTGAAATACCAGGCGGCGACACCCAAAAAGCATAGTATGGCTACCGGCAGCAGGGAAAAAAGCAGGTTAGAGGCGAAAAGATGCCCACTTTTGTTCCCCATCATCAGGAAATAGATGACGCCGGCAAACAGGAGTTGGCCAATCAACAGGCCTAAAAATATAATCTGCGTTACCCGAATCATAGACTTACTTTTTTCTGGCGTACAGCCAGAGGATTATGGTCAGCACACTGAAGGCGACCAGGCCACCCATATCCCCGAATACGCCCATGGCTTCCGGGTCAAACAGGCGGAGCTTGCTCAGTAGGCTGATGGGCGTCCCTTCCAGGGTAGTCCCTACCGTGTAGCCCAACATGGCAGCAATGATGATTCCGGTAATGGCACCTCCGGCGATTAATCCAGAACTGAACAATGCGCCCGGACCAATCTCCGATTCTTCCGTCTTGCTCTTCTCCTTGCGCTCGACAAACCACTTCACGAGGCCCCCAATGAAAATCGGGGACGTAGTGGACAAGGGCAGGTAAGCTCCAACCGCAAAAGCCAGTGAGCTAATCCCGCAAAGCTCTACTACTGCCGCAATGCCCATACCCGCAATGACCAGGCCCCAGGGCAGGTTCTGACTCAGCAGACCCTTGATTACCGTGGCCATAAGAGTCGCTTGCGGGGCAGGTAATGGATTGGGATGCTGTAAGGTCGCTTCTCCAACCCCCAGGGTGCGCTCCAGGAGCAACACGGTAAACCCGATGGCAATGGAGGAAGCCGTTACACCAATCATCAGGCCGAGTTGCTGCTTGATGGGCGTGCCGCCCACGAGAAAGCCCGTTTTTAAATCCTGCGAGGTCGCTCCGGCATTGGCAGAAGCGATACAGACCACCGCACCTACGACCAGAGCGATAGGCTGGTAGGCATCGTCCGTCCAGCCGAGGCCGAGAAAAATCAGGGAGGTAGCCATGAGCGTAGCAATCGTCATACCAGAGACAGGACTGGAAGAAGATCCAATCAAACCCACAATGCGGGACGCCACCGTGACGAAGAAGAACCCAAAGACGATGACCAACAGAGCAGAGAGCAGGTTCATCGGCATATTGGGCAGAAAGGCCATCAGTACAATCAGCGCCGCGCTGCCTACGAGTACCCACACCAACGGCAGGTCTTTTTCGGTGCGGCTCTGTTCGACTACCTGCCCGTTGCGGCTGTTGCGCAAATCGGCTAACGAATCGCGGAAGGCACTGACAATCGTAGGAAGTGTTTTAATCAGCGTGATGACCCCGCCAAAGGTGACGGCCCCGGCCCCGATATAGCGGATGTAGCGGCTCCAGATTTCCGAAGGCGACATATCGGCCACCAGACGCTGGGTCTCGGGCGGGAAGGGTACGGATAAACCACTGCCAATCAGAGTGATGAGCGGGATGAGTACCAGCCAGGACAACACGCCGCCCGCTACCATGACCCCTGCAATCCGGGGCCCGATGATGTAGCCCACCCCGAGTAACTCCGGCGTAATCTCCCCGTTAATGGTACCGTTGGGCAGAGCCGATTTTTTCCCAAAAACAACAGTGGGTGTATCTTTCCAAAAACCCAGAATAGACATCAGGACTTTGTACAAAAAGGCAATGCCAAGCCCGTAATATACTTTCTGCGCAAGTGAACCGCCTTTTTCTCCTGCTACCAGCACGTCGGCACAAGCCGTCCCTTCCGGATAGGGAAGGTTCCCGTGTTCCTTGACAATTAAAGAACGCCGCAGCGGAATCATGAACAATACCCCCAGAAAGCCGCCTACCAGGGCGAGCACAAAAATCTGGAAGTATTCAAAATACTGGGCACCCCCCTCCAGGAATAAGAGCGCAGGTACCGTGAATACAACCCCCGCAGCCACAGACTCCCCCGCAGAACCAATCGTCTGGACAATATTGCTTTCCAGAATGGTCGCTTTGCCCAGCTTTTTGAAAATAGAAATCGCCAGTACTGCAATCGGGATAGACGCGCTGACCGTGAGGCCGACTTTCAGACCGAGATAGACCGTGGCTGCCCCAAAAATAATGCCCAGCAAGGAACCGAGCAGAATGGCCTTGGGCGTGAATTCCGGGATGAAATCCTTCGCGGAAATATAGGGTTGAAAGGATGATTTCGGTGTTTCCATGATTGATTTAATATACACCGTTCATACGGCGCTTTAGATAACGGGATAAGATCAACAGCAACAGGGCAGCGCCCAGCGTAATCTCGACGCCCCACAGGAGATAGACATCAATATAACCTACCAGGGCCTGGGCGGGGGCCACTTCCCCTTCTCCGGGCGCAGCGATCATCTGCCCGAGATACCCCGCGATTTTATGACCGAAAGAAATGGAAAGGAACCAGGTACCCATGACAAAGCCGACCGTTTTTGCCGGAGATAGCTTGGTGACCACGGAAAGCCCTACCGGGGAAAGGCTCAACTCGCCCGTCGTATGGAACAAATACATGAGTACGAGGTAGAAAACAGGGATCAGGGTCCCTTCGTTGATCGTGCCCAGCACACTGCGTGCACCGCTTACTATGATAAAGTAACCCAAGGCCATTTGGAGCAGGGCCAGTATGAACTTGGTAGGGGTGCGCGGCTCGGCATTCGCTTGGTTGAGCCTGTTCCATATCCAGGTGAAGACCGGGGCGAGCAAAATGATGAACAGGGCATTGAGCGATTGAAATTGAGAGGTTTCGAGGCCGTGCTTGTTGACGTATCTGTCCGTCAGGAAGTTGAGCGAACCACCCGCCTGTTCGAACAAAGTCCAAAAAATCATGTGGAAAAAGAAGAGGAACAAAAAGGCAACCAGGCGCTGACCTTCTATTTTGTCTTTGGAAAAATACAGCGATGAAATGAGGATATACCCGAGCACCCCTATGCCTACCACAATCAAAATATAGCTTGTTATTCCTTCGTTATCAATTAAATATGCAAATACGGGCGCCGACAGCACAACGCCCAGCAACACGAGCCACTGGTTGGGGATACCCAGAAAGCCAGGACGGTTGAGGGCTTCCGGATCGGGTGGGTTGCCCTGGTCGGCGTAATTGCGCATATTTCTCCAGAATACGACCAGGCCGAGGAGCATACCCGTGCCGGCGGCAGCAAAGCCCAAGGAATAATCATAGGTCTCTGCGAGATAGCCGCAGGTGAGCGGGGCGAGGAATGCCCCTACGTTGATACCCATGTAAAATATAGTGAAGGCACCATCTTTGCGCCGATCGTTGCGGTCGTAAAACGTGCCGAGAAAACTCGAGATATTCGGCTTGAAAAACCCGTTCCCTATGGCGAGTATCGAGAGGCCGAGGAACAGAATCTGGGTGTTGTCCACCGTAGCGGCATTGGCGGCCATGGTAAACTGCCCGGCGGCCATGAGGATGGCGCCGAGGATGACCGCCCGGCGGAAGCCGAGGAGTCGGTCGGCGAGCATTCCGCCGACGATGGGGGCGGCATACAGCAGGGCGTTGAACGCCCCGTAAATCCCTACCGAACGGCCCTCAGCGGCCCCTTCGCCCAGACTGGCAAAAATTTCTTTGGAGATATAGAGTACGAGAAAAGCCCGCATGCCATAGAAGGAGAAGCGCTCCCACATTTCAGCAAAAAAAAGAGTGAATAAGGCTTTAGGATGTACTTTTCTTTGGGACAACACCGTCAGGGGAACCCATATCAGGACGAATGCCCAGCCGATAAGGAGCGATAACAATGCAGAACTCATGCGTAATATGGTTTTAGTGGATCAATTAGGGCCGGGCTATTTTACCCTGTTGCCTTTCGGGCATGAAACTACAAAAAAATGAAGTGTTTCTCCATTTTTGCCGTCGGAATAACTCCGCGGAAAAAGTTTGTCCAATAAAAAATCTTTTTTCCCTCCTCGCGGACTCCACGCAACAAGTCTA
>CAZSMU010000055.1:20812-22241 GCA_964607915.1 uncultured Haliscomenobacter sp.
AAGTCTATTCATTCACCTTCACTACTTTGTATTCCCAGTGTGTTCCCTGGTTACTCATCTGCAACAGATATATTCCGGGGGGATACCCTGCGGTATTGATTTCCAGGATGCGCTGCCCTGCCGGAATGGGGTAGGATCCGACTTGTTTTCCTTGCCAGGATAGGCATGTGAGGCGGGCATTAGCCGAAAGCGAGGGGGGTACCTGAACCGTGAGGGTAGTCTGGCAGGGGTTTGGAAAGGCGCGGATGCCGTCGGTATAGGTATTGATGGAAAATACCCGGATAAGGTCAGACGGCGTTTCGGTGCCGCTGAAGTCTATCTGTCGCAGGCGATAGTAGTTGATGCCGGGAAAAGGGTAGGCGTCTTCAAAGCGGTAATGCGCAGGGCCTTCGTGGTTGCCGATACCGGGTACTTCGCCGATTTTGCGGAACGAAGTGCTGTCAAAACTGCGTTCCACGTCAAATCGCGCGTTGTCCCGCTCCGAGACGCTGGTCCATTGCAGGGTTATGCCCTGGTCGTGTGCATCCCCGTAAAAGCGGATGAGCTCTACGGGCAGGAGGATAGCATTGCCCGACAGGGTGACATCGTCTATGCGGACCGTAGCGGCCAATCCGGCAGGATTCTGTTGGTAGAAAAAAACGCGAAACTCAAGGATTCCACCTTCTTTACAGGTAATAGCCCGGGAAGCGGAAAACCCGCTGCATGAGCCAACCGTAGGGAGGCTAGTAGTGGCGAGCAGGGCAAACTCGCCCCCGTCGGAGGAATAGTGGATGGACATGCCGGCCGGGCTGAACGACGAGGAACGGCTATAGTTCAGAGAAAATTGGCTGATTTGAAGCACCTGCCCGGGTTTTGCCTGTACGCGAAAGCTGAAATAGTAGCCCATATTGGGTTCCGTAGAGGTAGGCCAGAAGTTGGAGGCCCAGGTTTTTAGTCCGGCGCATGCGTTGGGGCTGCCGATACTGTTGGCTTTGACCAAGGTGGCTGCGCCCAGCTCGGCACTTGGATGCAGGATAGAGGGTGCGATGGACCCGGAGGGTACCGAGGGAGTGTTTTCGAAGTCCCAGGCAGCGATGGTTTGACCTGGTATATTGGTTTGAGACAGTATTAGGGCAAGGAGGAGAAAGGCATATTTCAAGAGGTCGCCACCGAAAAAAATACTGTCCGGCTTATTCGGTTTTCTTGTCTGGAAGCAGTGAAAGCGCTGCGATATACTGCACTGTGGCACCATGGGAGTAAGCCATACCTTCATAATCGAAGAGTTTAGTTTTAATCCGGGTGCTTCTCAGGAGGAAGATACGTCAGCGGGGTTGTGTGATAAGTTCTTTTTCGGCCAATTTCAGTTTTTTGCCATGTAGCGGGCTTAGACTGCAAAAGTCTATTAGACTTGTTGCGCGGGGTCAGCGAGGAGGGAAAAAAGAGTCATTTT
>CAZSMU010000056.1:0-22112 GCA_964607915.1 uncultured Haliscomenobacter sp.
TTTCTGAAAGGTATGGCGTACTTTTCGGAAATCGCCGGCAGCAAAGTACGGTCGCAGACGCTCCTCTACGGAGGGGATGATAGCCACGACCGCTCGGGGTATGCTGTCAGGCAGTGGCACGAGGGCTGAGGGGCACCGGTTTGTGTATGGCGCACTAAAATAGCTCATCATGCAGAAGAGAATCCCTCTAGTCCAAAGTAAAGCAGGGGACACATCCCTCCCGGTAGATATCGGCATGGTACCGACACATCCCGGCCCCGGATACCGGGCTCAACTAGTGGCCATCCTGTGCCTCGCGGTTCCCTTTCTGGTATTCACACAGCCTCCTGTACCGGCGAAAATCGGTCTGACCCTGAGCGGCGGTGGTGCAAAAGGACTGGCGCACATAGGGATTTTGAAAGCACTGGACTCCGCTGGTGTACACATAGACTGCGTGACGGGTACCAGTATGGGCAGTATCATCGGATCCTTGTACGCCGTCGGGTACAGCGGAAATGAAATAGAGGCACTCGCCCGGAACCTGGACTGGAAGACCCTCCTTTCAAACCAGGTGAGCATCCGGGAAATATCCATGGAGGAAAAAGAATCGTATGGCCGGCACGCCTTTGAAATCCCCTTCGAGAAGGGGCGCTTCCAGGTGCCGACCGGGGCGCTGGAATCCCAGGAACTCTGGTTAAAGCTGTCGGAGCTGTATTTCCCTGTGTATGCGATCAAAGACTTTGACCAACTGGCCCGCCCTTTCCGGGCCGTTGCGACCGATGTGGTGAACGGAAAGCCGGTTGTCCTGGACAAAGGGGAAATCGTCACGGCCGTACGTGCCAGTATGGCCATCCCGGGAGTATTCACCGCTGTCGAACTCAATGGGCAAAGACTGGTGGACGGCGGCGTAGTGCGCAACCTTCCCGTGGGAGAAGCCCGGGATATGGGGGCCAACTTTATGATATCCAGCAATGTAGCGGAGGGTAAACAAGGGAAAGAACACCTGGTCAACCCCCTGCAAATTCTTACGCAAATCATTTTTTTTAAAGAATCGGAAGATAATCAGCGCCAGGTCACCCTGAGCGATGTATATATTGACCATCCCCTGACGCCTTTCAATACGGGTAGCTTCGAACGGGCACAGGCCATTATTGACTCCGGTATCGTTATGGGGCGGCAGTTTTTTCCCGCGTTCAGAAAAATCGCGGACTCCCTCCAGGTTCCATCTATGAAGCGCCCGGTTTTCCAGCGCCCGGATTCTGTCTTTATTGCTTCCGCCAAAGTAGAGGGGCTGGAAAACGAAACGCAGCGTTTCTTCCTGAGGAGTCTGGGGCTCACCGTAAACCGATACTATACGGCCGCCGAGCTATCCGCGATGATCCGCCGGCGCTTCAGCAACCTTTCTTACCACCGCATCCGCTACCGGCTCGAACCGCTGCCGGAAAACCAAAAAGCCTCTATCGTTTTTGAAGTCGAGGAAAGCCCTGCCACGACATTCACATTCAATGTGCCCTACAACAGCTTCCTGGGACTGGGACTTTTAGCCTCCGCCACCACACACGATCTGCTGCCCAACTCCCGTTCTTCGCTGAGCGTCCTCCTCGGGGAAAACCCGCGTTTCAAAGCGGAGCATGTACAATATATTGGTCGTCAACAGCGTACAGCACTCGTGGGCGGGCTGCAATCGGAGACCTTCCGGGTCACGGGGTATAACAACTTCCGGGCCACGGGCCTGTACCAGCTCAACAACCTGCGCATAGATGCACGTCTTCAGTCGGGTAGCCACCGAAAGCGCAGCTATGGACTGGGTACCCGGTACGAACGAGTGGAACAGGATCCGGAAATACCCGCAGAGTTCGAGGTGGAAGGCTACAATACATTCCTCAGCTCCTATGGTTTTTATAAAATCAATACCCTGGATAAAATTTCGTACCCGCAGCGCGGGGCACACCTATATGCGGAAATCGGACGTATCTACGCGCAAAACCTAAACATCCGCTACCTCAACCATGGCTCGGAGGTGCCGGTGGACCCTTCGCTTGTCCCGAGCGGAAAACCTTTTTCACAGGCATTCCTGAACGTAGAGTGGTACCGCCCGCTCTCGGAAAAATACACCTTCTCCGGGCTATTCCAGACCGGTTGGACGTTCCGTCAAAGTGGGAACCCGTTCAACGCCTTTTATATCGGAGGGATGGATCGCCTGTACCGCAACCAAATCGTATTCCCGGGCATTCCCAACTACGGGGATCTCGCCTATTCCGTAGCCGCCCTGCAACTTGGGCTGCGCCGCCAAATTGCCAATAACTTCCTCCTGATCGCACGAAGCAATCTGCTGGCGAGGGATTTCGGCCCGCAGAAAATGGGCAAGCCCGAAAGACAGGTGTATTCCGGGCATTCCCTGACCGTTGCCTACGACTTTTTGACCGGCCCCGTGGAGTTCAGCGCCTTGTTCAGCGAAAGGAGCAAGGGCATACAGACCTACGTCAGCATAGGCTTTTCTTTTTGAGCGCCATTCTACAGAAAGCAAACGCCATATTTTCAGGGGTGCTGCAAAATGTCGCTACCTATCTGGAAACCGTCCGAGAAATACACTATCGCCGCGACCTTTTGAATCACACCCATATTATTCGGATATTAGAGGCTTTAAAAAGAAAACGCCATGCGCCTTACTGCCCTTCTGTTGCTGCTCCTGTCCGTTTTGTCTGTACAAGCGCAGCAAGATTCCCGGTCGTTCCCCATGTGGGACGCCTCCCTGCCTTTTGAACCCCGCATCAAAGACTTGCTGGGCCGCCTGACCCGCGAGGAGAAAGTGGCGCAGATGATGCACGCCACGCCAGCCATTCCGCGGCTGGGGATACCAGGGTACAATTGGTGGAACGAGGCGCTGCACGGCGTGGCGCGCACGCCTTTTCACGTGACTGTCTTCCCGCAAGCCATCGCCCTGGCCGCTACCTGGGATACCGCAGCGATGTATGCGATGGCCGACATCACTTCGACCGAAGGTAGGGCGGTGCATCGCCGGGCTACTGCGATGGGGCTCGGGCACGCGGGCTACCTGGGACTGACCTACTGGACGCCCAACATCAATATCTTCCGCGACCCCCGCTGGGGAAGAGGCCAGGAAACGTATGGCGAAGACCCCTTTCTGACGGGTAAAATGGGGCGTGCATTCGTGCGCGGCCTGCAGGGGGAAGACCCCAAATACCTCAAGGCGGCAGCCTGCGCCAAACACTTTGCCGTACACAGTGGTCCGGAACCGTCGCGGCACTCCGATAATTTCAACCCTTCTGCATACGATCTTTGGGATACTTACCTCCCCGCTTTCCGCGAGCTGACCGTCCATGCCCAGGTGGCCGGGGTGATGTGTGCCTACAATGCCGTGTACGGCCAACCGTGCTGCGCCAATGACCTTCTGATGAAAGATATCCTGCGCCGGCAGTGGGGGTTCCAGGGGTATATCACCAGCGATTGCTGGGGCATTGACGATTTTTTCAGCTTCCATAAAACCCATGCCAGCCGGGCCGAGGCAGCTATAGACGCACTGCTGCACACGACAGACGTGGAGTGCGGTAACTCCGTGTATGCCACCCTGCTGGAATCCCTGCATTCCGGACAGGTACGGGAATCGGCGTTGGACAGCGCCCTGTTCCGCCTGTTTCTAATCCGCTACCGGCTGGGGATGTTCGATCCTCCCGAAAGGGTCCCTTTTGCGGCGATTCCCGATACGGCGCTCGACCTGCCCGCACACCGCGCACACGCACTGGAGATGGCCCGCAAATCCATAGTCTTGCTCAAAAATGAAGCCCGCACCCTGCCGCTGCGCAAAGAAATCCGCAAAATTGCAGTGCTGGGCCCCAATGCTGCCCAAGAAATCGCTGTATTGGGCAACTATAACGGTATCCCTTCCGCTACCGTATCGGTACTCGAAGGAATCCGTGAAAAACTGGGTCCGGGCGTAGAAGTTGTTTATGAACCCCTGACCGAATATACGCGGGATACCCTTTTCGTGCCCGAAGTACTGCCGGGAACATTGAGCTGGGAGGGCAGGAAAGGCGTACAGGCGGAATATTTTTCCAATACAGAATTAAAAGGCGCGCCGTTCTCGGTGGTTCAGGAGGAAGGGCTGCCCAACCATTTCTGGCACGAAGGTGCCTTTTTACAGGAAGGTGTTTTTGCTGCCCATTTCTCGGTTCGCTATTCCACCCTGTACACTGCCACTACCAGCCGTCGCCTTTCCTTTGAGTTGGAAGCGAGCGATGCTTGCCGCTGGTATGTCAATGACAAAGAACTCGTAGATGCCTGGCCTTCCAACCGGCAAGGCGTTCAGGTCGTGCAGATGGACGTAGAGCAGGGCAAAACTTATGTGTTCCGAATCGAATACCGCAAGGGAGAGGGCAGGGGAGTGCTGCGGCTCCGGCCAGGCCAATACCAAAAGACCGATATCCACGCCGTAGCCGGACGCGTGCGCGATGCCGATGCCATTGTGTTCGTGGGCGGCATCTCCCCGCAATTAGAGGGCGAGGCCCTGCCGGTGCGCATCCCCGGGTTCGACGGGGGGGACCGGAGCAGTATCCGGTTGCCCGACGTACAGACCCGCGCGCTCAAAGCCCTGCACGCCATGGGAAAACCCGTCGTTTTGGTGTTGATGAGCGGCAGTGCGGTATCCGTACCCTGGGAAGACCGCCATTTACCCGCCATCGTACAGGCCTGGTACGGAGGCCAGAGCGCAGGTACGGCCGTCGCCGACGTACTTTTCGGGGATTACAATCCGGCCGGCCGACTGCCGGTCACGGTTTACGAAAAAGACGAGGACCTGCCCGACTTCAAGGATTATGGGATGGAGGGGCGTACGTACCGCTATTTTCGGGGCGAGCCCCTGTACCCTTTCGGGTTTGGATTGAGCTACACGGAGTTTCGATACCGCAGGCTGCGCCTGGTATCGGAGGGGCATAGCGGCGAGCCCCTGCGCATCCGCGTACAGGCGAAGAATATCGGCAGGGCCGCCGGGGAAGAGGTGACGCAGGTGTATTTGGCGTATCCCGATTTGCAGGGCAAAGCGCCTGTCCGCGCGCTGAAAGCCTTCGGGCGATTCCGGCTGGAGCCGGGGGAGATAAGAGAACTCGAGTTCACCCTTTCCCCGGAGCAGTTGGCGCTACCCGACGACCAGGGGGCCGCCTTTTACCCCAGCGGAAAGATTCGGGTTTCTGCGGGGGGCGGGCAGCCCCGTGTGGGGCGCCCTGCCACGTCCAACAGTCTGGTGGTACGCACCAAACTCCGTTAGTTCCACAAAGTACCGTCCAGACCGAGCACCGTGCCCATCCAGAGCGAAAAAATATATATAAAAAAGCCCATGATGTAGAGTAGGCCCTTGTTCCAGCCCGCTGCGAACAGCAAGTGCCGGGCATAAAAGCTGGCAGCCGCCCCCGCGGCTCCTGCCAGAGGAACGATGACCAGCGGTTTGACCATCCAGAACCTTCCCCAGGCCGGGTTGGGGTCGTTGACCCCTAAAAGGAACAAAACAATGAGAATCAAGGCAATGGTTGCACCCGCTAACATCGGGCCTCTCAGCACGCTCAGGCTGACCATCGGTAACACTACAGGATTTTCGGATTTCATGCGTATTATTTTATGTGTTTAAAAAAGACTTGTGGCGAGAGGAATTCTCAAGGGGTCAAAAGATGACCCTTTTACCTCCTCACTGACCCCGTACGAAAATTATAATAAAAAGTACTTTAAAAAACAAAGTTTTAAAACAAAAAAAATACCCTGTGCAAACCATAGAGCGAGTGTTCAAAAGTACTTTGTAATGCAAAGTTAATGCAAATGGTATAATTTCCAAATGTAGCGTGAAGATTTTTACTGGGTTTGGAGGGTAAAAAGTTGGACAGGGGTATTTTTGCTCCTTGATGATCCCCTCGCAACAAGTCTAATAAATTGCCGTATGGAGTACCCACCCCTTTCGCTAAGCATATTGCCCTACAGACTGGCCGTTTGCCGCTTGGAAAAGGATGCTCCGATTCCTTTGTGGGCGATAGAGGATACCTTTTTTTCCATCACTAGAACTATGGATGAACTATCTATTGTTTGTTCGGAAGCAAACGTTCCAGGCGATGTCCGATCAGAAAAAGAATGGAGTGCTTTGAAGGTAAACGGTCCGCTGGATTTTGCACTCACCGGTATCCTCGCCTCGTTAGCTGGCCCTTTGGCGAGTGCAGGGATAAGCATTTTTGCGATTTCAACCTTTGATACCGATTATATTCTGGTAAAAAGCAGAGACCTGGCGGAGACAGTAGCCGTTTTGGAATCCTTTTGCGATATCCAACCACGGGATTATTCCGGGCGCACGCAACCCCCGATTTTATCATAGCCTGCCGTACGCGGGTGCTCAATAGGTAAAAAAAACTATGTACAATAAAAAACCATCCGGTCCGCTGCAAGGACTGCGGGTCGTCGAGTTGGCGGGTGTACTGGCCGGACCCTCGGTCGGCTTGTTCTTCGCTGAGCTGGGGGCCGACGTGCTGAAGGTAGAAAATAAAACGACCGGAGGGGATGTGACGCGGCGCTGGAAGCTGCCCGAGGAAAAAGGCGAAGCCCTGTTTTCGGCGTATTATGCCTGTGTGAACCAAGGTAAACGCACGGTGCTGTTCGACTTGCGGGATCCTGCCGATTTCGCACAGGTGGAGGAGGCCATCGCCTCGGCCGATATTGTGATCAGCAACTTCCGGGAGGATGCGGCGCGAAAACTAAGGCTCGACTATGAAACGTTATCGCGGCAATTCCCCCGGCTCATCTACGGACAAATCACGGGCTTTGGCCCTGAAGATCCCCGGCCCGCATTCGATGTGGTGCTGCAGGCGGAAGCGGGGTTTCTCGACCTCACGGGAGAGCCCGGCGGGAATCCGGTGAAAATGCCGGTCGCACTGATTGACCTGCTCGCGGCCCATCAACTCAAGGAGGGGCTTCTGCTGGCGTTGTGGCAACGGGATAAAACGGGGAAGGGCACCCTCGTACAGGTATCCCTTATGGATGCAGCACTGGCTTCTTTGGCCAACCAGGCAACGAACTGGCTCATGGGCGGAGTAGTGCCGCAGCGCATGGGGACACAACACCCCAACATAGCCCCCTACGGCGACCTGTTTGCTTGTGCCGAGGGGGCTCAGGTTGTGCTGGCCATCGGCACGGAACGCCAGTTTACCGCCCTGTGCGAGGTACTCGGCCATCCTGAATGGGCAGAGGATGAGCGCTTCCGGGATAATGCAGCCCGCGTCCGGAACCGGAAAGCCCTCAACCATACACTGCAGACAGCCATTGCGGAGCGTACGAGGGACACGTTCACGGAGGCCTGTCTCGCCCGGGATGTCCCCTTAGGGGCTGTGCGCAACATGCGGGAAGTGTTCGAATCCAAACACGGCCGTAGATTGGTGGTCGAATGGACGCTGCCAGATGGTAGCCCGGCTATATCCGTGCGCTCGGTGGTATTCGAACAGCGCGGGTAAAAAACGGTGTTGTGAACTTTCTTATACGCACATCGGCCATTCATTTTCGCCCTGTGAAAATGAATGGCCGATGTGCGTATAAGAAAAAACTTTCCCGCCGAGGGCGGTGGAGGAATCTACTCCCTGTTTTCGATTTGTTTTTCCGGTATGGCGATGGGTTCCGGGCCAGGTTGCAGCGGTTTTGCCTTGGGCTTACCCATTTGCGAAATCTGCTGGGACGCGGCGAAGGAGGTGACCATGTTGTTGAGCATATCGGTTGCTGCCGAAGGTGCGTTGGGTAGGAGGATGAGGTTGGAGTTGGCGTGCTCGCCCAGGGATTGCAGTGTATCGTAGTGCTGGGTGACGACGATGAGGGCAGAAGCCTCCTGGGAGTTGATGCCTACGTTGTTGAGGATATCCACGGATTCTTCCAGGCCGCGGGCGATTTCGCGGCGCTGGTCGGCGATGCCCTGGCCTTGCAGGCGTTTGCTTTCCGCTTCCGCTTTGGCCTTGGCCACGATACGGATGCGCTCGGCTTCTCCGTCGTATTCGGCGGCCAGTTTCTGGCGCTCGGCGGCGTTGATGCGGTTCATGGCATTTTTCACGGCGATATCTGGGTCAATGTCGGTCACCAGTGCCTTTACGATTCCGAAGCCATATTCGTTCATGGCTTCCTCCAGTTCGCGGCGGATGGCGACGGCGATGTCGTCTTTGCGCTCGAACACTTCGTCGAGTTTCATTTTAGGTACTTCGGCGCGCACGGTGTCAAAGACATAGGCCGTGATTTGCTCGTGCGGGTTTTCCAGTTTGTAAAAGGCCTCATACACGGCATCCTGTAGTACGCGGAACTGGACCGAGACTTTTAGTTTGACAAACACGTTATCTTTGGTCTTGGTCTCAACAATGACGTCGAGTTGCTGAATCTTCAGGGTAACGCGGCCGGCGATGCGGTCGAAGAACGGAATTTTGAACTGTAGGCCGGACTGTTTGATGCTGTGGAACTTTCCGAAGCGCTCCACGAGGACTGCCGTTTGTTGCTTGACGGCAAAAATACCGGACAAGAGGACGGTGAGTCCGAAAAAAGCGAGAATAATGGGGAATGCGAACATAAGAATTGGATTTTATTCGACTTGTTGTGAGGGGCCAGCGAGGAGGGAAAAAAGGGCTTTTTGACGCCTCGAGGATTCTCCTCCCAACAAATCTGTTAAAGAGTCCCCCAATTTACATAAAAAAAGGGTATTGTGGAAAGAGAATCGGCCTTTCTATCTGCAAAAGCGACAAAAAGGCCGATTGTATAGATATAGGGGCCAGCGAGGAAGGAAACGAGTCCTGTTGACCTGGCTGGAAATTCCGGGGGGCTGTTACGCCATTTGTTTGAGTTCGGAGGCGAGTTTGACGAGGGTGTCCTTGGCGTCTCCGAAGAGCATGCGGCTGTTGGGGTAGAAGAACAACGGGTTGTCAATCCCGGCGTAGCCGGAGCGCATGCTCCGCTTCATGACGATGACCTGTTTGGCCTTCCAGACCTGCAGTACCGGCATTCCGTAGATAGGGCTGCCCGGGTCTGTTTCGGCAGCGGGGTTGACGACGTCGTTGGCCCCCACGATGATGACCACGTCTGTGCTGGGCAGGGCGGCGTTGGCGTCGTCGAGGTCCAGCAGTTTGGGGTAGGGCACATCGGCTTCGGCGAGCAGCACGTTCATGTGTCCGGGCATACGACCCGCTACGGGGTGTATGGCATAGTTCACGTCCACGCCATTTTTGGAGAGCAAATCGTCCACTTCCTTGCAGACCTTCTGCGCCTGGGCGACGGCAAGCCCGTAGCCGGGCACGATCATCACGGAGTTGGAGTAGTGCATCATAATCGCCGCATCGTTGAGGCTGACCTCGCGGATGGTCTGATCCCCTTTCACAGCGGTGCTCGACGTACTTCCTCCAAAACCGCCTACGAGCACGTTGAGCAAGGAGCGGTTCATGGCGTTGCACATGAGGAGCGTCAGGATGGTGCCGGAGGCACCGACCAGGATGCCGCCGACCAGCATGAACTGGTTGTTGTAGATCATACCTGCGGTGGCGGCCGAAAGGCCGCTAAACGAGTTGAGCAGGGAAATGACGACCGGCATATCCGCTCCGCCGATAGGCGCTACGAAAGAGACGCCGTAGTACTGCGCGAGCAGGATCATGGCAATGGTGATCCAGGGAGCCGTATCGGCGCCCTGTACGTAGATGAAGCCGCTGAGCACAATGACCATGCCCAGGATGCTGAGGTTGAAAATATGGTGTCCTTTAGGGATGACGAGAAACGTATCCTTGACCCAGCCCTCGAGCTTGATCCAGGCTAAAAAACTGCCGGTGAACGCAATGCCACCGATGAGGATGGCAAACAGCAGTACGAGTATCTCGGTGCTGCCGTAGGGGCGTACCCCCTGGTGCATGTGTACGAGTTCTATAGCTCCGAGGACGACCGCACAGGCCCCCCCAAAGCCGTTGAGGATGGACACCATCTGCGGCATGGAGGTCATTTTTACGCGGCGCGCCCATACGGTACCGACAACCCCTCCAATCAGGATACCAGCGAGGATCCAGCCGTAGTTATTGGGGCCAATTTTGTAGGCGGGGTCGAGCATGGCAGCCAGGATAGCGATGGCCATACCCCCGGCGGCGATGAAATTGCCTTTGCGGGCCGTGTCCGGGGTGCTCAGCAGCCGGAGGCCCCAGACGAAGGCCAGAGAGCCAATCAGATAGGCTATATTGATGAAAAATGTAATATACATGGCGTACGGGTTTGACGGTTATTTCTTTTTCTTTTTGAACATTTCCAGCATGCGGTCGGTCACCACAAACCCGCCCATGGCGTTGAGCATGCCCAGGATTACCCCGATGAGGCCCACGCTGAGGGAGAGGTAGTCATCGGCCTGGCTTTGGCGAATCAACAGGATGGCACCGAGTATGACGACTCCGCTGACGGCATTGGCGCCCGACATGAGCGGGGTGTGCAGCACGGTCGGCACCTTGGAAATCACCTCGAACCCCAGGATGATGGTGAATATCAGCAGGTAGATGAAGAGGATGTTGTCGTTGACGAATTGAACGGTCGTTTCCATGGCTTAGGCGTTTTGTGCTTCAGGGAACGGGGTGATCAGGGCGCCCCGGATGATCTCGTTGCGGGCGTCCAGGTTGAGCTTGCCGTCCTTGACAAATGTTTTTACAAAATTCAATACGTTGTTGGCGTACATGACGCTGGCGTCCTGTGGCATTAGGTTGGCCAAGTAGGAGTTGCCGAGGATAGAGACCTTGTTGACCTGGATGAGAGCGTTGTCCTGCGTGAGCTCGCAGTTCCCGCCCGTAGAGGCGGCGAGGTCCACCACCACCGAGCCGGGCTTCATCTGTCCGACCGTCTCTTTGGTGAGTAATATGGGCGCTTTAATACCCCTGACCTGGGCTGTCGTAATGACGACATCCGCTTTGGCGGCCCTGGCCTGTACTTCGGCGCGCTGCCGGGCGAGGAACTCCTCCGATTGGGCTACGGCGTAGCCGCCGGCTGCACTGTCGTCCACGGCACCTTCTACTTCGACGAATTTAGCCCCGAGGCTTTCGACTTCTTCTTTGGCAGCTCGGCGCGTATCAAAGGCCTCGACCTGCGCCCCCAGTCGGCGGGCGGTGGCGATGGCTTGCAGGCCGGCGACACCGGCGCCCAGAATCAGCACACGAGCCGGTTTGATGGTGCCGGCGGCGGTAATCAGCATCGGGAAATAGCGCGGGAGCAGGCGGGCAGCTTCCAGAACGGCCTTGTAGCCCGCTATACCCGCCATAGAAGACAGCACATCCATAGACTGCGCCAGGGTCGTGCGCGGAATCATATCCAGGCTGAACGCCTGGAATCCCTTCTGGTGCAGTTCGGAACCGATTTCCTTGTGCACGAAAGGGGCGAACTGCGAGATGAGCAAAGCCCCCGGCTTCGCTTGCCGGAGGTCATCTTCCTGGGGTGGGTGGATGGACAGGAGTATGTCGCTTTGACCGAGCACTTCGCTGCGCGGGCAGACCGTAGCGTGCGCCGCATACAGGGCATCGTCAAACAGGGCGGCCTCTCCTGCATGGCTTTCGACCAGCACCTCGAGGCCCAGTTGGACGAGCTTGGGCACCGTATCGGGCGCCAGGGCTACCCGCTGATCGTCGCGTTCTTTTAAGATTCCAAATTTCATAGCCTTCTTTTGAGCGGGAAATTAAGTATTCCCTTTGGCCTTTATGGCATAAAAAGGCATGAAATTTGGATTGCCCGGAAGAAATTAACGGCCTGCCCCCCAAAAAGCCCGACAGGCTTTTTGGAGGGCAGGCTCCCAGGGTTCAAAACGTCTCTTTTTTCCTTCTCGCGGACCCCTTATTCCTTCTTCAACGCAGCGGGAAACGCCTTGCGGAACTTGGCTACTTTGGGGGCGATGACGTACGAGCAATACGGATTGCCATCGCCCACCTTGCTAAAGTAGTCCTGGTGATATTCTTCTGCTTCCCAAAAGCCGGTGAAGGGTACAATCTCGGTGACAATTTTATCGTCCCAGAGTTTTGGTGCGACGTCTGCTTTGGAGGTTTCCGCTATCCGGGCCTGTTCAGGGCTATGGTAGAAAATGACGGAGCGGTACTGAGGACCCACGTCGTTCCCCTGCCGGTTAGGCGTCGTGGGGTTATGGGTGTTCCAGAATATCTCCAGGATTTTTTCAAATGAGATAACCTTGGGGTCGAAATGTACCTGCACCACTTCTGCATGGTCGGTCGTGCCGGAGCAGACCGTCTTATAATCCGCGGTGGCGGCGGTGCCCCCGGAATACCCGGATACGGCAGCATAGACGCCCTCCACATCTTCGTAAATCGCTTCGACGCACCAGAAGCAGCCACCGCCCAGGGTAGCGATTTCCGCACCGGGCACAGCAGGGCGTACTTTGGTGGTATCGGGGATGCTCGTTTTTTGGTCTTTCATGGCAGCATTGGTTTGATGAGTACAAGAAGAAAGGGTTAGCCCGCAGAGCAGTCCGGGCAAAAGGGCGATTTTTTGGAGCGTATTCATATTGGTCCTATTTTATGGCTTGCTTTAGAGCGTGTATGACGAGTGTCCTACAGAGCTGATGTCGCGTGGCTTTGGGCGCGTACGATGGCTAAGAACCGATCCAGGGCCTTCCGTTTGGGGGCATCCAGTAAATAGCTGATGTTTTTCGTATAGTATTCCTGCAGGTCAAAATCGGGGTATGGACTGGGGATGAGGTACATCAACTGCGGCAAATCCGCCAGGCCGAGGGCGAACGAGCGGTTCAGTTCGGCCAGAAACCCGGGATCCAGGTCGCGGTTGGCCACCCAGGCCGCATAGACGAAGGGCAGTCCGGTGTGCTCCGTCCAGGCATCGCCGAGGTCGTAGAAAAAAGGGTATTGGTGTTCATACGCTATCGCCCGGTCGCCGATGATCAGGGCGGCGGTTTCGCCGCTTACGAGTGCCTCAAAGCCGGGTTTGGCGGGTAGCAGCTCCGGGGAGAGGTTCCAGTGCGCCGACAGCAGGTATCGGCACAACTGTACAGAGGTGCGCGAGTGGAAGTCCAGGTAGAGACGGCGGATTTCCGCAAGGGGCCGCTCGGAGAAGATGCCCACCGTGCGCACGGCTCCCACCGATCCGATGCAGTAATCGGATACGATGCGCGCTCTGGGGAGTTCCGGGATGATGGCCACGGGCACCAGCCCCAGGTCGGCCTCGCCTTCCACGAGTTTTTTGGCGCAGGCCGACGGGATGTCCAGCTGCAAATCAATTTTCTCGGAAAGGCCGCTTTTTACCATGCCGAAAAGCAGGGGCTTGGTGTTGAGGTAGCTGACGGCTGTCATCCGGATCTTGCTCATAAGGCACCGCTTGTTCGTGGCAATTCCAAAACGGCGTCCAAGTGCCGGGTATCGTTTTGCAGTTCCAGTTCAAACTGCCCGTCGTCGTAGCGCAGCAGGTAAAGCCCCGTGTTGGCATGGGAGAAACGCTGCATCTCCGACAGCGGCAAATCCAGCATCAGGCAGAGCAGGCAGCGCAGGGCGCGGCCATGGCTGCACACGAGCAGGGTCTTTTCCGTGCGCTCCCGGAGCTGTCCTACGAAGGGGCGCATCCGTTCGGCGAGCGTCCATGCGCTTTCGCCATCGGCAAAAGGGACGTGGTAGTCGCCCGCGGACCAGGCTTGCATCACCTCGTGGAAGTAGCGGGACATGGCCGGGTCGTAGGGCTGCCCCTCATGCCGCCCCCAGTTCATCTCGTTGATTTCGCCGAACTGCTCCCAAGGGAGCTGCTTTTGTGTGAGGAAGGGGGCTACGGTTTCATGGGTGCGCTTCAGCCGGGAGGTGAGTACTGCTTCGAAAGGCACCTGTGCGTAGTACTGGTAAAAGGCATCCGCCTGGCTGCGGCCCGTATCGTTGAGGCTGGTATCCACTCCGCTGCCTTGCACGATGCGCAGACGATTGTAGTCCGTCTCGCCGTGGCGAATGAAATAAATCGTTTTTTTAGACATGTTCTACGTTATATTAAATCACCGGCAAATCGAGATAGCCCCGGAATGCCTGGTCTTCTTCAAAAACGGTATCCTGATAATCCTGGACTATGCGGTAGAGGGTGTCGCGCTCTACAGGGCGCCGGTTGACCTGTCGAATCAGGTTGACCAGTTCGCGGGTGCTCATCGCCGGGTTTTGCTCCTCAGAGCCGGCCATAGCGTATATTTTCGTGGTATCGTCAATGGTGCCGTCAATGTCGTCTACGCCAAAAGAGAGCGCAATCTGGGTCGTGCTGCGGCCGATCATGGGCCAATAGGCTTTGATATGGTCGAAATTATCCAGGTAAATGCGGCTGATGGCATAGTTGCGCAGATCCTCGATGACAGACGTTTCGGGCAGGTGGGACATTTCATTGTCCTGGTTGCGGAACTTGAGCGGGATAAACGTCTGGAACCCCCCGGTCTTGTCCTGCAAGCAGCGCAGCTTTTCGAGGTGATCCACGCGGTGCGCGTAGGATTCGATATGCCCGTACAACATGGTGGCGTTGGAGCGCATGCCGAGTTCGTGCCAGATTTCATGGATGCGCAGCCACTGCTCTCCGCTGCACTTCCCGCCCGCGATCTGCTCGCGGATCTCCGGGTGGAAAATTTCAGCACCGCCGCCCGGCAGGGAGTCTACGCCGGCTTCCTGGATGCGGCGCATACCTTCCTCGTAGCTGACCTTGGCTTTCTTGAAGATGTAGTGGTATTCCACCGGAGTCAGGGCCTTGATGTGCAACTCGGGGCGGTGTCGGCGGATGCGCTGGAAGAACTCGACGTAAAAGTCGAGGTCGTACTGAGGCAAGACCCCCCCGACGATATGTACTTCTGTGACGGGTAGCCCGTCGTACTTGCGCACGATATCCATCATGTCGTCCATGGTGAGCTCCCACCCGTCGCTGCGCTGCTTGATCAGACGGGAGTAAGAGCAGAACGTGCAGGTGTAGAGACACACGTTGGTGGGCTCAATGTGGAAATTGCGGTTGAAAAAAGTATGATCTCCGTGCTTGCGCTCCCGGATATGGTTGGCCAGAGTGCCTAAGTAGCCCAGAGGAGCTTGCTCGAATAAAAACAGCCCTTCCTCCTCCGAAATACGCGCTTCATCGCGTATCTTCTCGGCTATGCGCAAAAGCGCGGGATCCAGAGTCGGGTCGTGGAGCAGGGTGGATAAGGTTGGATTTGCGCTCATGATGGTTGTGAACAGATTTTGTGGTGTAACAAAAAACAGGTATATTCAGTTTTATTTTCACCCTTCACAATAAGTCTTATTTTAGTCCCTCGCAACAAGTCTAAAAACCTGGCACACCTATGAAAAGAATCGGCAGCACGCTTTTTATCTATGCCCTGGCCTGCTTTCCTGCCCTCGCCCAGCTATCGGGCCTGGCGTACGAACTGGATACCCTGTTCCGCGGCTGGCGGGAGCGCGAACACTTGAGCGGGGAACTGCTCGTGGCCCATTTGGATTCGGTTGTGTATCAACGGGCGGAGGGGTACGCCGATGCAGTGGGCAATATTCCTCTGAAAGCGGGTATGCCGTTCAATCTGGCTTCCGTATCCAAGCAATTTGTAGCGATGGCCGCCATGATGTTGAGCGAAGAACGCCGCCTCGACCTCGACGGCGATGTGCGCTATTACCTGCCCGGATTTCCGTACCAGGGCGTGAGCGTCCGGCATTTGATGACCCATACTTCCGGGCTTGCGGAATATTTTGAACTGTGGGAAAAGTACGCTTCCAAGGAGCGCCCCTTTACGAATGCAGACCTACTCGGCCTGTACCGAGACAAAAAGCCGTCGCTCGATTTTGAGCCAGGATCTGCGTACCGCTATTCCAACACAGGGTATATCGTGCTGGCCGAGGTCGTGGCAGCCGTGTCGGGCATGCCGGCCACCGACTTCATAAGCAGCCGTATCATCCGCCCATTGGGCCTGAAAGCGACCTTCCCCTACCACCTCGCCATGCCCCGTTTCCCCTACGCAGAACGGGTGCTCGGCTTCGCCTGGCAGGAGGGCAAGCCCGTTCCCGCTGACCTCTTCCAGGTGGACGGGGTATTCGGGGATGGCAATATATACGCTTCGGCTGCCGATTTGCTGCGCTGGAGCCAGGCGCTGCGCAGACACGAACTGGTCAGCGCCGCTACGCAGGCAGAAGCGTTCAAACCCTTTACTCTGCACAATGGGGAGCAAAGCTTCTACGGCTTTGGCTGGAGCTTGCAGGGCGACGGGATCTCTGTGGCGCACACCGGAGGCTGGGTGGGGTTCCGGACCTTCATCCTGCGCGATGTGGAGGCGGGCTATGATGCCGTTTTTCTCTCCAATTCTTCCTCCGACAACCGCGCGGGAAGGCTTCAGCAGGTGCGCGCTATCCTCGACCGCTACCGCAGCACTTGCATCACCGACGTCCAGATCGCCGACGGGAGCGGTGGGCCGCTCTACACCGGGGCACTGCGCCTGCAGGGCAACCGCATCCTTGAAGTGGGCCCCTCGGTAAAGGCAAAGCGAGGAGACCGAGTTGTACAAGGCCATGGAAAGGTGCTGGCCCCCGGGTTCATGGATACCCATAGCCATCACGACCGGCTCATGTTCGAGAAGCGCCCCATGCCCGAAGTCGTGAGCCAGGGAATCACGACCATCGTCGTAGGCCAGGACGGCGGCTCCCACTATCCCCTGCGGGACCTTTGGACTGCCCTGGATACCATGCCCGTAGCGGTTAATGTAGCTTCCTACGTCGGCCATAATACTATCCGTCGCAAGGCTATGGGCAATTTTACCCGCCAGGCCAGCGATGCGGAAGTAGAGAAAATGAAGGCCATGTTGCAACAGGAAATGGACGCCGGGGCAATCGGGCTTTCTACCGGACTAGAGTACGACCCCGGCATCTACTCCTCCCGCGACGAGGTACTCCAGTTGGCCAGGGTGCTGAAAGCCAATTCAGGGCGCTACATCAGCCACATCCGGAGCGAAGACCGCTACCTGCTGGAGGCTGTTGACGAATTGTTGAAGATTGGAAAAAAATGCAGGATACCCGTGCAGATCTCGCATTTCAAACTGGCCATCGTGAGCCAGTGGGGGAAAGCGGATAGCCTGATACAGGTCCTGGAGAAAGCCCGCAAACGCGGAATCAACGTCACGGCAGACGTGTATCCCTACGAGTTCTGGCAATCTACCATGCTGGTGCTGTTCCCGGAACGGGACTTTACCGATCGCGAAGCGGCCCGCTTTGCGCTGAGCGAGCTGACGACCCCACAGGGGATGTTTATCGCCCGCTATGAGCCAGACCCCTCCGTCGAGGGCAAGACCCTCGCAGAAGTAGCGGCAGCCCGCGGCCAGGCACCGGAGGACTTGTACCTCGAGCTGGTCAGCAAGGTGCTGGATGAGCAGGCGGATGAAAGCGTGATTTGTACCAGCATGGACACCAGCGATGTCGGCAAGCTCACCGCCTGGACCTGGAGCAATATCTGCAGCGATGGAACCCTGAGCGGCACCCATCCCCGGGGGGCGGGCAGCTTCCCTAAGGTGCTGCGCCTGTACCAGCGCGAGAAAGGACTGTTCAGCTTCCCAGAGGCCATCCGCAAAATGACGGCGCTGGCCGCTCAAAACATGGGGTTCACGGACCGCGGCATGCTGCGGCCGGGCCTGTTGGCAGACCTCACCCTCCTCGATCCGGAGCAGGTCAGGGATCGCGCGACCATGCAGGACCCAGGAGCACTTTCAGAAGGTATCCTGCGCGTCTGGGTCAATGGCAAAGAGGTCTGGCGCGACGGAAAAACAACCGGTAACTTCCCCGGCTCAGCCATCAAACGCGCACCGGCAGCGGCCCTCCGTTAGCGCCGGTCCGACCAGGCACTGCCGCCGGCATGGGGCACCCGCAGCTTCGCCTGCCCGGCTTTGTACAGTTGCAGGCCAAGCCGCGCCGCGACTTCTGCTTCGCCCGGGCTACCCTGTGCCAACAACTCGGGGCGGTAGTACCTGGGTACAAAATGCGTGTCGAAGTTGCCAGACACAAAGGCCGGGTGCTGGAAGACGAACTTGCCAAAGGGCAGGGTAGTGGAGACGCCCTCGATATGGTACTCCTCTATGGCTTGCAGCATACGGGCTATGGCCGCTTCCCGGTTCTCCCCAAACGCGCACAATTTGGAAATCATGGGGTCATAGTAAATAGGCACGTCCATACCTTCTTCGAAGCCATCGTCCACGCGGATGTGTTCGCCGACCGGCGGCCGATAGACGCTGAGCTTCCCGACGCTGGGCAGGAACTGGTCGAGCGGATCCTCGGCATAGACCCGCAACTCGAGCGCATGGCCCAGGATGCGCAGGTCTTCCTGGGCAAAGGGTAGGGCTTCGCCCCGCGCGATGCGGATTTGCTGTTCGACCAGGTCAAGCCCCGTGATGAGCTCCGTGACCGGGTGTTCTACCTGGAGGCGGGTGTTCATCTCGAGGAAATAAAAATTGAGCTGCTGGTCCACCAGGAACTCTACGGTGCCGGCACCCAGATACCGGGCTGCCCGGGCCACCTTGACCGCCGCTTCCCCCATCGCCCGCCGCACCTCCGGCGTGAGCACAGAGGAAGGCGCTTCCTCGATCACTTTCTGGTGGCGGCGCTGTACGCTGCATTCGCGCTCGAACAAGTACAATACGTTGTCGTGGCCATCCGCCAGGATTTGTATCTCGATATGGCGGGGGGAGTCCACATATTTTTCGATAAACACAGAGCCGTCGCCAAACGAAGAGGTCGCTTCGCTGATGGCGCGGGCCATTTGGCTTGCCAGTTCCGATTCTTCCTGTACGACGCGCATCCCCTTACCCCCACCCCCGGCAGATGCTTTGATGAGGATGGGGAAACCGATCTCCCGTGCGATGCGCAAGCCCTCTTCCGGATCGCTGACGGGGTGGTCCACGCCAGGTACCATAGGGATGTGATAGCCTTTGGCCGCTTCCTTGGCCGCGAGCTTGCTGCCCATGAGCTCTATGGAATAGGCGCTCGGGCCTATGAACACAATGCCACTGGCTTCACACAACGCAGCGAAATGGCTGTTTTCGCTCAGGAATCCATAGCCGGGATGTATGGCATCCACACCGTGCGCCCGGGCCACTTCGATGAGGTGTTCCGCCCGAAGGTAGGATTGGCTGGAAGGCGGAGGACCTATGCAAACCGCTTCGTCTGCAAAGCGGACAAAAGGGGCATGGCGGTCTGCTTCTGAATAGACGGCTACGACGGAAATACCCATCCTGCGCGCCGTGCGCATCACGCGAAGGGCAATCTCGCCCCGGTTCGCTACCAGTATCTTTTTCATATTGCGATGGTTCAGCCGTTAGCCCTGTTGCGAGGGAAGCATCAAGGGGTCAAAAAGGCCCTCTTTCCACGCTGCGCCTTTTTGTGGTCATATAGCCCTGCGGGACTCCCCAAAAAAGCCTTCGGTTGAAAAAAATGACTCTTTTTTCCCACCTCGCCAACCCCTCATGACAAGTCTAATCTAAAATGCGGCTTAGTTGTTTTACCTTTGTAGCAAATATAGGCAAAATTGCCGGTATGGGCAACTCTGCCGGGATTTGCAGAACAGCAGCGCCAATATATGGGTTCCAAAATAGTAGAATTGCGGGTAGAAGGTATGGACTGCGCCAACTGTGCAGCCAGCATCAGCAAATACCTCGAACGGAAAGGCTTCAAGGAAGTAGCCGTCAATTTCCAGACCAAAGAGGTCCGCTTTGCAGAAAATGCGCAGCTTCTGCCTCTGGAAGAAGTAAAAAAAGGAATCGGCAAACTCGGCTACACGGTCGTGGAAGGGTATGCCCCGCCGAGTGGGTGGACGCTGGAGCGCAAACTGGTCCTTTCCGCGCTGTTTACCCTGCCCTTGCTGCTCGGCCACCTGCTGATGGCGCTGGGACTGCACATAGCTTTCTTGCACCAGCCCCTCGTACAGTTGCTGTTGTCGCTGCCCGCTATCGCGATCGGCATGGTCCACTTCGGCCGCAGTGCCCTCAGCTCCCTGCGCGGCGGTACCCCGAATATGGACGTGCTGATCTGGATCGGAGGCGTAGCAGCCTTCCTGTACAGCATCGCAGGACTGATCCTGCAGGAAGCAGACTACCTGTTCTTTGAAACGGGCGCATCTATCTTCACGCTGGTATTCCTGGGAAACTGGATAGAGCGCCGGGCAGTCGGCCAAACGACAACGGCTATTGAGGAACTGACGGCGCTGCAGGTGCAAAACGCACGCCGCATCACGCCTTCCGGCATCGTCGTATCCATAGATTATCGGGACATCGAAAAAGGGTTTCTGCTCCAGGTCAATGAAGGGGATAAAGTACCCGCCGATGGCTTGATCCGCACAGGTGTAGTGACCGTGGACGAGTCTTTGCTCACGGGCGAAAGCCTCCCCCTGGAAAAACAAGCAGGAGAACGCCTCTTCGGGGGCGCGCTGGTGCTGCACGGAAACGCACAGCTCGAAGTGGACGCCGTTGGATCTGCTTCGCTCGTGGGCCAGATGATCGATCTGGTCAAAACCGCCCAACAAGACAAACCCTCCATCCAGCGCCTGGCCGACCGCGCCAGTGCGGTGTTCGTCCCCCTGGTGCTCGGTATCTCCTTCGTCGCGTTTTTGCTGAACTTCTTCGTGTGGGACCTCTCTTTTCAAAAAGCACTCATGAACAGCATCGCCGTTCTGGTGATTTCCTGCCCTTGTGCCATGGGCCTAGCCACGCCTACTGCGGTAATGGTGGGTGTAGGGCGCCTCGCCCGGCACGGCATCCTGGTCAAAGGGGGGCAAACCCTGGAGACGTTTTCCAATATCCGCAAAATCGTGTTCGATAAAACAGGAACCCTCACGACGGGGCAGTTTAAAATTCAGGATATCGCTTACCACCATCCCGGTCACGGACTGGTCAATGGACTGGTCTATCAGTTGGAAAAACATTCCTCGCATCCTATTGCGCAATCACTTGTGGAAGAACTGGAAGGGCGCTTTAACGAAGCGGAAATCCCCGAACTTACCGCATTAGAAGAAAAAGGGGTCGGCGTCAGCGCACAGGACAGCGAAGGGAACTGCTATCGCGTAGGGTCTCGCCGGATTTTTTCTGCGGTCGAAACAGGGGAGCTGCCCTCGCCCGCTTCCGTATTCCTGACCCGCAACAACCAACTCCTGGCAGAGTTCTACCTCGAAGACGATATCAAGGAGGATGCAGCCCCCACTGTGCGCGCGCTTCAACAACTCGGCATCGAGCCCTTGATCATCAGTGGAGACCATCGGGACAAGACGGCCCGGGTGGCTACCCTCCTGCGTATCAAGGAATACCACGCCGAGCAGTTGCCCGCCGACAAGCTGCGCCTCATCGAGCAGTTGTCCGAAGAAGCCCCTACCGCTATGGTAGGCGATGGAATCAATGACGCGCCCGCCCTGGCCCGGGCAACCGTCGGCATCACCCTCGGCAATGCCTCCCAAAGCGCTATCCAATCCTCCCAGATCGTACTCCTGAACGGTCGCCTGGACTATCTGACCAAAGCCCATGCGATCTGCCGCCATACCGTCCTCACCATCCGCCAAAGCCTGCAGTGGGCGTTCGCCTACAACATCATCGCCATCCCCATGGCCGCCATGGGCCTGCTGAATCCTATGTGGGGCGCCCTGTTCATGGCCTTCTCCGACGTAGTCGTCATCGGCAACGCCATCCGCCTGAAACACAAGTTCATCCCGGAGGTGGGCAGCAAGTGACGGTGGCTTCATTCCCCATACGCCCCGCAAAGAGGAATATTCTACTCACCCAACGAATCCATTCAATCATGGAACAACCTGTCAGTGAAAAAACCATCCGCATCTCGGTAGGCCTCGATGCGTCCAACCACCCTGTCCAAATCCAATGGACGGCAGATGACTCCACGCTGGACCTGCAGTCCAGTAAAGCTATGCTGCTCGCCCTCTTCGACCGGGAAACCCTGGAGACCCTGAAAATAGACCTCTGGACCAAAGATATGCAGGTCGTGGAAATGGATCGCTTCTTTTTCCAGACCCTGCGCAGCTTGGCCGATACCTACTTCCGGGCTACTCAAAATGCCCCTCTGGCTACTGATTTTCAGCGCTTCGTGCAATATTTTGGGGAAAAAACGGAAATTCTTCCGAAGGGGGAATAA
>CAZSMU010000057.1:0-21291 GCA_964607915.1 uncultured Haliscomenobacter sp.
TGATGGTGCGCCGAATGCTGCCCTCCGGGATGGCGCAGCCCGTCGCCAGCGATACTGCCGACTGGATCAGAAAATCTGTACTATTCTGAAGGTCCAAAAGAGGTATCTGTATGGGTGTCGTCAGGCTATTGAATGTTTCTACAGCAGAACCTCCGACACGGTAGCTTATCCGCATCGCCTGCGAGGGCGTCAGTACTACTGTGGCAGTGCTTCCTTCGCAGACTTCGCCGGGCAGGGTAATGTTCAATGCCGGGGGAGCCACGCTACCGCTTACCAGGAAGGTTTGGGATACGGAGCAACCGTAGGCATCGGACACCCGAACCGTATAGGTGCCTGCACTCAGGTTGGAGAGGTCCTCTGAAGTGGCGCGGCTAGACCAGGAGAAGCGGTAAGGAGCAGTACCTCCTTTTACGCTGAGGTCAATCGAGCCCGTCGTACCCCCGGAGCAAGTTGGGAATACAGAGCCACTTACTTCAATGGGGGGATTCACTGCAATCCGGGTACTTGCAGTACTGGTACAACCGCCCGGGCCCGTCACCGTCACGGTAAAGTCTGAAGTCTCCAGCAGATAAGGGGTAATCCGCGAGGTGGTGTCCCCCGTATTCCAACGGTAGGACAAACCACCTGAGCCTTGCAGCGACACCGGGCCTTGGGTACACAGCACGCCGCCCGTTGCACTCAGATCCGTAATATTGGCATCCGGGTAGAGATGTACCGTGATGATACCCTTTGCCGTATCGCTTGCACATCCTCCAGTCAGCGGGATGCGGTAAGGGAAAGCACCCGCTACGACCGGAGTACCACTGATAGTGATTTGGCCGGCAGTCCACACTGCACTCACACCGAGAGGAAGGCCGGTGACCGTTCCGATTCCGGTAGCTCTGTTAGTAGTATGGGTGAGCGTCGGAAGGGCGGTATTGATACAGACCGAGGGCGAAACGGAGGCAGCACTTGCGCGCATACCGGGCGTCACGATAATCAGGATGGTATCGCGAGCTGCTAACAAGCCATTGAGCGTTGCCGTCACCCGAATGATTGCGGTATCTGGAACGGTACCCGTGTTCATAGCTGCGAAAGGAGCGATATTGCCCGTACCCGAAGCCGGCAGGCCAATCGAGGGCTTGCTGTTTGTCCAGGTATAGACGAATCCGGGGAAAGCGGTATTGAACGATATCCTTGTCGTAGTAGCCGTGTGGCATAAAGTCTGATCAGGATTCAGCGCAAGAGGGGGAGGCGTGGCTAATATATACAGGGTATTCCTGGTACAGCGCGTCGTACCGCCCACTGTGCTGCAGGCCGTGTAAGGCAGGTTGAGCGTACCCTGGAAGGAAGAGTCGGGGTAAAAAGTATAGCTGCCATTCGCCTGTAGGACGGCGCGGCCGACCCCCGGGATAGTCGTATCCAGCGGGGTAGCGACCAGGGTATCCCCGTCGGCATCCACATCGTTCAGCAGGACATTGCCCGTTACAGTCGTTCCCGGGACAGCCATTTGATAATCATCTGCCCCAAAAGTAGTGTTAGGGGAGCCGGTACCCAGCACGGTCAGCTCCTGGAAACCCGTATCGCATCTGGAGGTAGGGGTTTGGCTATCGCAAACCTCATAGGCATAGCGCAGGTTGCCGCTAAAGCCCGTGGCAGGTGTAAAGCGTATATTGCCCGTTGAGGTATCTACCGTGGCAGTACCCTGGGTCAGGGCATCCAGTGGGGTGATGACCCGGACAGAGGATGCTCTCAGAGTTGTGCTGCCTGAGCCTGCCCCGTCGTTGGCCAGGGTTTTGACTACTACTGCCTGTCCTTCTTTGGTCGTGGCGCGATCCGGATGGGCTACCGGTCGGTTGAGGGGCGAATAAGCTGTCAGGACCCGTATTTCCAAACGACTCAGCGGACAGTTGGCGGTAGCTCCCGGAGGACATACCCGCACACTGAAGCGATAGGTGCCCGGCACGGTAGCCCGGAAGGAGTATGTACCATCCTGATTCAGGACGGGCAAAGAGTCACTGGGGTTGGAAAGATCTCGCTGCACCGGCCCGAAGGAGGAGCCGCTACCCGGCGAATCGTTGGTAGCAAGCCGACCGAGTACCTGTACCCCTGCATACGTTATCTGCATATCGGAGCCATAAAAGCCGCTGTAGGGATCGGTCTTCATCGTCAGCTCCTGGGCGTTGGAGTAGCCATCTCCGTCGCAATCCGAAGCGGCCCAGATGGAGTTGGCCGTTACAAACCCTAAATAGCCTGGGTTTTGGACAGGATCACAGGGATCCAGCGGATTATCCCCAGCCGATACTTCCTGACCGTCCAGGACGCCATCGCCGTCGGTATCCGGGATACGGGGGTCTATTTCGCCCGGATCCACGATGCCATCTTTATCCGCATCTTCCACTCCGTCATCTACCCCATCGGCATCTGTGTCCACGTCCAACGGGTCGGTCTCGCCCGGGTCGAACTGCCCGTTGCGGTCCGCATCTTCGACACCGTCGGAGATTCCGTCGTTGTCGGTATCTACATCGCGGGGGTCGGTCTCGCCCGCGTCCACGATGCCATCTTTATCTGCGTCTTCGATACCGTCGTCAATACCGTCGCCGTCGGAATCTGTATCCAGCGGGTCGGTCTCGCCCGGGTCCAGGGTACCATCTTTATCTGTGTCTTCGATACCATCGTCAATGCCGTCGCCGTCGGAATCCGGGTTATTGGGGTCTGTTTCGCCCGGGTCCACGACTCCGTTGGCATTTTTATCTTCCACGATATCGGGGATGCCATCGTTATCCGAATCCCCTCTGACGAGGACGATGTAATCCTCTACTTCGCCGTCTTTGGCAAAGCCGGTCACCTGGTCCACTGCGTCGCGCGAAGTACCGACCCGGAAGCGGGCACCCAGTACAGAGTCGATCACCACGCTTTGCGGCACATCGAATACCAGCGATACGGTGCCATTGGCGGCGATGGAGTCGAATTCCACTTCTGCGGAGTCCAGGAAATCCCTATCCATATTCCAGTCTATGTAGCCATAGACGTAGGCCAGTGTATCGGTGCGCACAGAGACCGTGAACGTAGCCGTTTGTCCGCGGAAGAAAGTAGAAGGTTTGGTCACGCCGTCTTCGTCATCCGATCCGTTCCCGTCGTCGCCTCCGCTCTGTTGGCCGGCGTTTGCGTCTGGTTGCCCGTTCGAATCCCGGTCCACGGAGCTGCCGAGGTACACCCTGGGGGTACGGCTCACCTGGTGTCTGGCTCCATTTTGGGCAATCGTTACCGGGTAGCCACTGGGGAGGTCTCCAAGGTCGAGGCATTGGAGAGCGAAGTTGTTGTTCGACACCAGGGATCCCGGTGCCAGGCGTACCTTATAGTAATACGTATTTGCAGCGCAGGAGTCGTTGTCCAGGAACCCATTGGCATTTGCATCTGCTGAGCCAAGGCTTACGATGCCGATACCATTGAGGGTATCCGTACGTCCGGTACAGGCAAGCGAGGAGTGGTAGCCCGAGGGGTTGGTTACTGCAATGGTGTACACCCCTTCGGCATCCACCAGGAAGTGGTAGGCGCCCGTGCTTCCGCTATGGGTGATATATACCGTTCCCGGGCCGGTGACGCTGATGCTTCCCCCCGGTATGATTTCGCCGGAGTTTTCACAATACAGCACTCCAAATGGATTCGCCGAGGCAGTATTCGACTCCACGGAATCCGGGCGGAAGTCGTTGTCGGCATCCGCGAAAATACCCCCGTCGAACGATACGCCTACGGTTCCGGAAGAGACGGTGAAGCAGGTAGAGAACCCATTGTTGTCAAACGGAATATCCGAGTCTATGGAATCCAGGCTGTTGGCCTCTATATTCGGGATGGTAAACTTGTGGTTAGCTGCTTGTGCCACCCCGGAGTAATCCAGTTTGAACTTATACGAGCCCGCTGCCGGCATGGGGATGGCATAGCCGCCGGAAGAGTCTGTACTCAGCTGTGTATTGGCGACAGCTGACCCTGCGCAGGTATAGAGCTCTGCGGTGGCACCTACCACCCTCTTTTCGTCCCGGTTGAGGGAGATGGTATCGCGTCTGCCATTCCGGTTGTTGTCGTACCAGACGATGCCGGATATTGCGCGGCGTGCCACGACATCCAGGATGTTCTGGCTGCACGCTTGTGGGGTTCCGTCGTCGCAGGCGGTGTAAGTAAAGGTAGCTTTACCCGTAAAAGAGGGAGAACCTTTAAACGTATAGGTACCATTTGCCGCCAGGATGAAGGTGTAGTCCGACGTGATGACGGTATCCGGGGTAACCGACATCGAGTCACCCTGGGCGTCCATGTCATTCAGCAGCACATTGCCGGTGGATACAGCGGCTGCGGGGACCAGTGCCACATCATGGGCGGTGAGGATACTGTTGTCGCCTCCTGTGGGAATGACCGACACAAACTGGCTGGCGTAGCTCCATGTACCGGACACGTTGTCTTTTACGCGGTAGGTGTAAGAAATCGTCCCGATGAAGTTCACGCCCGGTGTGAAGGTTATGGCGCCCGTGGTCGGGTTGACCGATACGGAGCCGCTGGCGGGCGGGGTAACGATTTCGACCGTAGCAGGGAGTACCTTACCCCCTACCCTGCCGGCCAGGTCGTTGGCGATGGTAGGAATGGTGACGGGCTGGTTGCTCAGCGTCTCTGCGATATCCACGTGTGCCATAGGCGGGTTATCGGTATCCGGGTCGAGTACAGAAACCGTCACGGGGAAGAAAGTGGTATCCACGCCGTTGAAGGCAGGGACGGTAAACTTATATAGCCCTGGGCTTGCCCCCGGGAAAGAGAAGGTTCCATTTGAGTTGACCGTAAGGGCGGCGGCAGAAGGGTTGCCCGGATCCGATGTTGCAGGCAGGTAGGTCACCCCGGAGGAGCGTCCCTGGTCGTTGATGCCCAGATCCCCGCTGAGGGGCACGTTTTTATCGGTCACGCCGAAGTCCGGGAACGGGAAGAAGCGCACGATATTGAAGCTGTAGTCTTCTACTTCCCCGTCTGCGCGGTATCCATACGGAGAGGGATTTTGTAGCCAGTTGCCGGAGATATCCGAGGTGAGGCGGACGCGCAGGTAGGTTCGCCCCGGCGGGAGGGATCGGCCGGGGTTGAACCCTTGCCAGGAAAGTCCGAGTACGCGGGGGGTGGAATCCCGGGGTACGGAGAGGATTTCCGAGCGCTCATCGCTGTCAAACGTGCCGTTGCGGTCGAAGTCTGCCCAGGCTACGAGGTAGGCAACACTGGCTGTGTCGTTGAGCACGCTGCCGATGACCAGTTCATAGGAATTTTCGCTGTATTGTATGTCTGCCGGGGTACTCACTCCGTCTTCGTCGGGGTACTGGTTGTTGTCATCGCCCAGGGCCACGTTGCCAGCCGCGACGTTGTTACCTCCGTTATCCGCATCGATAAAGTTGCCCATGCGCAGGGTAGGCACGATACCGTGCTTGGCTGGGTCGCCGTTGTTTTCGTAGGATGTGGGGGCGTCGCCGTACTCATCTCCGGCGCAGTCTTCGATAGGGATGACCCTTACCGGGACGGAGACGGAAGTCTGGCAATTATTGGCCAGATTGGTCACCACACCCGTATAGGTAGTCGTGGCAGTCGGCCTTGCGGCGGGATTTTTGGCAAAGGCATTGCTGAGCGAGGGCGATGGGGTCCAGGCGTACTGGTAGTTGCCCGCAGACGGGGTGATCTTGAGGGGCAGCACGACGCTATCGCCCTGGCAGATCACGAGTTGTCGGGTCGGGGTGGTATCCACGGCAAAGCCTGCCGGGGTAACGGCCACATATACTTCTTCTGAGCCAGTGCAGCCGGTAGTTCTATGTGTTTGGATGACCCTGTACCGCTGGTTGGCGGTCGGGCGCACCACGGTAGTCGGCGAGGTGGGGGATTCGATGGCGGTACCTAGCCACTGGTAAGAGATGCTGTTCGAGGGGTTGCTTACGCTCAGCGTCGTGCTCCCCGGAAGGCACACATTGGTATTCCCTGCAATTTCCAGTGCAGGCAGAGCCTTGATGGTCACGGTAGTAGAATCGGTAGCTGTGCAGGAACCATTCGAAACGGTGAGTTTGTAAACGGTGGTCGTGGTCGGGTTGGCCTTGGGCTGGGCACTGGAAGGGTTGTCCAGTCCCGTGGTGGGCGACCAGGAGTAGGTAGAGCCCGATACGGGAGCCTGTCCGAGGGTGACCGACTCTCCGGCACAAACCGAATAATCGGGCCCCGCGTCGGCGGCGGTGCCCGGCGTCGGGGTCACTTTAAGGGTTTTGCTGACGGAGCACCCGTTGGTGTAGGTCACTTTCAAGGTATAGTTGGTTTCCCGATTCGCTTTTGCGGTGGGGTTGGCTACGTTGGCTGCACTCAGGTTGGTGGTCGGGCTCCAGGCGTAGGTGGACACGTTGGACAAGCTGCCGGTGTTCCCGGAAGCCCCGATACCGATGGCGCCGCCGGTAGAGGGGCAGATCGTCTTGTCGGTGAGCGTAAAATCCGGGGCGGTTTTCACCTCTATGGTGATCATCGTATCCACAGGAGCTCCGCAACCGGAGGCTCTGAGCGTATAGGTAGTCGTAGTCGTCGGACTGGCGACCGGGTTGATGATATTGGTAGCGCTCAGACCCGCATTCGGCGACAGCCAGGAGTAGGAAACCCCTTGTACCGGACTACCCTTGATTTTTGTAGAGCCACCGGGGCAGATCGTGTCAGCGGCCACGCCGGGGAAGAACGTACCGGTAGGGGCTTTGAGCAACACCGTATCTTTGACGGAGCATCCCGAGGCCGGGTCGCTGACGGTCAGGATCATTTCCAGGTCGGTGGCGAACGTAAGCTCCGGTTGGGGGCTGTTGCCGTTCGTTCCATTGGTCCAGGGGGCTACCGGGGACCAGGAATAGGTCCGGGTCAAGTTGGTATCCACAGAGGTTCCTATCTGTACGACCGCACCCGCACAGACCGTCTTGTCGGCACCGGCATTGGCCGTGACGTTGGCCGTTTGTACGGCTACGGTATCCTTTATGATACAGCCGGAGGTTATGTCCTTTACCTCGACCACGTACGACTGGTTGCCCGACGACAGCGCGACCCGGGGGTTAGATGTGAGCCGGGCATTGTTGGGGTCGAGCATACCGCTGGTGTTATTCCAGGAGTACGTGTAATTGGAATTGTTCGCCAACCCGATGGAGACGGTATCTTTCGGGCAGTTGAACTTGTTGGGGGCAGCGAATACCGGAAGGCTCAGGCTCGAGTTGTTCACGACCAGGGTATAGGTACACACGTTGGTCGAATCGCTCTTACTCGTAGCGGTGACGGTAATGCTGAGGTTGGGCGTTTGGCTGACGACCCGCGGGACGGCTTTGGTTGCGTCGTCGAATGCGTTGGCGGGGCTCCAGCGGAAGTTGAAGTCGGTGGAGTTGACCCCGATCGCCGCTACCCGGTAGCCGGTGGAGGAGAGCCTGGGGCAGTTAGGGGCATCCAGCACGTCCACCCTTGAGATGACGCAGTTTGCTGATGCACCGCCCGTACAAGCGCCCAGGGCGATGTTGCCGGAATAGCAGGACACCCCATTCAAGGTTGCTTTGCGGCGGAACACCACGGTATTCCCGCTGCCCAGTTTGACCTGCACGTTTGCGCCCCCGAGCTGGGTGTTAAGGATGGACAGGGTACCGTCGCCGGAGACCTTCTCCCAGGCATATACGGTACCCTCGGGGTTTACCGGGCCTTGATGGGTGACCCACCTCGTCCCGCAAATACTGGTCTCGTTGACATTGGGATAGAGGGAGGCAACCTTGACATAGTCCACAAAGGTACAACCGCTTTTGGTCGCCGTCAGCGTATACTGCAACTGACTGGGCACCTGGTTAGCGGCCGGCTGGAAAGTTGGGCGGGCGACTGTCGCCGACGAAAGGTACGAGGTGGGCGACCAGGCGTAGGTGAAGCCGGTCACCGATGGGATGCCCAATTGTGCCGTCGTAGTACCATCCTTGCAGAGCGTCTGGTCGGCGCCCGCAAAATCCGCTCCCGGTGCAGCTATGGGCGTCACGAGCACCGTGTCGAGCATGGTACAGGTACCCCCACCTATTTTACTCACGGTCACGGTGAGATAGTAGCTTGTGGCGGAAGAAGGGGTAGCCACGGGTTGGGCGCAATTAGTGCAGGACAAGCTCGCGTTCGCGGCCCAGGCGTACTGTACCAGCGGTGTCCCCTGTATCGGATTGGGGCCGATTTGCACCCCGCTGCTTCCCTCGCAGAAAGATTTATCGGCACCGGCATTCCCGTTGACGGTAGCCACGGGAATCTGGTCTATTCCGAAGCAACCATTACTGTCGGTGGCGCGCAAAGTATAAATTGTAGATACCGATGGCGAATGGGTGAGCGAAGCAGAGGTAGAAGCCGCCATGGTATCTGAGCCCACAAACCATTTATAGGTATATCCAGTACCCGAGCCGCCCGTGACGGAGCCGCTCAGGGTCACGGAGCTCCCCGGGCAGGTGTAGCCCCGAGGTCCGTTGGCGATGGTCGCGGTAGGCGCGATCAACTGGTTCCCTCCCGATGTGCGTATCCTGAAGGTATGCACATTGGACGTATCCATGGGCACGTTTTCGCAGGATCCCCCGATGACTGCCGGCCCGGGCAGCAACACGACGCGGCGGAAGTAGCGGTCGGCATTGCCCGGTTCGGGGGAGTAGTTTTTCTCGGTCGCCCCGGCGATATTGGTCCATGTGGTCTGGTCGGGCGAGACCTGCCACTGGTACAAGACCGGGCTGAAGTAGTTCTCCGGGCTGGTGATAGAGACTTTAGAGCCGAGGATGGACTTGGACAAGCCGCCTGCACAGGCTTCCTGAAGGGTGTCTATACTGTTGTCGCTCAAGGCGATATCTGAAGGGATGAACCCATCTTCGAGGGCGCTCAGCCAAACGCTGTAACTCCCGCCCGATGAGGTTTCCTGTGCGCCCGGGGTAGTGGCGCTTTCCAGTTGATCATCCGTAAAGCTGCTTAAATAGAGCCTGCCGTTGTGCAAATCCACGTTCAGCAAATCGCTTGTAATGCCCCATCCGGTACTCCATTGGCGCTCATAGTTGCTGTTGAACTTGGCCACGATACTGAGTTCCTTTGCATCCGGCGACACCACCTGGAAGGCGCAATCTGTGATCAGCCCAGTCGGTGCTTTAGGTGCGACATTCCAATAATAATTGGCGACAAAGTATATATCATTGGTAGTTGGATTGATATCCATATCCATATAATAGGAATACACATAGTCCCCATTTCCCTCTGTGGGCATGTAGTACGTCGAGTACAGAGCCTGCTTGCCGTCCTGGCTCAGTTTCATGAGCAGGGCGTATTGAGAACTGGGGTGCCTTACTGCGTCCGGGACGGTTCGCTGGAAAGCGTTGGAGGTCGTGGGAATATCGTCTTTGTTCGAGAAGAAAATAATCCAGGGGTTGGCCGCATTATCGAGGGCCAGGCCTGCTTCTCCATAGGAGGTCGATTCTTCTCCTTCTCCCCCTACCAGGGTACCCCATAGTTTGGAGCCGTTGGCTCCGGACAATTTGAGCAGGAATAGATCGTAATCCTCGCCCGAGTGGGTGGACTTATACGCTCCGGCCGTAGGTATGTTGCCGTGCGGGGCGGTATAGCTAAAATCCACCGAACCCAACAGGACGATGTTGCCGGCGGAATCTATTTTCATATCGTTGATAAAGAATATGGATCCTTTGGCCCCCCCCTGGGCGACCACGCCACTCCAGAGTATGGTGCCCGAGGAGTTGAGTTTGGTCGCTACGATTTTCGCGTTGGTAGTGTTGTCGCCCGGCAGGCCCTGGACGGGATAGTCGGGAGAAGTCGAGTTAGAGACCACGATTACGTTGCCGGCGGGGTCGAGGGCGAGGGCGAAGCCCCCGCTGTTGTAGCTGTCGTAATCCGCACCCCCCAGATAGCGGCTCCACGTACGGGTGGAGAGGCTGTGGTCGAATCTGGCGAGCAGGATATCGTCGTAATTGGGACTTGGTTGGGCGGAAAAAGAGCCCGAGTTCATATTGGGGGATTCCGTAACGGCCATGAGGTACACCCCGTCGGCATTCACGGCTATGTTGACGTAATCTTCGTATTCACTTCCGCCAAAATAGGTGGCGGCCAGCAGCTTGCCCTGCGGGCTGAGCTTGGCGATAAAGGCCTCGTTGTCAAAGCTGCTGCCGGCACGGGTGGTCTGGAAGGCACCTGCGGTGGCCATTCCGTCCATCTCGGCCGTCAAGGCCAAATAGATGTTGCCGGAGGCATCTACGTCCAGGTAGTCGTTGCCATAGACCGAGACATCGCCGCTCAGATTGGAGAACAGGAAGGTACCCATAGCCAGCCGGGGTGTAGGGTCTATGGTCAGCGTCTGGCTGCGGTCGTAGGCCGGCGTTTGGAAGCCGAACACATTGCCCGCTTTGCGGGTATAGGAAACGTTGATTGGATTGGACACTTTGCCGACCCAGGAAGCTGGGATGCTCTCCTGCAGTTCCCCGTTGGCCAGTTGGAGGACGATGTTGCCGTCCACCAGGTCCACCTGGTTAGCGCCGTTGTAGCGCATCTGGATGCGGGCAGCGTCGGCACCGGGGTGTACGATGAAGTTGTACTCTATCGGTTTGTCTTCTGCCGGGCGGGAGAGGAATTCCAGGTCTATGCCAGGATAGATATCTTTGTACACGATGCGGCGGAATTGCCGCACTGACTGTATAGCGGAGGCATTGCCGTGGAAGTAGTTGGTCGTCGCCTCGGTCGGTTCCCCTGCTTCGATGCGCGCGTCCGGGTTTGCGCCCAACAGGTCTATGTCCACCCGATGGTATTTGAGGGTGGGCTGCTGTTTTTGACGCGATTCCCTGTCTTTTCCTTTTTTCCGGGCACCCGGGCTTTTTCGCGGGCTTTCGGGGTTCTCTTCCGGTTTTTCCACGACATAGGTATCGTAGCTGAAGCCGGTGGCGCGCAACTGCACGTTCAGGCCGGGCTGGCGGAGCAGGTATTTCACAGCCGGGTTGGGCGCTCCGTCCTGGTCGTAGAGCTGGCCTTTATTTTCTTCGAACCCCTGCGCTTGCTCATACACTTCCATGGCGGCCCGGGGGGTCATCCTGGGCTGTTCCGACACCCGTTGAGCGGGGTTGAAGGCCTGGGGCACCTGAGCCGGGCGCTGTACTGCCGGAGGGGTGGGAGTCTGCTGCTTCGCAGGCAGATCGGCGAGGCTGGCCTGCCGATAGGCCGAGGAGGCCAGGACGAGGGCCCCGTATGCGAAGGCCAGGACGAAAACACTTTTGATCCGGCTTCCCCATACCTTGGGGCGCGCCTTTGCGACAGGGCGTTTCAGTTGCTTGTTCATAACATTCAGAATGGCTATTAGCAATGCGGGCAGCATGGGGCATCCTGTCGTAGACGAGAGTTCTCCAAGTACCCGATAAGGAAACCCAAACATACCTTGAGAAAAACGGGACCCATAATAAATCACGCCCCACTTCCCGCCATGGCAAAACCGCTTTCTGCCACTCCTTTGCATCTGCCCGATAGAAGCCTGTCGTTTGGTTTCATTTTTCGCCAAATGCCTGCCATGGGATTGCCAGTGCTCAAAAACAACCCTACCATGCGTTTTATTTGGCTTTACCTATCGTCGGACCTGTACAATTATATGTACAATTCTGGGTATAGCGGCTTTTGGGGTAGGACGGGGCTGACGGGTAACACGCAAACATCTATCTTTGGAGAAGTGCACAAGGGAGAGGGAAGGCATCGTATGGTCAGGTGAACTGAAAAACAAAACCAGGTCCCGGCAAAAGAAATGTGGCCCACCGGCTCCAAAGGTGCATTTTGCAGTTTTCTTGACAATTTTTGCAGAGTAGTTCAGGGATTCCTTGCGATTTTTGCGAAAGAGAAAAAGTGCAAGAACCGGCCTGCCGGTTGGGCCAGCCCCGGTTGCCGGCACTCCCTGCACCTGTCCAAAATCCTCGTTATGACAACTCGATACCTATTCTTCCTCCTGCCTGTTTTCGCCTGCTCCTTTCCAAGGATATGGGCACAGGATACCGCTTTAGTCAAAATCAAATCTTTCCAGATGCCTATTATCTCCCTGGCCCACGACGGCAAGGGGAATATTTGGTTCAATACAAGTTCTGATTTGTACACTTTTGACGGAGAGCGTATAAAATGGATAAAGCATCTTTCCCAGCGGAAAACCCTGATTTACAAAGACGGAAAAGTACAGTTTTACCGGGGTATCTGGGGTAGGGACAGGAGGCTGGTCAGCCCCCCCTGGGCGGGGAACGAGCCTTGGGCACGTTATCTGCCCCAGGGCAACCAGGAAATTTTCGCTGCCCCGGACAAGAAGGGAATGATCTGGGTGACCAGGGGCCAGCACTTGTTCGGGTTCAAAATCGAGCGCAATTTCCACCGCTCCCTGCAAGGCCATAGCCTTCGCGGAATCCTCCCGTGCGAGGGAGACCTTTGGGTTGGTTCGTATTCGGGAGTTTTCAAAAACGGCCAGCTCTGTCTGGGCGACTCTATCTATACAAACGGAAACCTGATTGGTGTTTCGCCAAATAAAATATTCATTCCCAGCTATTTGCTGTTTTCTTATGACCTTTTAAACCACGAGATAGAGCACATCCCTTTCCCCGATGCACCCGTCTTCAAAGAAGCCCATGCCGACTGCCTGGTCCAGGTCGGGAATCAGGTCTGGGCAGGGTCTTCGGTCGGTCTGTTCCGGCTTCAGGGAGATAGACTCGTAAAAGAGCCCCTGAACGTGCCTGTGGAATATATGTCTGCCCAAGGACGTACCCTATACCTGGCTACCACGAAGGGGATATATCGGCGCGATGAAGAAGGGAGGCTACAGATGATGCGCCAGTTCCCGGAGCAGGTCTTTAATTTCATCGAAAAAATCGGCGACGCCTGGTGGGCAGCTTCCGAGCAGGGCATCTGGTGCTGGAAAGGCGGCGAAGCACCTGCGGAGCGCCTGTTCCCAGACGGCCCCCTCGCCCAGCTCGAGACCTATGCCATCCTGCGGGACAAAGCAGGGTATTATTGGGCGAGCTCCGTCAGCGGATTGTACCGATTCCGACCCGAACTGGACTACTATGAACACCACCTGGGCAAAATAGAATTCAACAAGCGCTCTTTTGCGGCGATCCGGGATACCTTTTACTTTGGCAGTACAAACGGGCTGGTCGCCTTTGACCCGCTGGGGTTTGCCCCCATGGAGTCCGTTGAGGATTTGCCCAGGCGTTCGACAAGCCGATATCTACTCGCCGGCCTGTTTGTGCTATTGCTGGCCATCGTCTTTTTCTTGTACCGACAATGGAAAAAAACGGAGCGAATCTTGCAGGCAGCCCATTCCGCCCTCCATCAGGAACCACTGCCCGACCCCGATAGCTTAGCGGCCAAACTGGAACAGTATATCCTGCAAAATATAACCACCGTGACCGTCGAATCGCTGAGCACCTTCGCCGGTGTTTCGGAGCGCACCCTGTACCGCCTGCTCAAGGAAGCCTACTCGACTACGCCCGGCGACTTAATCCGGGAAGTGAAGGTAAAACGCATCCGGGAGCTGATGGCTCAACACCCGGGCCTATCCCGGGAAAAGATGGCCTACATGGTGGGGTATTCCCCGACCAATCTGTCGCGGATACTGGGAGAATTGGAAGTCTGATTCCCCCCTTGCAAGCGGTCGAAAAAGAACGTATCTTGCAGGTATATGCGCAAAATCAACCGGTATGACCCAGCTGCCTGTCTTTGAAACGGTATTCGCCCTGGTGCTCGTCTATGCCCTGCTGAGCATAGTGGTGTCCATCCTCATAGAAATGTGGAACTACTGGCGCAAGTCGCGCAGCAGAATGCTGGTACAGGCCATCCACCAGCTACTCAGCGATCCCATCAACAAGAACTACGGGGAGTTGCTGCTCGAGCATTACCTCATCAAAAACCTCTTTAACCCGGATACCAGACAGCCGCCGCAGTATATTTCGTCCAACCTCTTTGCAGAAGCGCTGATAGATGTCATTGCCCAACAGGCGCGGCACACGCTGGTCAAGCTCAACCTTCCTAAAGTAGATGAAAAAGACGGCAGCATAACTCCTATCTCAGATTCACGGAATACCGCCCCCGACTTCGAAATCAAGGAAACCCTCCACCGCTTCCGCACGGGCCTCGAATCCATGAAACCCAGCCCGTTCCGGGATGCCATGTTTTCCATATACGACAAATCCGGGCAGAACGACTATGCCAACCTCAAGGCCAACCTCACGCAATGGTATGAAGACTACATGGAACGCGTTGGCGAATGGTACAAGGTCAAACAGTCCCGGAACGCCCTCTTTTTTGGGTTCGTCGTGGCCATAGGACTCAACCTGGATAGTATCCACCTGTTCCGCGCACTGAGTATGGACGCGCAGCTCCGCGGCTCCCTGGTTCAGGTCGCTGAAAAATTCGCCGACAACTACCGGCAACTGGCCGACTCCAGCCGTCAAAATGTGCAAGTATTGGAAAAGCTCGTCCGGGAAAATGGCCCGGATAGCCTTTCAACCCACTTTTTGAGGCGCCAGATCGACCTCCAGGACTCCGTGAGCAACGCATACCTGGAAAGGGCCGATAGCGTGCTCGGAATACTTACCGGCATGGGCATCCCTATCGGTTGGAGCAGGACGGCAGCCCCGCTCAGTTGGTTCCAGGGGCAGAAAATGCCATTGCAGCGTCCGGGTGGAGCCATCGGCTACTTCGAACGCTATCACAGCCGCTTCAGCATCCTTTATTTTTTAGGGATTGCTATTTCCGGTTTCGCCCTGAGCACAGGTGCCCCCTTTTGGTTTGAAGTATTGCTGAAACTGGCCAATATCCGGCGTTCCGGGAAAAAGCCGGATGAAGAAGTGAAAAAACGCTGAGCAGCGCATAAAAGATATACCCATGCAAAGAAAGCCATTCACCAATACACACATCCATATTTTCAATACCGACTGTGCTCCGGAGCGCTTCTTCCGGATTTTATCCACCCCCTGGCTCAACCCCGTTGCCGGATTGACCAAAGCGTTGCTGGATTCCCCCAGCGGTAGAAAGGCCATCGGGTTTTTCTATACCTTCGCCCAGAAGACCTCCCAAAAGAAATGGGCGCGCCTCGTGTCTTTCATACACGCCGGCAGCCGGAATTCACAGCTCGAAATATTCCGGATGGCCCTGGAAGCCGGCCGCCTGCACGACCCATCCATCCGCCTGGTCGGTCTGACCTTGAACATGGATTTCATGGATTCCAAAAAGTCAATCCGCAAGTCTTTCGAGACTCAGTTGGAGGAGGTACGCGATATCAAGCGCTACTACCCGGATCAGTTTTTCCCCTTTTTAGGGATTGACCCCAGGCATAAATCCGGCGTGGAGCTAAAGGAATGGGCCGAAGAAAACCTGAGCTCCGGCTTTTTGCGGGCGGGTAAGCCCTATCCGTATTTTTACGGATTCAAAATATACCCGGCACAGGGTTTTTTCCCCTTCGACCCGCGCCTGGAGGAGTTCTATGCGTATGCGGAAGCCTATGACCTACCCGTCACCACCCACTGTACCCGGTCGGGTTCGACCTATATCGGCAATGATATCGAAGCGTTCCTCCCCAAACGGCCCCGTATGATTCTGCCCCAGGGGAACCCCGCGGCAGAAGAGGCGCGCGAAGCCATCTACGCGCGCATCCAGCGCTACTACGCTGCTCAAAAGGTCAAAAATAACCGCTTCGGACTCAATGGCGCCGCCTGCGATCTGTTCAGCCACCCTCAAAACTACGTGCCTGTACTGGAAGCTTTTCCCAAACTCAAGCTGTGCCTGGCCCACATGGGCGGCAGCAGCGAATTCCTGGACCAGCCCGAATCCGAAGAAGTGAAACAACTGCGCGAACTGGAGGACAAGCGCAAATGGCTGGATCACATCCGCGACATGATGAAGATCTACCCCCGCCTATTTGCTGATATTTCCTACACCCTCAGCGATTTTGACAAAGCGGAAATCCTGGATGCCCTGATCCCCTTCCTGGAAGAAAAAGACCGGGAAGGCAACCTTCTGGGCAAACGTATCCTGTTCGGAACCGATTTTTTTATGACCGAACAGGAGAAAAAAGAAAAGTCCACCTATGCCGCTCTTTTAGAAAACGAACGGTTGGCTCCTTGGCTCAGCGATTTTACAAGGGACAACCCAGCGGCATACCTGAGCAATATCCGGTAGCGGGATTTTTTCAAAAGAACACCCTCAGCGCCCAATCTGCACCTCAAGGGGGTGTGCGATACACTGCGCTTTGTGCCGCAGCATCGCTTCCCAGTCGGCCACGCTGCCGACCTGACCGCTTTTAAGCCAGGCAAATCCAGCGTAGTAGGTCAGGCTTCCGTCGCGGGGGCTTGTGGAAATCAAGAGCTGGCTCTGGTCCGGCCTCGGGCTGCGGTGCACGAACGCCCGGGACACCCGCGCAGGGTCTAAGACGATCCCTTCGCCCACAAACGAATCGTCAATCGGCTCCCAGTGGCGGAACCAGCCCTCTTTTTCGTGCAGCGCAGGCTCGCCCTTGCCGTCGTGCAACGTGATGCCAAGGGTGTAGTTGGGCGGCGCCTGGGCCGCGTTCAGACGAACCTCAAAGCGGGAAAAGTTGGAGCCCAAATCGAGGGATATACGCTTGGTCTCCGCAATGCCATAGGGGCTCCAGGGCGCGTAGTCCAACTCGAATACCGTGCGGATAGGACCAGTGGCAAGAGTGCGGTAACGGATAAAGTTCTTTCCCGCCAGCAGGGTATCGTTCACCCAAACCCCCGCCCCCCCGGTGCCGCGACTGGTACCGACGTGGTAGGGATCGTACCCCTCGCCATGGTCAATATGGTAGTAGCCGGCCGTCTCCGTGTTCCTGGTGTACCAATGGTGGATAACCGGATAGGAAACCCTTTTCAGCCAGAGATCAATGCCGCTGGACAAGGTCCCCCCGGGTTGTTTGGCCTCCACCAGCCGTTGGGCTTCCGGCCCGTAGGTGCGGAAGGCAACGCGGTCGTTTTCCCACGCATAGTCGTCAATCCGCTCGGGCACGAACCGGGAAAAGGTCGTCCGCTCACTTTGGGGCTGCTGGCCCGCTCCTTTTTTATCCCGAACCAGCGCAAAGGTTTTCTGCGCATCTGCTTTTATATCCACTTGAAAAATCAACTCATCCGGCTTCCCATCGAGGTCGTAGTCCAACCACTGGCGCAGCACCGGCTGCCCGGTGGCCACCTCTTCCAACAGCACCTTTTCGGGGTCGAAACCTCCCCGGAGAACCTTCAAATCCCTCGGCGCAATGCCCACGGTCTCCGCGTTGCGGTCGGCCGCCAGCGGATTGCGAACGGTTATCATCTGCCGGGCACTCCCGCAGCTATTCAAAAACGACAAGACGGATAAAAGTACAAGGTAAAACGCAGGTGTGTAGAAGGTACGCATGGCATAATGGATTTGGAGAAACCTCTTCGGAAGAATCCGAAAAGAGAAAAAAGATACAGGGTGGCAAGCATTTACTTGTCAAAATCTTTATACGCAACCGACGGATCGTAGTCGTTTTTTGTGACCAGAGAATGCAATTCGCTCTCGGGCCGTTTCGACCGAAGGATGGGAAACAGCAGTTGGACATACCACGGCTCTTTCACTTTGTTCCAGGCACCGAACCGGGTGGGATATCGCCGGGTGATCTTTGCTGTGCCGAAGAGGACATCCCAGATAAAAAGCAAATTCCCGTAATTGCCGTTGGGGTGCGAAACGCCGTCTTCCGCCGTCAGTCCGTGGTGGGCGAAGTGGGTACTGGGCGTCGAAATCGTGCGCTCGACCACCCAGGCCAGCGGATGCAGGAATCTGTACTTGTATAGGAACCGATCCCATCGCGTCTCGCTGTGGGCTAATAGGATCACCAACAATTTTACGGGCAAATAGAACAGATAGACATAGCCCATCCCCAGGAAAACCAACAGGCCAGACAGCCATATCCCGGGCATGAGCGCATAGTACAACACGGCATTCCGATAGGTGACCAGTACCCCCATCTCTTCCACGACGTGATGTGGTCGGTGGAGCTTCCACAGGATGCGGTTGGAATGGGAAAGCCGATGCCAGCCGTATTGCGTCAGGTCGTCAAAAAGGAGGAAGGCCAGAACCTGCCCCCACACGGGAAGATGAATGTAGTGGTCTTCGTAATGGGGAAACCAGGTTTTGCCCATCCAGAGCATCAGGATAAATATCCCCGGCTGAATAAGGGTGGGGAGGGTCAGAAGGCTTACCAATTCGATAGTCCAGTCGTTTTTGGTTCTCCTGTCCTGAAGGTATAGCCCTCCCATGGCTTCCAGGATTCCCAATACGAGCAGTACTGCGGCGGGTATCCATTTACTGATCCATTCGTTTTCCAGCATCGTTCCTACTTTTTGTAAAAAGACTTGTCGCAAAAAGGGGTTTCTTCCTCAAGGTACATACCCCGGTCGTAAAGATGGTAAAAAAACAGGATATTGTTATATGGGTACGGGCACTGGTACCGCTAACCCTCTTCATCAGGCTTGTGGCAAGGGGGCAGCGCGGAGGGAAAAAAGAGTCATTTTTGTCCACACGAAGGCTTTTAGAGGAAGTATAGCCTTGCCGACCGAAAAAAGGCGTAGTGCGGGCGAAAAAGGGCCTTTTGACCCTGCGAGGAACCTCTCGCCACAAGTCTATCACCTGCGAAAAACGAAAAAAATCTCCAAAAACCAAAAAATACATACAAGTGTGTATTTCATACATGAATTAGGATGCTTATCTTTGAGACCGACAATTGAACGATGTATTCCCTGTTCCAATCCCCCTCATTTTCCACATCGGCATAAATCTATTTCAGCGCCGGGACGGGCGTATCGCATAGTCCTATTTGGTGCTGCCCTGCTTTGAGAGCGCTTACCCATTGATTTATTCACCAAACCCAATGCCTTGCCGCATTGCGTTCACGGGGCGAAGCCTGTCCCGGGGGAAAGTGCGCAGGGCGATTTATCCGGTATGAAAAATGGAACCATTAGAGGTATTACCTCCATCGTCTTATCAGACTTGTTGCGAAGGGAATATCGAGGGCTCAAAAAGGACCTTTCCTTCCCACACAGTGCCTGTTTCAGTCGTATAGCGGGCTTAGGCTCCCTCAAAAACGCCTTCGGGTGGAAAGAAAAGAACTCTTTTTCCCTACCTCGCCGATCCCTTACAATAAGTCTATTGTTTTTATTGCCTTTTTCCCTTTATAGCCAGTATCCGTCCGGGAAAAAGGCACTCCTGGAGCAGCGATATCCGGAAGCTATGGAATTATTCAAAAGAGCCGGGCTAAGATCCAGGACTTTGACCTATTTGGGTATGGCTCGCTATTTCATGGATGCGAAAAATCCTGCGTCTGATTTGGATACCGCGTACGCCTTGGTATTGTTAGGGGAACAGTCCTACAAGGAGATGGACAAGAAAAAGCAACAAAGGATTGGTCGGCAGTTGGGAAAAGACAAGCCTATCCGGGTTCGGCGCGAAATAGAAAGGGTGTGGTTCAAAGAGGTCATGGCCCGGCGCAACCCAGACGAACTAAATACATTCCTGAACATCGCGCAGGGCGCCCTCCCTGTTCAGCGCGAAGCAGTGAAGGCATTACTCGAACGGCTTGACTATGAAAAACAGGCTGACTATGTAAGAGAACACGCCCCCTCGGACGAAGCTTTTTTTGCGTTGCAGAAGATGGTATCAAAGGATTTCTCAAGCGGTAATTGGCTGGTAGTCCGGGATACATTGGCGAGATATGAATCCTTGTTCGCACAAAAAAACGAAGCTTTCCAGGACTTGTACGACAGGGTTTCCCAAACAAAGCGGCTCAAAAAGATGGTTCCCATACCCTGGGAAGGCGGAAAGCAATACAGCGGCTATTCCCCAGTGTTCAGCGGAGACGGGAAGCAACTCTACTTCTGTAACCGGCTTGGCATATCGGAAGACATCTATTATTCGCAGTATTCCGAAAAGGGCTGGTCAATACCCATACCAGTAGCCGGTATCAACACGACGGCCCGTAACGAATCGGCACAACATATCAGCCCCAATGGTACGGAAATGCTCGTATTCGTCAGCGGAGATATCTACGAGAGCAAAAAAACCGCGAACGGCTGGCAAACCAGTCAGCCTCTTCCCGACCATATCAATACGGGCGACTGGGATGGCGATTCCCGCTATTTCAGCGGAGGGCTGATTTTTGTGTCTAAAAAAGAGGGCAACTTCGATATTTATATTTCCCAATATGGTCCTGACGGCCATACGCTGCAGCCCCCGTTTGCCATTGGGGACGTCATCAATACCAAAGGTACGGAGCGAAAACCCTTCCTCCACCCCGACCAGAAAACCTTGTATTTCGCTTCCGATAGCCACGATGGCTTTGGCGGCTTCGACGTCTTTGTCAGCACCCGATTGGACGATACCTGGCGGAATTGGAGTAAACCGCGCAACCTCGGTCTAAGTATCAATTCGAGCGCTGACGAATGGGACTTCCTGGTGAGTACCGACGGAAGCAGGGGCTATTCCGTTTTCGGCACGGGAGGAAGCTACGCTATCACCTCCATAGATCTCCCAACTGCCTACCGGCCACAGACCGTTCATACCTTCGAGACCCGGGTGTTGGGCACAGACGGCAAACCCATAGACGGAGAAGTGGTCATCCGGGATGTAGAGAGCGGAAATATCGTACAGATCGTCCGCCCCGACCCATTGACCGGAGTCGTGTTCATACCCGTATCGGACAAGAAGGACTACCGCGCTGAAATACGGAAAGCAGACGCCTTGCCTGCTTCGTTCCAGATCCATTTCGCACAGGACAGCTCAGGGAACGTCGTAGAGTCCCCGGTCGTCGTGGTCACTGCCGAAGAGCTCAAGCGCTCGGGGAACAGCCTGCGCTTCCAGAACCTATTGTTCGAGACGGGCTCCCACACCATCCTGCCCGAATCGTACTCGGAACTCGACGCCCTGGCCAAATACTTCAAGGAAAACGCACTGCGGGTAGCCATCGAAGGGCATACCGACGATGTCGGCAGCCCCGAAAGCAACCAGCTCCTGTCTGAAAACCGCGCCGCCGCCGTACGCGAGTACCTGATCGCCAAAGGCTGCGACCCCGATAAGATAAAGGCCAGCGGCTACGGCGAGACCCGCCCTACCCTGCCTAAGCAGGACGAAGCCTCCCGCCAAAAAAACCGAAGAGTGGAATTCCGCTTGCTGGAGTAAAGTAAAGCAGCCGTTTGTCTGAACTGTGATTTTTTGATTTCCTTTTTCCTGAATGATGGGAATTATTTAATCCCATAA
>CAZSMU010000057.1:21301-21808 GCA_964607915.1 uncultured Haliscomenobacter sp.
GCGAGGAAACATATCGGTTTTCTTTCACTAATATTATAAATGCAAACATACTGCCATTTAAAAAAGCAATAGCTTTTACCGTTGAAAAATTATAGCCTATCTCACTCCCCTACAAAATTTGAGAATTAAGCAGAACACACCAAACTTAGCTGATGGAACCAACGACCTAGATAATCAAGACACTGGATTACCTGGGGCTCATCGCGGGGATATTGCGCCGGATAATTCCTTATTTTTGACGAGAGGGGTACGGAAGATACCATCAAATCTCCCTCAAAAAGTCCCACTCGGAAAACCAGGTTGATTTGACCGGGTGCCGCTTCTATTTCCTGTTTACTAAGTGCTGTTTACGGTAATTTGGCCTATATCTGGGGCAAAAAAAGGCACTATGGGAGCGCAGTACAAAAAGGAAGAGGCCAGCCAGGTCACGGAAGACCTGGAGAAGAACCACGGGCGTAAGACCAGCCGTAAGTTGGTACAAAACCTGGGGGCTGCCGTGGGCAAGAT
>CAZSMU010000058.1:0-21706 GCA_964607915.1 uncultured Haliscomenobacter sp.
ACCTCCCTGACCTCTATGGATGCATTTGGTTATCTGATTCTACCAGGATGCGCAGTTTTACTTGTGGCGTTGCCCATTGGTGCGGCACAGTACCTGGACATCGGCATTGGTGCCGAACACGACCAGGATATCGCCTTCTTCGAATCGGGTATCGGGGCGGACGACCCCTTCGCAGGCGTAGGTCACTTTGTGTATTCCCAGCACGTTGCGTTTGAGGCGCTTGCGGATCAGGGTCACGATATTGAGGTTGTAGTTTTTGCGCACATCTACTTCCAGCACCGTTTTGCCGATGAAGGCCGGCGGCAGTTCCAGTTCCACCACCGAGTGGTTGGCGTCGAGTTCGAAGGCTTCGATGACGGTGCGGAGGTTGAGTTTTTTGGCCAGGCGCTCTGCCGCATCTTGTTCGGGGTGCAGGACATGGTCAATGCCCATGGCTTCCAGGACGGTTTCATGGGTCGGGGAGATGGAGCGGCTGATGACCCGTTCGACTCCGAGCGTCTTCAGGTTTGCCGTGGTCAGGATGGAGGCACCTTCGTTTTCCCCTATGCCGACGATGGCCACGTCGGCGTCGCGCAGAGGCAGGCTCCGCATAGCCACGAGGTTGGTCGCATCGAGGCAGATGGCGTGGGTAACCTGGTCTTTAATCAGTTCGACCTTATCGTGGTTTTTGTCGATAGCGATTACCTCATGCCCCATTTCTGTGAGCTGCAGCGCCAGGGAGGCGCCAAAATTCCCGATGCCAAAGATGATAATCTTCATGGTTTTGACCCTTTTAGCGCGGTTTAGTTGATGATCACGGATTCCTCGGGATAGCGGTACGGCAGCGTTTTGATTTGCCGCAACATGCCGATCAGGATGTTCAAGGCACCGACCCTTCCAATAAACATGACGAAGATAAGCACGAATTTACTAAAATCCGTCAACCTGGGCGTCAGGCCCAGGCTGAGGCCGACCGTGCTGTACGAAGAGAAGACTTCGAAGGCAATTTCCAGGAAGTCCGTCTGCTCGGGCTCTGCTGCCGACACCAGCAAGATGCCGATGCCAATCACGATCAGCGAGAGACTGATGATGGCGAAAGCGCGGTCCACGGAATTGGGCGGCACTTCGCGGGAGCCCAGCTCAATCCGGTTTTTGGCGGAAGCCACGCTGAAGATATTCAAAGTGGCTAATGCGAAAGTGCTCGTCTTGATACCACCGCCGGTAGAGGCAGGGGATGCGCCGATCCACATCAGCAGGATGGTAACCATGACCGTAGGAATGGCCAGCTCTGCCATATTAACGGTGTTGAATCCGGCGGTGCGGGGCGTAGCCGAACCGAAAAAGGAGGTCACGAACTTACCCCACCAGGTCGTGTGGCACGCCAGGGTATGGTTTCGCTCGAGGACCCAAAAGAGTGCTGTGCCGACGACGAGCAGCACCGTAGTGGTCACGAGTACGATTTTCGTATTGAGCGTGAGCTGGCGAACCGTTTTGTAGTACTTTGCGCGGTTCACCACGAAGCTCACGTACCAGCTCCCCACCCGCAGCCGCATATAGGAAATCAGGTCCAAAAAAATGCTGAACCCCAATCCGCCGATGATCAGCAAAAAGGCGATGGCCAGGTGGATATTGTACCGGAAACGAAAGGCTTCCTCGTAAAAATTATTGGCTAAAGTAGAAAAGCCAGCATTGCAAAAACTGGAAATGGCGTGGAACATGGAAAAGAACACGCCTTCCTCCACCGTGCTGAAATAGCCCTCCGGAAGGTTATAATAGATAAAAACGGCCCCCACGGTTTCGACGGCCAGGGTGAACCCCACGATTTTCAGGGCCAATTCGAGAAGCCCGCTCAGTTGTTCCGAGCTCAGGAAGTCCTTGAGGTGGAGATCTTCCTGAAAAGAGGACGTACCCTTGAAGAAGTAGGCGAAAAAAGAAGTGAACGTGAGCATGCCCAGTCCGCCCAACTGAATCAGCACCAGGAGGATGATATGCCCCATGCGGGTAAACGCCGTGCCCGTATCTACGACAGCCAGGCCCGTGACGCTGACCGCGCTGGTGGCTGTGAACAGTGCATCCACAAAGCGGATACCGTGTGTGGTGGCGTTGGGGAGCATCAGCAAGAAGGTGCCGCCCGCGATGACGAAGAGGAAACTGCCCACAAACAGGATAGCCGGCGAGAACACGCTCAGGTATAGTTTGCGGATATAAAACGTCAGCTCAAAAACGACCAGCAGCAATACGTTGAGCAGGAACAGCACGTATCGGCTCTTGATGGCGTCTTCCAGCGTATCCCCTTTCAGGAGCCATTGGACGGAAATAATCGCGAATGTAACGACGGGCAGCGCCAGGCGTAGCTGGTTCAGTATGTTCGTCGCCTCGCCGGGCGACAGGATGCGGTAGGTTTCAAAGATTGTGAAGAAGACCGTCGTGGCAAAATAGGCCCAAAGAAGGAACTTTTCCTGCGTTTCGTCCTGGGAATACCCCAGGTCGAACATCAGCAAGCCGAAGGAAAGCAGGGTCAATATCCTGTATATGGTCTTGATCATACGGCACGGTATGGACCGGGGAAACTCATTCCGGAACCAAACGAGGCGTTCGCAAAGGTACAAATAGATTTCAGACTTATGGCGAGGGGAATCTGCGAAGGGATCAAAAAGACTCTTTTTTCCCTTCGCGCTGCCCCCTTGCCACAAGCCTTTTGTTTTGCGAGCGCCCGGCTATGTCTAAGACCGGATTTTTGTACAAGGTCACCTCTTCGGCGTCAGGGTCGCAAGGTACAAGGCAGGCCCTGGGCCGGCAAAGCCTTTCCCCGCAAGCGCTGAACGATGACCTGAAATTTTTCCTGGTCTAGTTGGTACTGTTGAATCAGGCCGGACAGTTCGCGGGCGGGGATGGTGTTGTAGTCGCGGGAGAAGATTTTCATAAATGAATTCGACAGTTTCATCAACTCACCCTGGTCCTGCTTGATGGATTCAAACACCAGGGGGGCGAGCGGGGCGGCCGTAGAATCCGCTGGTTGGTTGCGGATATATTGGTTCAGCAGCCCCATGACCTCGTCGAAACACTCCAACTGGCCATAGTATTCAGTGGAGAGGTTGCGAAATTTTTTGAGGTTTTGTTCATGGGTCGAATTTTCGAGCGCGGTGATGCGCTCGCCTGCACGGCGCGCGCAGGTCTGGCAGAGCGGATAGGTTTTGGAAGATTTGGCGAGCAGCCACTCTTTGGTAGCCTCTAAGCCCATTTTAGGGTCGGGCTGGAAATCGGACTCGAACAGCGCGTTCTCCAATTCTTCCACTTTTTTGATAGTCAATTGATAGGCGCCCAGCGATTCGATTTCTTTGGGCAGCTTGCCCTGGATTTCCATTTGTTTCACGCGGTCGCGGAAGAAGTCGAGCAGTTCGATTTTAGCGTACAATCCTTTGGGGTTGCCCTTGTCCGGGACGGCGCTGCCGGGATTATTGACCAGGTATTGGACCACTTCCCTGCCTTTGCCCAACAGTTCTGTAGAAAACCACCCGTCCACATCGTTGGCCACATTGGCGTACAGGCGCGAGTACTTGTCGCGCGTGACCTGGTCCTGGCTGCTGAGCCGGGCTACTTCCTCGTTTTTTTGGACCCGGATTTCGTAGTACAGGTCCACGATGCGGGAATAGGCCAGCCAGTCGGTATATTTGGTGTTCAGGCTGGTCTGGAACAAGTCGATCTGGCGCTTGAGCTCCACGGCGAGCTTGAGGGTTTCCAGGAATTCGCTTTCCACTGCTTTCTTCGACTCGTTCTGGATTTTGCGGAAGTCCTTTGATTTTTTATCAATATAAGACTGGTTGTACACCAGCTCTGTATGGTCGGTGTTGTATTCCGATTTTGTATGGACGACCAGGAAGTACGGGGCTGTGCGGCTCGTGACCAGGCTGCGCAGATCGTCCACCTTTTGTGGGTTTGCGTTGGCAAAGAACTTGCTCCTGGGCGCTTTTTCGATGTCCCAGTGGATGCGGTACAAGGTAGCCGACACGACGCGTTCCTGGTACAGCGCGCTCATCTCCTTGGACAGCAGTTTGATATAAAATTCGCTGGTCACTTTGACGGGGTCCTCCACCTGTTCCATGGACTTGAGCCCTTTGTCTATCTGCGGGATAATTTGCTCGGTCAACGCCAGGAAAGGGCCGGCGAGGGAAGTTTTCAGCAGGCTGGTGGCTGTTTTTCCCAGTTCCACGGATATCTCTGCCGTTTTCTTCCAGAACTCGGTCGTCGTATTCGTTTTGATGGCTTCGAACTTCACCTTGGCGACGATATCCCCGTTTTTGAGGACATCGTCGGGGATGTTTTCCAGGAAACGCCCGCCGTACTCCAGCAGGCGGGAGCTGGTATTCGGGTTGCGCGTGTCGTGGATCATCAGGGGGATAGAGAGCGTATTCCCCTCCTGCACAGGGTCTTTGATCGTAATCGCCAGGTACATATACTGCGGGTAATCCCCTTTTTTGAGGCCCACGTCTTTTCGCTCTTTCGATTGGAGCCCTTCTCCTTCAAAAACGCTCTGCAGGGACTGTCCGTTCACCAGGTAGAGGTAAGAGGAGTTGAGGTTGAAATCGGAGGAAGGGAAATTGGGGTTCACCCAGGATTCTACCTCGCTGGCGACAACCGCATACTGAGCTGACAGGGAGGCGGACAAAGAACAGGTCAGTAAAAAAAGAAAAATCGCACGCTTCATAAAAAACCTTAGATTTGGACTGGTAAGATGCTTGGGAAAAAATGTCAGAAAAAAACAATGTCATCGTCGTTCTGGATGGCCACACGCTCAACCCGGGGGATTTGTCCTGGGACGCGTTGGGCCGATTGGGCGTACTGCGCGTCTATCCCCGCAGTGCGGCATCCGAGATTATCGAACGCGCGCGGGGCGCAAATATTATACTGGTCAACAAAGTGCGGATCACCCGTGCCATCCTGGCAGAACTGCCCGATTTGCGCTGCATCTGCGTGACGGCCACCGGCTACAACAACATAGACATAGACGCTGCTGCGGAGCGGGGCATCGCCGTCTGCAACGTGCGGGGCTACGGGACTGAAGCCGTAGCGCAACACGTGTTTGCCCTGCTGCTGCATTTCAGCAACCAGGTGGCTCTGCACGGCGAAGCGGTCCGGGCGGGCGAATGGTCGGCGCAGTCCGATTTCAGCTTTTGGAAAAAGCCCATTGCATCGCTGCAGGGGATGACCTTGGGCATCTACGGCTTCGGCAAAATCGGTCAAAAAGTGGCCGAAATCGCCTCTGCCTTTGGCATGCAGGTCCTGGCCACCCACAAACACCCGGAGCGGGACGCCCGACCGGGCGTATCCTTTGTAGCCTTGCCCGAGCTCTTCGCCGCCAGCGATGTGCTCAGCCTCCATGCCCCGCTCAGCGCGGAAAACCGCGGAATCGTCAACCTGGAATTGTTGCGGCGCATGAAAGCGCACGCCCTCCTCATCAACACGGCCCGCGGGGAGCTGATCGTCGAAGAAGACCTGGCCCGGGCTTTGCACGAAGGCAAGCTCGGCGGCGCCGCACCGGACGTGCTCAGCCAGGAGCCTCCCCCCCTCTCCCACCCTCTGTTACACGCCCCCCGCTGCATCGTGACCCCCCACCAGGCCTGGGCCGCTTTTGAAGCCCGGAAGCGCCTCCTGGAGCTCAGCATAGAAAACGTACAGGGCTTTTTGAGCGGCGCCACGCCCTCCCGGATAGTATGAACTTTGAGGCTTATTGCCAAGGGAGTCAGCAACTCTTTTAAAAAGGCAGGGCATTTCGATACACAATAATGCAAAACGCTTATATTTGCGCAGTTTTTTCACAAAATAACACAGTAAAGCGAAAGCTATGCAAGGCAAAGGAGTGATTCGGTTTTTCCTCGTGGTGATGATTTTGGTGACACTGATCCAGTTTTTATTGACCATCCCCACCAGCAGGGAAGAAAAAAAGGCAGATGCCTACGCTACGGCTACCAGCCAAAAAGCGCCTGCCGACGAGCGCAACGCCCGTTTCAAAGAGGCGCGCACCCAATATTTGGACTCTATTTCCACAAAAAACATCTTGACCATCCCACTGCTCAAGACCTACACCTACCAGGACCTGAAATCCAGCCAGCTCGCTCTGGGCCTCGACCTGAAAGGCGGTATGAGCGTGGTCCTGCAGGTGGACCTCAAGAACTTCATCCTCTCGCTGTCCGATGACAATAAAGATGCCGCCTTCCGCGCCGCACTCGAAAAAGCGACCAAAGACCAGCAAAACGCCCAGTCGGACTTCATATCCCTCTTCGCAGGTGCCTATGAGGAACTTGGCAAAGGCCAGCGCCTGGCACCTATCTTCGCCCGCAACGAAGTGCTCCGCGAAGACCTGGACTTCGAATCCTCCAACGGGGAGGTCGTCCGGGTCCTGCGCCAAAAAGCCAATGAGACGGTCACCCGTACTTTCGAACTGCTCAAACAGCGCATTGATAAACTCGGCGTCACCCAGCCCAACGTCTCCCTCGACGCCGCCCGCGACCTCATCGTCGTCGAACTTCCGGGCATAGACAACCCCGAGCGGGCAAGGAGCTTCCTGCAAGCCGCCGCCAAACTGGAGTTCTGGGATGTGTACCGCATCTCCGACCCGGTGAACCCGAACAACCCCACCGGCAACTCTATCCAGAAGGCGTTCGTAGATGCCAACAGCGTCCTGGCCCGCACCGTAGGTACGGGTGAACTCAAGCAGGAAATCCTGCGCATTGACACGACGTACGAAAAAGATGCCCAGGGCAAACCCACGACGTCCGTGGCCAAGCTCGACACCATCTACAGCCCCTTCAACGTCAACCAGGGTCCGCTGTTCGATATCTTTACCCTCAATGGCACCAGCGAGGCTATGAACAGCCTCGCCGTCATGGGCTTCGCTGAACGCAGCGAGCGCCGCTCCATAGATTCCCTCCTCAGCCGGGAAGAAGTGCGCAACCTCTTCCCCCGCGACCTCACCTTCCACTGGGGCCGCGACCCGATCATGGACCCCACGACGCGCAAAGCGACGACCCAATACGAACTCTACGCCATCCGCCATGCCGGCGGCCGCATGGACGCACAACTCAGCGGCGATAACGTCAACCGCTCCAGTGCAGAACCCGACCCGACCACCGGCCAGACGGCCGTTACCCTGAGCATGGACAACGAGGGCGCGCGCGTCTGGAAAGATATGACGACCCGCGCAGCCAACGACAACAACCGCGAAGTGGCAATCCTCCTCGACGGAGAAGTGGTATCCTGCCCGCGGGTGAACGAACCCATCCCCGGCGGAAATACCCAAATCACCGGCAACTTCACCCTGCAGGAGGCCCAGGACCTCGCCAGCATCCTCGAAGTAGGTAAACTGCCCGCCGAAACGCGCATCATCCAGGAAGCCCTGGTGGGCCCGTCGCTCGGTCAGGAAAACATCGCCCGCTCGATCAACTCTACCATCATCGCCTTCCTCGTCGTAGCAGGATTCATGATTCTATATTACGGCAGCGCCGGCATCGTAGCCGTCCTGGCCCTGATCCTCAACCTCTTCTTCATCATCGGGGGATTGTCTTCCTTCGGTACGGTGCTTACCCTGCCGGGCATTGCCGGTATCGTCCTTACCATCGGTATGGCCGTAGATGCCAACGTCATCACCTTCGAGCGCATCCGCGAGGAACTGCGTGCCGGCAAACCCATGCTGAGCGCCATCACCGAGGGCTTCAAACACTCCTATTCCGCCATCATTGACGGCAACGTCACCACCTTGCTGGTCGGTATCGTCCTCGCCTACTTCGGACTGGGCCCCATCAAAGGCTTCGCCGTGGTGCTGATCATCGGCGTCGTGTTCACCCTGTTCACTGCTGTCCTGGTGAGCCGCATGATGATGGACTGGTGGACCGACAAAGGCCGCTCGTTCACGTTCTTCCGCAGCTTCTCTGCCAACGTACTGGTCAATGCGAATGTGGACTGGATGAGCCTGCGCAAATACAGCTACATGATTTCCGGCACCCTGTTCTTCATCAGCCTGCTCTCCATGGCGGTGCGCGGCTTCGAACTGGGCGTGGATTTCAAAGGGGGCTACTCGTTCAACGTCACCTTCGATAAAACGGCAAATGTAAGCGCCGACCAGTTGCGCAATGACCTGCGCAAAGCGTTCGACGGCAATACGCCTATCGTCAAAGCAGTAGATGCAGAAAATACCTACAATATCACGACCAGCTACCTGATCAACGATGCCTCTGAAGATGCCCAGAGCCGCGTAGAGGACAAACTCTTCGAAGGCGTCGCCGGCCTCGTCGGTGGAAATCTCGAGAAGGCTTCCTTCTTCGACCAGGATGCCGACGGTACTCACGTCACCTCTTCCAGCCGCGTAGGTCCGACCATCGCAGACGACATCAAGAAAAGTGCGTTCCTGGCTGGGGCTATCTCCCTGTTCGTCATCTTCCTGTACATCTTCATCCGCTTCAACCAGGCCAAGTACAGCATGGGCGGGGTCATCGCCCTCTTCCACGATACCATCATCACGGTGGGTATGTTCTCCGTCCTTCGCGGCCTGCTGCCCTTCTCTATGGAAATTGACCAGGCCTTCATCGCCGCCATCTTGACCGTGATTGGTTACTCCATCAACGATACCGTCATCGTATATGACCGCATCCGCGAACGGGTCGCCATGAATCCGGGATTGAATAAGACGTCCCTCATCAACGAAGCCATCAACAGCACCCTCAGCCGTACTCTGATTACCTCGCTGACGACCTTGTTCACGGTGTTCGTGCTCCTCCTCTTCGGGGGCGCCAGCATCAAGGGCTTCGCCTTCGCGCTGCTGGTAGGTATCGGCTTCGGAACCTACTCCTCCGTATTCGTCGCCTCCGCCCTGGTACACGACTTCACCAAGTCCGACACCATGGTGGACAACGCCAAAGTCAGCCAGACCCAAACGGGCGGCGCACGGGGCTTCTCGTCCAAAGCGGTAGAAAAATTATAGTAGAGGGGACTTCTCTTCTCTATGCAAAAGAGGCGGTATGAGTTTCATATCGCCTCTTTTGCATAGGGGGCATGGGCAAAAAACGATTCTTTTCCCTGCTCGCGCCCCCTCACCCCCCCTGCGTTAAACCATGGCGGCGCTGCGGCGTTTTTCATAAAAATAGCTTTCCTATGCGGTTCTTGCTTTTCGTCCTGTTGCTCGGCTTTTCCTTCGTTGCCTTCTCCCAGAAGCCCAGGGATGCGGCGAGCGCTTTTTCGAGCAAACAATACCACGCGGCTATCCCGCTGCTCAGCAAAGACTATGGGAAAGCCAAAACGCGTGCCGAAAAAGGCAAAATAGCCTTCCAATTAGGAGAATGTGCCCGCATCCTCGGACGCGATGAACAAGCCCTGGACTGGTACCAGAAAGCCTATGACAACCAGTATGGCGTCGATGCCCTCCGCGAAGTGTCCTTTGCCCTGAAACGCCTGGAACGCTATGCGGAGGCCAAAGAATCTTTCAAAAACCTCGGCATCGAAATCGGCAGCCCGTACGAATACCGCCGGGAAATCAATGCCTGCGATATCGCTATGGGTTGGAAAAAAATCCCGCAACCCGAATATCAGGTGACCCTTTTGGAAGAAAGCACTTCGGCAGCGGATTACGCGCCCGCCTTTTACAAAGAGCGGGAGCTCTTTTTCTCCTCTGACCGCAACAACAGCAGCGGAGAGGCCATCTACAACTGGACCGGCAACCGCTACTCCGATTTTTTCGTCTTCAACCCAGACAATACCACGGTACGCAACTATGGTGCCCCTTTCAATACCGCTGACAACGAAGGCACTATTTCTTTTACCGCCGATTTCCGGGAGGCCTACTTCACCCGTTGTACCGGTGCGCGGAGGGAGGATGCCTTCTGCCGTATCCTGGTCAGCGAGTTCGACGGCAACGCCTGGAAAGCGCCCCGGCAGCTTGAATTTCAGGAACGGGGCATAAACTACGGCCACCCCAGTATTTCGGCCGATGGGAAAACCCTCTATTTCTCCTGCCAACACCCGGATGGCTGGGGCGGTTACGACCTGTACACGGTACAAAAAGCAGCAGACGGCGGCTGGTCTGAACCCAAAATCCTGAGCCGTACTGTAAATACGATCGGGAATGAACAGTTTCCGTTCATCTACGGCGATACGCTGTATTTTTCTTCCGACTTCCACCCGGGGATGGGGGGGCTCGATATTTTCCGCACCTATCGGATGCCCAACGGCGAATGGGCTCCTGTTTTCAACCTCAAGCCTCCTCTGAACTCGGGATCAGATGATTTTGCCATAGCCATTTCCCCAGAAAAATCCGATAAAGCGGGGGTTGTAGAGTCCGGCTTCTTCAGCTCTAACCGCCCCGGCGCGGGTAACGACGACCTGTATCGTTTCGACCGCTACCCACCCCCACCGGCCCCGCCCGTACCGGCCCTGGCCCGAAGAGACTCCAGCGAGACCAAGCGAAAAGGCTCGCTGCGCCTCGATGTCTTTGTGCTGGAAAAAATCTATTCCAACCCCGCCGATCCCAACAGCAAAGTGTTGGGCCGTAAGCCCCTCGCCGCTGCCCAGCTCGAGGTCCGTACCGCGAACGGCAAAAAAACCATCCCGCTTGGCGACGACGGGCTCTATACCCTGCTCCTCGACCCCAACACGGAGTACCAGTTCTTAGCCACTAAATCGGGGTATCTGACCAACGCCGGGAAATTTAGCAGCAAAGGCCTTTCTCCCTCGCCTGAAGGGGAAGAGCAGGTCTTTGAGGTGGAAATTGTACTGGATCAAATCTTCCTCAATCGGGAAATTACCCTGGAAAATATTTACTACGACTTCGACAAATGGGACATCCGGGCGGATGCCCGCCCCACCCTCGACGCCCTGGCCGAGAACCTGCGCCTCAACCCGGGCATACAGATTCAACTGGCGTCGCATACAGACTGCCGGGGCAACGACAGCTACAACGGCACCTTGTCGCAGCGCAGGGCAGAATCCGCGGTCAATTATCTCATAGAAGCCGGCATAGAAGCCGGGCGATTGTCGGCAAAGGGCTTCGGCGAGACGCAGCCCGCTGTCAGTTGCCTGTGCGCACGTTGTACGGAGGAGGAACACCAGGCCAACCGACGTACCACCTTCGCCATCACCGCGCAAAACCCTTAACCGCCTGGCTTCAGCACCACCCTGCCGACCCATATCGGCGAGCCCTGGTATTTGACCCCCAACAGGTACATCCCCCCGGGCAGCCCGGAACAGTCAATGCGTTCCTGCAAGCGGTTCTGCCGGGGTACCGCCCGGCCTGAGTGCCACACCCGGCCGTACAGGTCGCTGAAGGTCCACTCTACTGCAGGCAGGGCTTTTTCAAATGCCATCTCCAACCAAAAAGCACCCGTCGAAGGATTGGGATAGAGCCGCACCGATGAGGGCCGTATCCCCTCCGAGAGGGCCGATGGCAGTAGTTTGGCCGTATCCCGCACGGTACAATCCCTTTGGTCCGTCACGGTCAGTCCGTACATACCCGGCAGCACCCCCTTGAGCAGGGAGATGGAGTCCCCCGTACTCCAGGCATAGCGGAAGGGAGGGGTCCCTCCGGCCACCTGGGCCTGAATTTGCCCATCGGCAGCGCTCGTGGGCGGGCGTACGTCAAAAGTCAGTACGAGCGCCGGAACCAGCGGTACCTCATAGCGCAAATCCCGGATACAAGCAAAACTATCGCGCAGGGCTACGCGGATGCCTCCCGGAGCAAGCCCTTTGAAATGCGGCAACTGGCTGGACAACAGCTTCCCCGTCGTATCTGTCCATACAAACGCATAGGGCGGGACACCCCCCGTAACCTGCAGGGCAACCTCGCCGTCACTGCGCCCCGAACAGCTCACCGGAACGATGGTAGCTCGTGCCTGCAGAGGCGCCGTTGCTTCCTTTACCTCAAACGCAGGAAGCAATGTGCGGCAACTATCGGCATCCAACACCAAAGGCTCATACGAACCAGCCTTCAGCCCGGTCGCCGACAAACCTCCAGGCTGTCCGTTCCACCATACCTTGAAAGGAGGTCGGCCCCCGGCCAACTCAAGCGATATGGAACCGCTCGCATCGCCCTTGCAAGCTGCCGGGACAACGACGGAGCGGTTCAGCAGTACCGGGTTGCCTGTTCCGACCGCCAGGCGAAGAGTATCCGTACACAAGCGGCTGTCCGTCAGGATGAGGCGATACGCACCGCTGCGCACCCCTACGAGGTCTTCACTGATGGATACTTCCACGCCTTTTTCATCAAACCAGTTGAAGGCATAGGGCGCCGTTCCCCCACGGGCGCTGACAAACAATCCCCCCCGCTCCAGGCCGGTACAGGCAGCTTGCAAAATACTGTCCTGTATAGCTTCCAGCAGGGCGGGCTCGCGCACCGATCGCAGCCCGGACTGCACCTGACAGCCCAGTGCATCCGTGACCACCACCGAAAAATCCGCTCCCGTCCCCAGGTTGGAGACAGCCGCCTCCGGCTTCAGGGAACGCACCACCTGGGCGGTGCCGCCAAAGACATAGCTAAAAGGCGCGGTCCCCCCGCTGATGCGGACGCGCAACTGGCCATCCCTGGCCCCGTAACAACTGATATCCTCCGCTTCAAACACATCGAGCTTCAGCGGCTGCCCCAGATTCTTCACTTTGATAGAAGAGAGGAGCTTCGCACAGCCGTTGGCGTCGCGCACCAGCAGGGCATAATCTCCCGGCTTGGGGTTGTACAGTGCCGAATCCGTACTGCTATTGCTCCAACGATATCGGTACGGGGGCGCGCCCCCGGAGACGGCGGCGCTCACCTGAATAGCCGTATCCCCCTTGCAAATATCCCCTGTGCGCACGGCTACCTGGGCTTCTATACCCGACGGCTCCTGCACTTGAAAGCTGGCTTGCAGCGCACAGCCCTTTGCATCTTCCACGAATACCTCATACATACCTGCTTTCAGGCGGTATGCACTTGCTCCGGTGGCACTGGTGCCCTCCCACAGATAGCGATAAGGGGCCTGGCCCCCACTGATTTCCAATTCTATGAACCCGGTGCTGTCGCCCTTGCAGATGTTGTTGCCCCGCCCCAGAATCTTGTACGTCAGGGGGGGTAGGCTCTTGAGCTCCAGCGAATCCAGGTGCTGGGTGCAACCCAGTGCGTCCGTCACCCGCAGAGGATAGCGCCCCTCCGGCAAGCCGGATCGGTCGCGGGATGTACTCCCGTCCGACCAGAAATACCGCAAGGGAGGGAACTCCACGGAGCGGGACTGTACAAAAACAAAACCGTCTTTCCCTCCTGCACAAGTAGGTGCTATCGGATTGGCGATGACCTGAAAGGTTTGTCGGGTAGCTTTCAACTCGAATACCGTATCGTAGCGGCATCCCAGCGCATCGCGCACCTCAACGGGATACCCCCCTTCCGGAAGGGAAGCAAGCGATACTGTGGTATCTCCCCGCGCCCATTGCACCTGAAAAGGTGCCCGTCCTGCCGGCGCGAGGCGAATAGCCCCGTCGTTCCGGCCCCGGCACAGGGGATTGGTGACTTGTGGGTTCCAGGAAAGCGCAACGGGCGGGCGTACGTCTATGAACAGGGTGTCGGTACGGCAATTATTGGCATCTGTCGCCACCGCCCGGTAACTACCTGCGGTGACCCGGCGCAGCGTATCCGTCGCTGCACCCGTACTCCAGATCGTTCGGTAGGGGGCTTGTCCGCCGCTGTGCTGCAGGGTCAGCACCCCGGAGCTATCTCCCCTGCACGCGGGCAAGGCAACCTGCACCGGGACGGCAATCAGGGGTGCCGGGTCTGCCAACACCAACTGCCGATCTGCCTGGCAGCCCAGGTAATCGGTCAGGGTGACGCGGTAGGTTCCCGCTGCGAGGCCCGACTGCACGGGGGCGCTGCCCCCCTGTTGCCAGAGGTATGCATACGGAGCTGTGCCGCCTTTGCCCGCCACGCGGATAAGCCCGTCCCGTCCGCCCGCACAGCTTGCTTTTTGCAGCTCTTCAACCTGAATCTCAAGAGGGGGCGGGTCTTCGACGCGAAGGGTATCCACGATAGAACATCCATATACATCGGTCGTAGTAAGGATATAGGTACCCGCTGCAATCCCCTCAAGGTCGCGCGTCAGGCGGCCTGTATTCCAGCGGTAGCGGTACGAACCCCCTCCTCCGAACGGAGAGACTACAATAGCACCATCCCTGCTGCCGGCACAAGACGGTCGCCTCACCGAAGCTACTATCTTCAGGGGCGCAGGATCAGCGACGACCAGATCTTTGAGCACTGTCGCGCAACCTGCCCGCGTGAGCGTAAGCGAGTAGGTACCTGCTGCCAGTTCCCCGATACAAGAGCCTGTTTTTCCATTGCTCCATAAAAAATCAGGGGTCTCCCCCCCGCTGGTTTTTACGCAGATACTTCCCGTCGCGCTGCCCGCACAGGTCGCGTCCTGCACCGTTATGCCGGCGATGGCCGTGCCGGGGCCGTTCACATAGGCCGCCGGCATCACAAAAGCACATTTCTCGTTCGAGCTATCCGTTATGGTGACCCGATAGCTTCCCTGTGCCAGCCCGGTGATGGTAAAGGTAGCAGTACCCACGTTCAGGGCCGTACCCGAGGAGCCGTTGCTGCCCGACCAGGAATAATTGAAGGGCGGCACCCCATCTAAGGGGCGTAGTTCGATACGGCCATCCCCGGCATTGCAGGTGCTCACATCGAACACCTGACGGCGCAGAGAATCCATGCTGCTTATGGTCACGGCTACCAAGGTATCGCTGCCCGTACAACCATAGGCATCGGTCAGCGTCAGGGAGAGCATCTGCCGCTGTCCCGGCTCGGCACCGCCGACTACGCGAGCGACCGGCGTTTCGGCCCCATTGCCCCAGAGGTAGCGGTACGGCCCGCTGCCGGGGGGGAGCTGTGCCGCCACCGCGCGGGAAGATCCCGTACACAGGGCAAACGAATCCGAAGGAAGAAAAACAATAGGCGGAAAAACCCTCTTTTCCAGGATAAAGGTATCGGTAAAGGTACAGCCGGCCGGGCTCTCCAGGCGGTACGCCAGCGTCAGGCTCCGCTCGGGGCGGAGCACCAGGTGAGTCAGTTGGTTCGCCGTAGAGGCCGGCAGCTCGCTGTGAAAGGTCAATTTAGCCTGCGTATTGCGCCCGTCCCGCACCCCCAGGCGGGCGAGGTTCACCGAATCGCCGGCACAAAAGGCGGGCGCACGATCCAAAACCCCAAGGGGACGGGGGTTCACGACCACTTGTACCTCCGTTAAGGGAGCGGAAAAACAACGGAAGCCGGCATCCACCGCCTGGGCATAAAAGCGGTACACGAGCGGCTCGCTCCCGCTATGCTCCGGGATGAGGGGCGAGAAGCCTTCCGGTGCCAGGGTACCGGAAAGGGTATCCGTTGGCCCATACCAGAGCACGTATTCCCCTTGTACGGGAGAGGCCCTCAGCAGCGGGCGTTCGCCGGCACAAATCGTATCGGAGAACACCTGTGGTGCCGGCAGGAGGCGATCGTCGGCCATCCCGTTGCAGTTGTTGTCTTTGCCGTCGCAAGGGATTTCGGGCGCTCCCGGCCAGACGCCTGCATCGCGGTCGTCGCAATCCCCGGGGCGGACCACAAACCCCGGCGGAGGGCTCGCCAGGCAGGAGGAGGCTACCTCGTCCGGGTTGCCATAGCCGTCGCCGTCCCGGTCGGCGTAGTACGTCTGCGCGGAAGACCCCAGATAAGTAGAGCCATGCACGACGATGGCGTCGAGGGCCATATCGCCCAGGCTGCCCGTGCCCAGGGGCGTACCTACAAACCGAAAACGAAGCAGGGAGCCATCGGCATAGCGCTGCAGCGACACATAAGCCTTGCGCCACGCGGGCCCCTGGTCGCCCTGCAACTGCCACAGGGCATCCCAGCGTACCCCGTCGGCCGAGGCTTCCAGGCGCAGGCTCCCGATGTGGGGGCCGTAGAGATGGTAAAAAAAGGAGAGGTGGCAGTCGGCCTCTCCGCGTTTTTGCAGTTCGAAGCAACCAGACATCAGTACCGCACTCCCTTTGCAGGCCGGGCCGCTCGTTTCTACATATACATATTTCCCGCCGGGATCCACGGCGTCGGCGGGCCCTGTCCCTTCGGTGGGCGTTTTGCCGGAGTACAAGGTCCAGTTGAGGCCGCTCGAGTCGGCATTGGTCCAGACGCCCGACCAGTTGCAAGGGGCCCCGCAGGAAGGCGCACAGGGAGTGCCGCCCGAGAACTGTTCTTCCGTGTGCGGGCCGGGCGGCAGGCACAGCGTCCGGACTGGCAGAGGGCAGGAATTGGCGGAGAAGACGCCGGGGCCGCATTGTCTTCGGATATAGATATCATACTCGGTCTGCGCCTGGAGATTGCCCAGGAGGTAAGGGGGACAACCTGCTCTGCGCAGGGTACCTGCTGCGCCCGGCATGGCCCCGGTTCCTGGCTGGAACCCGCGGGGGCCATATTCGAGCAGGATGGTGGAATCCGTGCAGACGCCCGACCCGGTATCCCAGGCGAGCAAGAGCGCTGTCGAATCCTGTCCCAGCAGCCGTACATTGCCCGCGGGCAGGCAAGAGATGGGCTCGAACACCAGCTCTACGAACTCCAGACGCCCGGTGTCCTGCTCTGTATCGTCGCAAATCAACAGTTTCCAGTCGCCAATGGGGTTTGAGCCATCCGAGTTCAGTCCCAGCAGGCTCTCCTGGGGCTGGTACGGCCGGTCGGTGAACGGGGCGCCCGAATTTTCCGGTAGCGGCGTGCAGGCGACGGCAGAAAACACCGCATACTGCCCGCAGTTGCCGGATACAATGCCGAGGTTATCCTCACCTCCTCCTTTGTCTGCGGCGAGCAGCACCGACTTCCCGGAGGGGGACTCCAGCCTGATTTCCAGGTCGGACAGCCAGGTATGCGTCACGATGAGGCGCACTTCCCGGAGATAGACGTCCACGCCCAACTTCCTTCCCGGGGCTCCAGCGACGCGGATCAGGAAGCGGGTGGGCTGATAGAAGCCCCCCTCTTCCGGGCAGGAGTAATCCCGTATGCTGCCCAGGTTTCCGCACAAGGAGGGGTTAGGCAATAGTATGGCCTGGGAAAAAAGCCGCTCCCCAGTCACGAGGAGCAGGGGAAACAACCAGTAGGCAAATTTCATATTCTGGTTTTCGGTTTTGACAGAACAATAGCTGCTGCGACAAGTCCAGGACTACGCGAAAATCCAGAGGTTATCCGATGGCGTCAGTCTGCCGTAACAATATTGATCATGCGTTTGGGGACGACGACGACCCGCTGTATCTGCTTGCCTTCGAGCCATTTCTGAATGGCCTCCATCTCCAGGACGGCGGCCTGAATGGCTTCCTGGCCTGCATCGGCGGGAAACTCGACTGAGGCTCTGCGCTTGCCGTTGATGCTCACGGGGTATTCGACCAGGTCTTCGACCAGGAATCCCTCGTTGAGTTGCGGATAGGCGGCGTGGTGAACGGAGCCCTCGTTGCCCAACATCTGCCACAGCTCCTCTGCTACGAAAGGCGCGAAAGGGGCCAGCAGCCTGACCATAGGGTCCAGGATATCCCGTTTGTTGCTGTTTTTTTGCAGCAACTCGTTGACGGAAATCATGAACGCGCTCACGCAGGTATTGAAGGAGAAGCGCTCGATATCGTCCTGTACCCGCTTGATGGCCTGGTGCAGGATCTTGAGTTCTTCGCGGGAGGGCGCTTCTTCCGAGACTGAAAATACGCCGTGTTTATTGAAGAACAGGCTCCAGAAGCGGCGCAGGAACCTCGATACCCCGTCAATCCCTTTCGTATCCCAGGGCTTGGCCTGCTCGACCGGGCCCAAAAACATTTCGTACATGCGGAAGCAGTCGGCCCCGTATTGGGCTACGACATCATCCGGGTTGATGACGTTGAATTTGGACTTCGACATTTTGCCTACCTCGGAAGCCGTGACCATGCGGAACGCCTTCGGGTCGCCGCTGAAGGTGCCCTGCCGATAGGTGCCTGCGGGGGTTTCGAACACCGCGTCCCGGTACTCGGGCCGCCAGGCGACGAAGTCCTGAACGCCTTTTGCACCCAGGTAAGAATGTTGTGCGCCGTAGTCGCTCACGTAGTCCACGTGGACGGGGATTTTGACAAACTCTGTGCCTTTGGCTTCCTCGGCGGCGACCAGGGAAGCGCAGAGGAAGCGAGCAGCGCCCCCGACCTTGTCTTTTTGCAGGTAGAGCGACTCGATAATCCCCTGTATCATGCCCTGGTTGATCAGGCGGCGGTAGGGTTCGGGCGTGACCGTCAACCCCAGGTCGTAGAGGAACTTGTGCCAGAAACGGGAGTACATCAGGTGCCCCACCGCGTGCTCGGTTCCACCGACGTACAAGTCCACGTCCCGCCAGTAGGCGATGGCCTTTGGGTCGGCGAAGGCCCCCGCGTTGTGTGGGTCCATATACCGCAGGAAGTACCAGGAGGAACCGGCGAAACCCGGCATCGTATCCGTTTCGCGGGTCCAGCCATTGGGCAGACTGGCCCAGGCCTCGTTGCGGGCCAGGGGTGATTTCATGCCCGAGGCGGGTTGAAAATCGTCCACTTCCGGCAAGAGGAGGGGCAGATCGGAGTCCGGCAAGGCATGGGCCACGCCCTCCGGGTCGTACACGATGGGGAACGGCTCGCCCCAGTAGCGCTGACGGCTAAACAAGGCATCGCGCAGCTTGTAGTTCACTTTTCGCTTGCCGAGCCCCTTCTGCTCGATGATTTGCAGCGCGGCCTCGATGGCATCGGGCACCTCCATGCCGTCGAGGAAGCCCGAATTGATCATAATACCCAGTTTGTCGTGGCGCGTGGCCCCCGGGTATTTCGATTTGTCAATTACGTCAATGATGGGCAGGCCGAACTTTTCGGCGAAGGCCCAGTCGCGGTCATCATCGCTCGGCACGGCCATGATGGCACCTGTGCCATAGTCTTTCAGTACGTATTCCCCGATCCAGATCGGGATTGGCTCCTGGGTGAATGGATTGACGGCATAAGCCCCCAGAAAAGCCCCTGTGACCTCCTTCACTTCGGCGATGCGTTCCCGCTCTGAGCGGCTGTTGACATAGCGGAGGTAGTCCTCCACAGCGGCCTTTTGCCCGGGGGTAGTCAGCGAAGGCACCAGGTCGTGTTCCGGGGCGAGCACCATGTAGGTAGCTCCGAAGATCGTATCGGGACGGGTCGTGAAGATTTCGATTTTGAGGTCAGAACCCGCGACGTCGAAAAACATCTGTGCCCCTTCCGAGCGGCCGATCCAGTTCCCCTGCATGCGCTTCATGGCGTCGGAGAAGTCCACCAGATCCAGGTCTTTCAGCAGGCGGCCGGCATAGGCGGTGATGCGGAGGGACCACTGCAGCATAGGTTTGCGCTCTACCGGGTGTCCCCCGCGTTCGGAGACGCCGTCTTTGACCTCATCGTTCGCCAGTACGGTTCCCAGAGCTTCGCACCAGTTGACATAGCTCACTTTGCGATAGGCCAGGCGGTAGTTCATACACACTTCGTCTTTTTCCCGGGGCGACATGGCCTTCCACTCTGCGGCGCTGAAGGACAGGCTTTCGCTGCCGGCGGCGTCAAGGCCCTGGGTGCCGTAGGTTTCAAAGTGCGCGATCAACTCCGCTACAGGGCGCGGTTTGTCTGACGCGAGGTCGTAGAAGTGGTGGAAGAGCTGTAGGAATATCCACTGCGTCCAGCGGTAGTAGGCTGGGTCGCAGGTCTGTACTTCGCGGTCCCAGTCAAAGCTGAATCCCAGGTTGTCCAATTGTTCGCGGTAGCGGCGGATGTTATCCGCCGTAGATTTGGCGGGATGCACCCCCGTCTGGATGGCGTATTGTTCGGCGGGAAGGCCAAAGGCATCGTAGCCCATGGGGTGCAGGACGTTGAACCCCTTCATGCGCTTATAGCGGGCAAAAATATCCGATGCGATGTAGCCCAAGGGATGGCCTACGTGCAAGCCCGACCCGGAAGGGTAAGGAAACATGTCCAGTACGTAATATTTCGGGCGGCTATCGTCGTTGGATACTTTATAGACACCTGTTTCTTCCCAGTTTTTTTTCCATTTAGGCTCAAATTCGCGAGGGCGGTAATCCATGGCAATCGTTCTTGTGTGTACGGGTTAAAAGTGCGGACGGGCACAGCCGCTTCCTCCGGGGAGGAAGCACGGGCTTTTCACCCGGCCCTGTACCGTTGTGCCGGCAGCCGGCTGTCCGCTATACAAATGCGAAGATAAGAATTTTCAGGGACATGGTAAACCCCTTGCCACAAGTACGGGCTTGTGCATGAGGTGCTTTCCCTCTTTGCAACAAGCATGATATTTCATACCTTTGTAAAAAAGAGAAGATATGTTCAAATTATTGTTCCGTTTGGTGTTTGTCATCGTCGTGGGCGTGTTGGTGTACAACTATTTTTTGGGCACACCGGAAGAAAAAGATACGTCCCGGGCCATTTTCCAAAGTGTCAAGCAACTCGGCAAGTCCACCTGGGGCTTGTTAAAATCGGAAAAAGCAAAGCTCGACGCCGGAAAATACGATACGGCATTAGAAAAAATCAACACGCTCTTCGGGCAACTGCGCAGCCATGCGCGCGAAAACCGCGATCAGGGTGCCCTGAACCGCCTTCAGCAACTGGACCAGGAGCGGCAATCCATAGAAGCGCGCCTGGAGCAAATCAACCGCGCCAAGGGGCTGGTCGAGCAAGGCCGATCCCTCAGCTCCCGCCGTGCGTTGGCACAGGATGAGCAGCAACTCAAAGAAGATCTGGGCCGCTTGTTTGACGAAACGGAAACGCTCATGCAAGATATGGAACAGTAGGCTCATGCAATCTACGCGCCCTCCCCTTCCCCGATCCAGACCAAACTACCTGTACGCCATCCTGAGCGTGTCCCTCGTGCTGTTCGCACTGGGCGGTACGGGGCTGTTGTTGCTGCATGCACAGCGCATCCTGCGCTACTACGAGGAAAACGTCAACCTCATCCTGGAATTCAAGGATACGGTGCCCCCTCCCCTACAGGATTCCCTGTTGGGTGTGCTCGAACGCGCCGACTATGTGCTCCCGGGCAGTGCGCGCTTCATCAGCCGCACCCAGGCGGCCGAACTCATGCGCAAAGACTTCGGCGAAGAGTTTCTGGCGCTCGACATGCCCAATCCTTTCTACGATATCGCCACCTTCAACGTCCGCGCCGGGTATATGAACCCCGACGCACTGGGCGATATCCGCACCCGCTGGCGCAATGAGCCGGGCATACACGACCTCTACTACCAGGAAAGTGTCCTGATCCCCGTCAGCCGAAACCTCAAAAAAACCGGTACCGCCCTGCTCTTTTTGGGCGCGATTGCCCTAATCATTGTCAGTATTCTGATACACAATACCATACGACTCGCTTTGTACGCGAACCGCTTCCTCATCAAAACAATGGAGCTGGTAGGCGCCTCCTGGAGGTTCATCAGTACGCCCTACCTTCGGCGCGCCATTGCACACGGAGCCATCAGCGGACTACTCGCCGCAGCTGGTCTGATAGCGCTGTTGTACTGGGTAAACCAAAATATGCCGGGCCTCGACCTGGGACAAAATCGGGAAACGACGGCCCTCCTGCTTGCAGGCCTACCGGCCCTGGGGGCCGGAGTGTATTTGCTCAGCACCTGGATTGTCGTAAATAAATACCTTCGCCTGCGCATGGATGACCTATATTAGACGTGTTGCGCGGGGGATCATCAAGGGGTCAAAAAGGCCCTTTTTCGCCCACACTGTG
>CAZSMU010000059.1:0-21685 GCA_964607915.1 uncultured Haliscomenobacter sp.
GCAACAAGTCTATTAAATATTGTCGTAAGAAGAAACGTAGAAATACTGCGCTTTGATGCGGCTGACCTGTTCTTCCGTATAGCCATTAAAAGAAGCGACGAAGGAAGCGTCTGAATTTTTCACAAATTCGTGCAGCAGGCCCGGTTTTGCCTTTGAGAGCGTGTCGTAGAGGGGGTCTCTCGCATCGGCCCAGCACATCAGGGAATGGTAGCTGAAGCGGTGCAGCAGGCTTTCCAGGAAGTCGGGGACTAATGCTTCGGCACCTGGTTTCACATAGATACCTTCCAGGGTCAGGAAATGCAAGGCTTTGGGGTTGGCTATTTTGCGGATGAACGGCAGGTAGGGGATCAGCGGGAGAAATATCCCCGGAATACCCGGTAGTTTATGGATGGCCCAATGCGCAAAATGCACCTGGGCACCCAACAGGATTTCGCCGTTGCGCTCATGTACAAAATAACCGGGCGGCAATTGCAGGTTGTCGCTCGTCCAAAAGGCCACCTCGGCTTTGTGCTGGTTCAAAACAGGGAGAAAGCGATTCCATTCTTCGCCCTCCAACTTTCGCAGCCCCAATTTCTGACGGGGAAAAAAACGGCTGAACCCTATCGTTTTGAGGGTGGCCACAGGGTCGAAGCCAATACGGGTGACCACTTTGCGCACAGCGGGGTTGCGCGCTTCGATCGTCGCATAGAAGCAGGCAGGCGATTCCCTCTGCCGAACGTACCGGATGACGATTTCCGACAGGTTCTTCACAATCCCGGCGCCTTTGATCTCCGGGGAAGCACAGAAAAAGCGGATGTAGTACGCATGGCCTTCCGCATGCAGGGAGGGAAGCCTGCGCCGTATAAAGACGGTGAAGGCTCGCAGCGCCCCTTCTTCCCGAACCGTGAAAATCTGCGGGTCGGCAATATGCAGGAGGTGCTCCTCATTGTTGAAGTGTTGGTACACCGTTTTTCCCGTGCCCCAATTCGTGTTTTTCAACAAGTCGAACATTTCAACAGTAGGTTCTTCTTCAAGGAAAACCTGGTATTTTTCTTCCGCGTAAATAAGTTCCATATCTTTGGCAGGCACTGAGGGGATGTGTTCCAACCGCCTGATAAGCAAAGGTATCCTACTTTTCCGGGAATCCGCTTTTTTGACCCCGGGATTGGGCTAAATTTTATGTTTGTAAAATATTATTTTAATTTTTTAAAAAATAAAATAAAAAATATTGAAATGAACACTGTTTTTAGACTAAAATTTCCATCTCTGAGCCGTATAGAGAATGGCAAACCTCTGGTTTATATGGATGGCCCGGCGGGGGTACAAGTGCCACAATCGGTGATTGACGCAGTATCGGGGTATTACAGCCGCTCCAATGCCAACACGCACGGGGCTTTTCTCACCTCTCGGGAAACAGACGCTGCGATGGACCACGCCCGTTTGCGCATGGCCGAATTTTTGGGTGCGGAAGGCCCGGAATGCATCTCCTTTGGCCAGAACATGACCACCCTGAATTTCATGTTGAGCAGGGCGATTGTGCGCTCCTTGCAGCCGGGAGACGAAATCCTGATTACGCAGCTCGACCATGAAGGAAACCGGGGCCCCTGGCTCAGTCTGCGCGAGCGGGGCATCGTAGTGCGGGAAGTGCGCCTTCTGCCGGAAGGGGTTCTCGACTACGAGGATTTTGCGCAAAAAATCAACGAGCGCACGCGCCTGGTGGCTATGGGGTACTCTTCCAATATCCTGGGCACGGTAAACGACATTGCGCAGGTCAGGAAGCTTTCCCACGCGGTGGGCGCCTGGCTGTTGATAGATGCGGTCCACGCTGCCCCTCATTTCAGCCTAAACGTGCAGGCACTCGGCTGCGACTTTTTGCTGTGCTCGGCTTATAAATTTTACGGCCCTCATGTAGGCATCCTGTACAGCCGTCCGGGCCTGCTGGACCGCCTGCAGCCGGACCGGCTCCGCACGGCGTATCAGCACGCGCCGTACAGCATCGAAACCGGGACGCTCAACCACGCGGCTATTGCCGGGGTGGGTGCAGCGGTAGATTTCATCGCAGCCCTCGGCGAAGGGGCCACGACCCGGGAGCAGCTGGTTTCGGCGATGCACCTCATTCAGCAGCACGAGTGGGAGCTGGGCGCACATCTGTACAACGGACTGGCGCAACTGTCCGGGGTAGTGGTGCACGGAGTGCCGTTTACGACCACCTTGCGCGCGCCTACGCTTTCCCTCAGCGTCGCCGGTCTGCGTGCCGAAGAACTGTGCACGCGCCTGGCCCGGGAAAACGTCTTCGCCTGGGACGGCCATTTTTACGCGATCCGCGCCACGGAAGTGCTTGGTTTGCTCGAACAGGGCGGCGTCACCCGTCTGGGGATTTCGGCATATACCACGCGGGAAGAGGTGGATACCGTGATAAAGGTGATGGAGGCCGTGATATAAATCACCGAACAGCTCCATTTCTGTCATTGGCCGGCCCTGCGCTTTTTCCAAATTTAGCGGTGCATTTTCGTGTGGGCAACAGGTTTTTTCCTGTGCAACCCCATGCGGTTCAACAGGCTGGTGGCGAGGGTGCCGGTAAGTGGGCAGAAGATATCCGTTTTGCCCCTCTGCACTTCCCTCGCCTCCTGCCCAATACATCCGCTTATGGAATCCAGAGTACAGACGGTACCGGGCAAGGTACAGAAAAAGGTGTTGCAGGAGCACACCGTAGAGATGGCGAGTGACTCCGGTGAGGGAGCGCAAAAGGAACTGGACCGCTGGTCGGGCCTGGCAAATATTGCCTCTAAAGGGTCGTCGCCGTATCGCTGCGCGCCACAGGGAACGGCTTCAGAACCAGAACTCCACAGCTACTGGCAAGGGCTACACGTCTTTTTTAGAACGGGAAAAGGAGGCGAAGGGGGGATTGCCCCGGCCTTGATGGCACCTTTTCAGGACAGCACACTTCTCGAGACGATCTTCCCGCTGTGGATGCCCGACGCGAAAACTTGGGCGGAAAACGGGCAGGAACCTTCCTACGGGCTATCGGAAGCAGCGGTACTCCTCCAAAATGCCTTTTCGGCCTTTGCGCCCGAAGCGGAGGAAGCACCTCTGCTGAAACGGCACCTTCCGCGTTTGTCGCGCATCATCCGCTACTTGGCGCAGGGGGTCGGGCCTCTGGCAGCAGAGCAGCTCTGGAAAGAGAGTGCCGAGGAACTCCAAAAGGAACTCCAGCTCAAAGGCGTAGAGGCCCTGATGCTGACGGGAGAACTGAACCAGTTGCGCAGGGCTCTGCCGGCGGGGGGGGCTTTTATCCCGTTTTCGCCCTATACATCGCTTCACCTGTTGTCGTCGCTTTTAGAATACGAAGGGGCATACCGCAGCGCCCGGCTCACGGCCTTAGCGGAAAGGCATATCTCGCAGTTGCAGGAAATGCTGGCAGTCGAAAAAGAAAAGCAGCCCCAAGCCAAAGAAGGAGTGGATGTCAACGCCCTCGCAGAGGTGCCGCCCGGAGAAGAGGGCAGCAGCGCGCGTTTTTCCCGTCTGTACAATGCGCTCGATACCCTGCAGGCGTACCTGCGCGCAGAGAAAAAGTCTAAGAACTACCTCTTCGCGCAGGAAGGTATAGAGGAGCAGGCAGGAGTGGACCTGGCCCGCTGGTTTGCCCATTGCGACCTTTGCCGCACGTCGGTGGGGCAGTTATTTGAGTCGGTTCGCAGCGGCTTTGAAGGCTCTATGTCGGCTATGGCTTCCTTCTGGGCAGCGCTGCGCATAGCCCGTTTGGAGTATGAAAACCGCTATCAGCCGGCGCTGCACGATGAATTTTTCGCGGCCTTCGACTGGCGGGCGTTCAGCGAAGAAGAGATGGCGTTGTGCCCATCTACCTTATTGCTTATTCCGGACTCGGTGCTGCTCGGCCCGGGTCTGTCGGCCTTTTCGGAACTTTTGCAGGCCAACCTGGCCATCAAAGTCGTTTCGTTCCCGGATCGGCATTCGGCTCTTTCCCGGCGCGCATACGCCCTGGAACCAGTCGCGCTGGCATTGGCGCACCGCAATGCTTTTGTGCTGCAGGGCAGCGCGGTATCCCCCGGGGCTTTGTGCGCAGGTCTGCAAAAAGGGCTGCGCGCTGCCGCACCTGCGCTGTTCCACCTCCTGGGCGTGGAGGGTAGTGCCCAGGAGGCGTATCTGAACGCGCTGGCCGCGGTCGAGGGCAGGGCCTTCCCCGGCCTGGTGTACGACCCGCTGGGCGGCCCGCAGTGGGGCAGCCGGTTCACCTTGATCCAGAATCCGGATAGCGGGCAGGACTGGCCCGTGCATACGATACCGATGCAGGTGGACGCGGAGCGCAAACTGGAGAAGGTGGCTTTTACCTTTGTGGATTTCATAGGCTCTTTAAAGGGGCATGAGCCGCATTTCAAAATAGTTCCCCCGGCTTTCTGGACGCCGTCGCTGATACCGGTCGCCGACTATCTGCAGCTTGCAGCGCCTGAGCGCGCGGGGGAAGTCCCGTTCATCTGGGTGCTCGACCGGGAACGACAACTGCAAAAAGCAGCGGTGGCCTGGCCGTTGGTGGAAAAAGCCATGCAGCGGCGCGACTTCTGGCAATACCTGCAGGAAATCGCAGGGGTGCGCAGCTTCCACGCACTGCGCGCCGCCGAGCAGCTTGCGGTAGAGCGGGAATCGGATTTTGAACAGCGGGTACAGAGACTCCAGGGAGAGCACCAGAACGAGCTCCAGGCCGCCAAAGATGCGGCGGCGCGGGAGGCTATGGAAAACTTGGCTACTGTGCTGCTGGACCTCGACGCAGCGCCCCCCTCCGTCGCGACCAGGGAGGCAACGCCCGTAGCGCAAAAAAGCGCCGCCCCGGAATCCATGGCGGAACCTGCGGCCGAAGTATCTGCGCCGCCCGCTGCGGTCCCGCCGAAGGCGGCTCCGGCAGCAGGCCCTATAGAAATCGCCGCCTGGATAGACACCCCGCTGTGCACATCCTGCAGCGAGTGCGTGGACTCCGAGCCGGGCATTTTCCACTATAATGAAGACAAACAGGCTTTTATAGCTAATCCGAGGGGAGGAAGTTTCGGCGACCTGGTAAAAGCGGCAGAACGCTGCCCCGTGAGCATCATACATCCTGGGACCCCCTGGGATAAGGATGACCCCGATTTGTCCGAACTTCTGGAGCGCGCAAAGCCCTTTGCATAAAAAAGACGTGCTGAGAGGGGAAGCATCCGGGAGCAAGAAAGGTTTTTTTCTCCCTCTTTTGCGGAACCCTTCGCAACAAGTCAAAAAACGACAACCGTGGTACAGGAATTCATCCTTGGGGTAGGAATACTGGCAGGCTTAGGCTTGTTTTTTGCCGCCATCATCGCCCTGGCATACAAAAAGCTGCGCGTGTACGAAGACCCACGCATTGACGAGGTGGAAGCGATGCTGCCGCACGCCAACTGCGGCGCCTGCGGGCAGCCCGGCTGTCGCGCCTTCGCAGAAGCCCTGGTCAGCGGGGCGACGGCCCTCCAAATGCAGCGTCAGCTCCAAAGAGGGCGTGGAAAAAATTGCGGCTTACCTGGGCGTGGACGCAGGATCGGAAGAGAAACGGGTAGCGCGCCTGTTGTGCGCAGGGGGCAAAAAGGAAGCCCACAACCTGGCCGATTACCGGGGTGGCCTGCATACCTGCCGCGGGGAGGCCGTCGTGACCGGGGGAATCAAATCCTGTACCTGGGGCTGCCTGGGCTTAGGGGACTGCGTCTCGGTTTGCCAGTTCGACGCCCTGTACATGAACGACGATGGACTGCCCACGGTCGTCGCAGAGAAATGCACCGCTTGTGGCGACTGCGTGCGCATCTGTCCTAAAGGTCTGTTTGAAATCATGCCGCTCAGCCAAAAGCTGATCGTGCAGTGCAAGTCCTTGCTGGAAGGCGACCTGGCAGAGTCAAAATGCTCCGTGGCCTGTACCGCTTGCGGCCGCTGTGTGGCCGATTCCCTGCCCGGTGTCATCGAAATCAAGCACAATTTAGCCGTGGTCAACTATGCGCTCAATGACCTGACTTCTGAAAACGCGATTCGCCGCTGCCCTACAGGAGCAATAAAATGGATTGATTTTCAGCAATTTGAAGGCGTAAAAGAATCAAAGCTCCCCGTTGGGCGGGTGGAGCGCTACGATGGATAATCCAAAGATGGTTATGGAACAGAACAATACAAACGGAGCGGCAATTGCAGCGGCCATACGGGATGCCGTAGCGGCCATGGAAACGCTCGTAGGGGAAGGGATTTCGGGGCTTCGCATAAACAGGACCGGGCGGAATGCATACGGACGCCGCGCCATTAGCCTGCCAAAAGGCAGCTTGCCGTTCACCCTCGGACTTGCGCAGGCAGGCGTGCGGGCATCGGCCTGGGTAAACGACTCAACATTCCAAAAGGAGCGGGAGTCCTTCCTGGATGCAGTACGCCGCAAGACCCCCCTCGTCGTGTATGTGGAACAACCGGGTTTTGAAGCTACTTTTCCTTTCCTGATGCAATGCGGCGGACTGGCTTTTTCGGCGGGCACCGCGCAGGAGGCGGTTGCCATGGGATTGATTGCGCACTGGGTCTCCGAGCGGGCGCTGCTGCCGGCCGCAGTGCTGATTTGCCCCCGCGGCACCGCGCAGGAAGACCCTGGCCTTATGGCAGGGGAAAAGATGGCGTCCTGGCTCGGGGACCCCGATGAGCAGATCGAATCGCCCACGCCGGCACAGCAAATATTATTTGGGCCGAAGCGACGCCGGGTACCCCAGTGGTTCAACCTCGACGTACCAGCTTTGCTGAACCCCAGGAAAGCAGGCAAGGCCGCTGCGGACGAACGCGCCGCCGGCATCCGCTTCTTTGAAAGCCACCTGGAAGGCTTGATCGCAGAAGGGTTGCAGGCCTTTAAAGCGTGGACAGGACTCGAGTACGGCCCTTGCACGGCGCATACGGAAGGAAAACCGGAGCGCTGGCTGATTGGCGACTGGTCGCAGGCCGGAAGCCTGCAGGCCGGCTGGTCGGCAGCTCCTAAAATAGAAAAATCGAAAACCGGGGTGCTGGAAATCCGCCAGTGGGCTCCTTTCCCCGGATATACCCTTGCCCCGTTTCTCTCCATGGCTTCAGCGCTGACGGTAATGGAGCCCCCTTTTCAGACCCAGCCGCTTTTGCTCAAAGCGATACAGGGCTGGACAGCAAAAAATCCTCTTTCCTGGCATTCCGCACAAGCAGCGTTGCCCCTGGCAGAATCGCAGGTGGTGCTGGCGATGAAAAATATGGAAAAAGGCGGTACCCAAAAAAGCATCGTGCAGTTTGGAAGCCCCTTTACCAAAAGCCACTCGGCTTCGCCCCGCCACGAAGTGCTGCAGCAGGAAATCGCCCGCGCATATCCCGGTATTGCGTCTGAAGTCCTTGCTCCGCCCTTAGACTCTGCCCCGGGTTTGGAGTTGGCTGCGCCCCGCCTCACCTGGATGGTTCGCCGTTACCGGGATATGGGGCCTCCCTACTCAAAACTGAACCGCTTTTACCAGGATACGGCGTTTTTCTATGATCAAAAGGCAGTTTCTGAGGTACTTGCCGACCCCTTTCAGGCGCTTCCGCTCATTCCGGCCGGTTCGGCGGGGCTCGGCAACTGGGCGCGCGAGCGGAAAGAATTGCCGGTCTTTGAAGCGGAAGCATGTACTGCTTGCGGCGCCTGCTTCGCCGCCTGCCCCCACGCGGCGTTGCCTCCTCTGGCCCTCGGTATGGAGGCCCTGCTGAAAGGCGGTATGGACATCGCGCTGCGCAACGGTGCGCCCCTCAGCAGCCTGACGCCACTGGTCAAAAACCTGGCCGCCTTATGTGGTCGGGAAGCCCTGCAGGACCCGGCGGCAAGCCTGCCGGAACATCTCGAGGCCGCTTTCCATACCCTGGCTGCTCAGATGGGACTGGAAGGGGAAAAACGGGAAAAAGCACGTACAGACGTACACGCTCTGGGAGCCATCCTCGCAGACTTGCCGCTGGCGTTCAGTGCCCCTGTGTTTGCCGAACGGGAACGACAGGAAGCCGGTACCGGGCTGCTGTTCTCCGCAGTGAGCGACCCCTTGTCGTGCGTGGGTTGCGGAATATGCGCCGAAAGCTGTCCGGAAGGCGCCATGACGATGCAGCCCTCCGACGGGCCCCGTCGGGAACGGGAGGAGAAGCGCTTCCAGCTCTGGGAGCAACTCCCGGATACCTCCCTCGAGACGCGGCACCAACTGGAAGCATGGAATCAAATGGACCCTGTTCGAACGGCTATGTTGTCGCGGGCGTCGTACGCGCAGGTGGCTGGTGGGCAGGGAGCGGATGTAGGCACACTGCATAAAAACACCCTGCGTGCCCTGGCCGCTATTCTGGATTCCGGGCGGCAGGACGCCGTGGACAAGCAGTTGAACGCAATCCGGGAAGTGGCAGACCAGCTTTCGGCCCGGGTACACCAAAGCCTGAGCGACGCACTGCCCAAACACGGGTTCGGTCCCCTCGAGCAGGCGTTGGGCCTCGCGGAAGGCGATAAGATACCCCTCGATGTGCTGCTCGGCCATATCGGCGAAGAGACCCACCTGAACAAGATAGACAAGCAGACGCTGCAGCGCCAGATGCACTTGATCAAATCGCTCCAGGACCTGCTGTGGGTGGTCAAAGAAGGCCCGTCTGGCATTGGCCGCGCCCGGTTTGGTGCCGCCATTGCGCTGGAAGATGCAGAATGGCTGGGGAGCTACCCCTGGAACCATTTCAGTACCCCCACTATACTGCTGAAGGAAGAGGCCTCTTTTGAAGAGCTCAAAGGTACGCTCGAAGGGGTAAACCGACACTGGATGGACAATATCCGCTTGCTGCGGCGGGGACGCCTGGAGGCAGGCGGCAAGTACCGGCCCCATCAACACGACCCGGAGCTGGCCTCCCTGGAATGGAAGGACCTGGATGCCGGGGAACGCTCCTTTTTTCCGCCTTTACTCGTGGTAGTGCCCTTGCAGCACTTTGGGAGCAGCCCGTTCAGCTGGCTGGCAGAGGAAGGGCTGCCGATCAAATTGCTGCTCCTGGATACAGCTTCGCCAGACTCGACGACAGCGCTGCAGCAGAGTTATGAGCCCTGGTACCGCGCGATGGCAGGTACGCCAATCCCCGCGTTGCGCAGTATGCTCGCTGAGCCCGCTCATGCCTGTGCTCCGCTGCGCGACGCCCTCTTGTCCGCGGGTCCTGCGTTTATACATCTTTTTTCAGCCCCGGAAGGAGGGAACAAAGTCGGAGATGCCGCTTCACTTGCCCTGAGAACGCGGGCTTTCCCCCTGCTGGCAGGTACGGTGGCAGAGGCCGGCTACTCCCTGCAGGGAAACCCCTCGCCGGAAACCGACTGGGTGTCGGCAGACATACCCCTGCCCGACGGAAGCGCGATGTATTTTTATACTTATGCCGACTGGTTGTGCAGCCTCCCTTCCTGGAGCACTGCGTTCAGGCCCTGGAGGCCGGAAGAAGGCAGCCCCTTGACGGTTCCGCTGTACCTGCAGGCAGAAGGATCAGGAAAAAAAGGCAAAGTGCCCGTAGTAGCCCGCGAAGGGCTGGGCCCGGCCAGCTTCGAATACTGGATTCCCTCAGAGGAAGTATTGCAGATGACCCAGGCCGCCCTTTCCCATTGGAACAGCCTGCGCAGACTGACGGACACCTACCACACCGCACAGCAGGGTAAAGCAGAAGAACAAGCTGCCAAAGAACACATGGCGGCGGAACAGGCTCTGTGGCGCCGGGAATTCGAAGAACGCCTCGAAGCTGAACAAATCATATGGATGGGGCAGGTCAAGGAACGCCTGCGGGAAAAATTGCTCGCCCTTTCAAAAATGAGATCATAAGATGCTGCCATTCTCCGCCCCTCAAGGGCTTTCAGAACCGCTGTACACGTTTCGGCACGGGGTACATCCGGAAGAGTTTAAAAGCCTCTCCGACCACTGTGCCGTCGAGCGCATGCCTTTTGTGGAAACCTACACCTTACCGTTGTCGCAGCACCTCGGGGCAGCGTCCAAAGCGGTGGTGCGCAAAGGCCAGGAAGTACGCCGTGGCCAGTTGATCGCCGAGCCCGACGGATTCTTGTCGGTCGCCCTGCACAGTCCGGTGGATGGCACCGTGCTCAGCATAGGCCTGGTCGATCAGCCCAATGGCCAGATGGGGCAGGGTATCCGTATCAAAACGGATCCTTTTTCCACCCAGCAAATACAGAAGCCCGCGCTCGTGGATCCGGAGTCTGTCGCGCTCCCTGAGTTCCTGAAGGCCGTGCAATGGGCGGGGATGGTCGGTATGGGCGGGGCGGCGTTCCCGGCGCATGTCAAATTCTCTATTCCGAAAGATAAGACCTGCCGCTACCTCATGCTCAACGGCAGCGAGTGCGAGCCTTTCCTGACCTGCGACCATCGCGTGATGTTAGAGTATGCCGCCGACCTGATAGATGGCTTTTCCATCTTGCAGCATTTCATACGGGCAGAGCGCACCCTTATCGGGGTAGAAGCGAACAAAGCCGATGCAGTGCAAACGCTGCGCCGGGTCGCCGCCGAGAAAAACTTTCCGCTGGAAGTGGTTCCGCTCCAGGTCAAATATCCCCAGGGCGCCGAGAAGATGTTGATTACCGCTATCCTGGGCCATGAAGTACCCTCCGGCAAGCTGCCCATAGATGCAGGGGCCCTGGTGACGAATGTAGGCACCGTTGCGGCCCTGTCCTGGTATTTCAGGAAGGGGATGCCGCTCATCGAGCGGGTAGTGACGGTGAGCGGTACGGCCGTGAAGCGGCCTGCCAACGTATTGGTACCAATTGGTACCCCGATGCGCGAAGTGGTGGAGTATTGCGGTGGGGTACACACGGGCGCTGTGCGCATCTTGTTAGGCGGCCCCATGATGGGCGTATCCCAAAAAACGCTGGATGTGCCGGTACTGAAGGGTACGTCCGGCATCGTGTTGCTGACCGACCAGGAGGTGCAGGGGCTGGATACCTTCAACTGTATCCGCTGTGGCCGTTGTGTGGACGCCTGTCCGATATTTCTCAACCCGGCCCGGATGGGTCTGATGGCCAAAAAAGGGCTCTGGGAGGACATGGAGGCATTGCATGTGATGGACTGCTTTGAATGTGCCTCCTGCTCCTATGTCTGCCCTTCCGCAATCCCGTTGGTGCAGAGCTTTCGGGTAGGCAAGGCGATGATTCGTGAAAAAAAGGCCCGGGAGGCCAAAAATCTGCGTTGATGAGCGAGCGATTATCCATATCTACTGCGCCTTTTCTCCATGCGCCTTCGACTACCCCCAAAATCATGTGGGAGGTCGTGCTGAGCTTGCTGCCCATTTTTGGGGCGGCGTTCTATTACTTCGGGCTGAGCGCCGTCCTGGTGAGCTTTGCAGCCATAGCGGGCAGCTTGCTGACCGAGCGGATGCTGGACCCCCGGGGTGCTTCGGCGCTCAAAGACGGCAGCGCACTGATTACCGGCATGCTCCTGGCGCTTTGCCTGCCGCCCGGCTTTCCGCTTTGGATGGCCTTCCTGGGCGGAATGGTATCCGTCGGGATTGGCAAATCCATCTGGGGGGGGCTGGGGCAGAACATCTTTAACCCGGCACTGGTGGGCAGGGCTTTTTTACAATCGGCTTTCCCGGCTGCGATTACGACCTGGGAGTCGCCCGACGGGCGCTACCTGGAGCCGCGGGGCAGCAACCTGGCTATGCCGCTGTGGAAGGCAGAATCGGTGGATGCGCTGAGTACCGCCACACCCCTGGCCAGGATGAAGTTTGACCACGCAGGGACCGATCTTTGGGATCTACTGACCGGCAACACTGCAGGGTCGCTGGGAGAAACCTGTTCAATACTGCTGATCCTGGCGGGCATCTACCTCGTATATCGCAAAATCGTCAACTGGCGGGTGCCGGTATCTATCTTGCTCGCCGTGATCCTGCCGAGTACGGCCCTATACCTCATCGCTCCGGACACCTATCCCTCACCGGCATTTATGGTGGCGGCAGGTGGACTGCTCCTGGGCGCGGTCTATATGGCCACGGACATGGCTACTTCCCCCATGACCCCCAAAGGGATGTGGATCTACGGGGTCAGTATCGGCATACTGGTCGTCACGATACGGGTATGGGGGGGCTTGCCGGAAGGCGTCATGTATGCCATCCTGATCATGAATGCCGTCACACCGTTGATCAACCGGGCAACCCAAAACCGGGTGTACGGCCATTAGACTTGTGGCAAGAGGCAGTGAGCAGGGAAAACAAATCGAACCATGATACAGAAATAACCAAAGAGATATGGAACACAAAGAACAGCCCGGATTGACCACTTCAAAAGAACCGGGTTCCTTCCGCCTGATCGCCACCCTGGGAGTAGCGGGGCTAATGTCCGGACTGTGCCTGGTAGGGGCCTTCCTGTACACAGAGCCCCTGATCCTCGCCGCCAAAGCCCGCGCACTGGAAGCAGCCGTGTACGAAGTACTGCCCGGCTGTTCCACATACGACGTCTTTGAATGGAGCGGGGGCAAACTGGAAAAAACAAGCGGCGTCAGCGGCCCCGGAGAGCGCGTATTCCTGGGCTATGACCCATCCGGCAAACCCCTCGGCTATGCGATTCAGGCACAGGTGCCCGGTTTTCAGGATATCGTAGCCGGAATCTTTGGGTATGTTCCCGAAAGCAGGACCATCATAGGGTTTAAAGTACTGGAGAGCAAGGAAACCCCAGGCTTGGGCGACAAGATTATAAAGGACCTGGTTTTTTTGAAAAATTTTGAAAAACTGGCGGTCGAACCGGAAATCGTTTTGGTAAAAGCCGGTCAGAAAGCCAGCCCCAACGAGGTGGACGCCATCACGGGGGCTACCATATCCTCGCGCGCCGTGGTCAGCCTGCTCAACAAAGGGATACACGACTGGAAACCCCGTTTGGATAAAAATACCGCCCAAAAGTAGGGCATGGAAGGTATGGCCCCGCAGGTGCGATGCCGAACCCGAAAAAAACAACTGCGCTATGTCGGATAATGAAAAAGGGGGGGTACCCCCCCTCGAAGTCTTTTTGAAAGGACTATGGGAAGAGAACCCGATTTTTGTGATGGTGCTGGGCATGTGCCCGACTATGGCCGTTACGAATACGGCTATCAACAGCCTGGCGATGGGCGTTTCGACACTGTTGGTGCTCCTGGGCTCGAGTTGGCTCATCTCTATTTTCCGCAAGGCCATACCGGACCAGGTGCGTATCACCACGTACATCGTGATTATCGCCACGTTTGTGACGGTCATCGATTTTTTCCTGGCCGCTCTGGCACCGGCAGTCCACAAGGAGCTGGGGGCTTTTATTCCGCTCATTGTGGTCAACTGCCTCATCCTGGGCAGAGCAGAAGCCTTTGCAGCCCACAACCCTCCCTTCCAATCCTTCCTGGACGCATTGGGCATGGGCATGGGCTTCACCTTTGCCCTGCTGAGCATCGGCGTCATCCGGGAGATCCTGGGCAGCGGCTCGCTGTTTACGATTCCCTTATTTGGCGAAGGGTTTGAGCCCTGGGTGATCATGGTGCTGCCCCCCGGAGGGTTTTTTACCCTGGCCTTCCTGTTGATTGTATTCAAATGGTGGAAAACGAAACGAACGGCCCCGGGGTAGAATAGCCTTATGGCGAGGAAGGCGATGGTCCCTCCCGCAACAAGGCCATTGGAGGTATGAACGCAAGAAACCGCAATTATGGAACTTTTCTGGATATTTTTCACGACGTTGCTGGTCAACAACTTCACCTTGTCCTACTTCCTGGGGTTATGCCCATTCCTGGGCGTGACCAACAAATTCGACACAGCACTGCGCCTGGGCATGGCGAATATCTTTGTCATGGTCATCACGTCGGTCATGGCCTGGGTATTGAACACCTATATCCTCGCCGCTGTGCCGTACCTGCGCTTGATCAGCTTTATCATTGTCATTGCGAGTACAGTACAACTGGTCGAGATGGCCATCAAGAAACTGAGCCCCGCCCTGTTCAAGGCGCTGGGCGTTTTTCTCCCCCTGATTACGACCAACTGCGCTATCCTGGGCCTTGCCCTGTTTCAGACGAGCAAGGAGTACAATCTCATAGAAGGAGTGGTGTACGCATTGGGGGGCGGAGGAGGCATGACGATAGCCCTCGTGCTCATGGCCGGTATTCGGGAAGAGACCAGGCTGCTCGAAATTCCCAAGCACCTGGAGGGCACCATTTTTAACCTGATTATCGCCGGTATATTATCCATGGCCTTCATGGGATTTGCCGGCTTGTTTAGTTCACATTGAGCTATGGCACATGTTCTGGCAATCTTAGGCCTTGGCCTGCTGTGCGCAGGCTGGATCGCGCTGCAGTTCGCAGCGCGCAAGGCAGGCACGAAAAACCATTTTGACGACAAGCGAGGGTCTTGCGCAAATTGTACTTGTGGCGGTCAAAGCTGTACGCATTAGAAAAGAGAATTTTTGTGCCCATTCGTATCATCCCTGCCAAAAAAAGCCCATTTTTACCGACGAAAACAAAATAGTATGTCGGCACGAATATTGGTTTTTTGGGCTTGCTGCGCAGGGATGCTGCTTTTTGGTATGTCTGCCATCACCTTAGGGGCCATGGCCCAGCCGCTTCAGGAGCGATTTGGCCTGGATGGGGTAGGGGCGGGAACCCTCTTTTCCATTCTGCCCATCGGGATATTGGCCGGCTCTATTTTTTTTGGGCCCATCAGCGACCGCTACGGCTTCCGGTATTTGCTCTCCGGGGCTGCTATGGCCATGGGCCTGGGCTTTGAAGGGATTGCGCTCACCCACAGCATGCCGCTGTTGTACGGCAGCATCTTCATCTTCGGGTTTGGGGGCGGTATCCTGAACGGTGCGACGAGCGCGGTCATCAACGACATCAGCACCGGCAACAAAGGAGCGAACCTGAGTTTGTTGGGGGTGTTCTTCGGGGTGGGCGGCCTGGGCATGCCCATGCTGCTGGCACTGCTCGAGCGCTGGTTTGCCCCTTTTTCCATTCTGAGTGCGGTAGGCACCGGAGCGATATTGGTAGGTGCCGGGTATCTCCTGGTGCCTTTTCCGGGAGGGAAAACCGCCGGTATGCCCCTTTCGATGAACCTTTCCCGCTTGTACCAGCCCTTGCTGCTGTTCGTTTCGTTCTTCCTCTTTTTTCAAAGCGGTATGGAAGGGCTGATCAACAACTGGAGTACTACTTTTCTGACCCAGCGCAGCGTGGTCTCGGAGGCAGATGCCCTTTTTGGTCTTTCGTTTTACATGTTCGGCATGACCGTCATGCGCCTCCTGGTGGGCAGCGTGCTCCGCACGGTTTCCCGGGTCGGGTTGATGTGGGCCGGGCTGGGGCTGGTAGCCCTGGGTCTCGTGGGCGTCCAGCAAAGCGGGCCCAAAGAGTTGATCTGGGCAGGACTGTTTCTGGCCGGCTCTGGCCTGGCACTGGGTTTCCCCATCCTCCTCGGTTTTGTAGGGGAGCGGTTTGCAGATTCTTCGGGGGCTGCCTTCAGCTTTGCTTTTTCCATCGCCTTGGTCGGCAATATGCTGTTTAATTATTCCTTAGGCTATCTGGTGGACTCGTTTGGGATTTCCCAGTACGTTTTCGCAGTATGGGTCGCCCTGCTGGCCATGGGCATCCTTTTATTTTTCATCCAAAAACAAGTGCGGCCCCATTCATAGGCCGCACACAACACCTGTAGGATATGGTTTCCCGGAAGTCGCTTTTCTTCGCCTCCGCATTGGCGGCGGTATTTGTGGCCGGTGCATTTACCGGCCCCTGGCTGGCAGACATGCTCGATGCAGAGGATGTCCGCAGCGCAGCGAAAATCATGAACCTGGAATTCACGCCCCCGGAAGTGGATTCCCTGCTGCCCGACCTGGAAGATAACCGCAAGGCGTACGATGCCTTGAGAAAAGTACCGCTCGACAACGCGGTTTCCCCGGCACTGGTATTCAACCCTATGCCCATGGGCTATACGCCGCCGGTCGAACAGCGCCCTCTCGTGTTCTCCGGCGCTGCGAAGACGGCCCTGCCGGCCGCAAAGGACGATCTGGCCTGGTACTCGGTGCAACAATTAGCCGAGCTCATCCGAAATCGTCAGATCAGCTCCGAGGAGTTGACCCGCTTTTTCATAGAACGCCTCAAAAAGCACGACCCCACGCTGCAGTGCGTAATCACCCTCACCGAGGATCTGGCAATGGAGCAGGCCCGCCGCGCCGACAGCGAAATCAAGGCCGGCAAGTACCGGGGGCCGCTGCACGGCATCCCCTACGGAGCGAAAGACCTCCTGGCCAAAAAGGGCTATCCCACGACCTGGGGCGCTATGCCCTACAAAGACCAGGTGCTGGACTACGACGCGACGGTCGTCCGTAAACTGGAAGAAGCCGGCGCTGTGCTCGTAGCCAAATTGACCCTCGGAGCGCTCGCCTGGGGCGACGTATGGTACGGAGGCACTACTAAAAACCCCTGGGATGTGAAAACGGGCTCCAGCGGCTCCTCCGCCGGTTCCGCTTCGGCCGTCGCCGCAGGGCTGCTGCCTTTTGCTATTGGTACCGAAACGCTGGGCTCCATCGTGTCCCCTTCCACGACCTGCGGGGTGACCGGTCTGCGCCCTACCTTCGGGCGCGTCAGCCGCCACGGGGCGATGGCCCTGGCCTGGTCTATGGACAAAATCGGGCCTATCTGCCGTTATGTCGAGGATTGCGCACTGGTATTCCAGGCTATTTACGGACCTGACGGCAAAGACGTCGCCGTCGTACAGGCACCCTTCAACTTCAACGCCAACGCCAATCCCCGGCGCCTCAAAATCGGGTACCTCAAAAGCGACTTCGAACGCCCTTACCCCTTCCGCGCCCAGGACAGCGCAGCCCTGGCTGCCTTGCAATCCCTCGGCTTCGAACTGACGCCCATCCGCCTACCCGAATTCCCCGATATCCGCATCATCCTCGAAGCAGAAGCTGCGGCGGCGTTCGATGAACTCACGCGCAGCAACCGCGACGACCTCATGGTGCGCCAAATCCGAAACGCCTGGCCCAACGTGTTCCGGGGCGCACGCTTCATCCCGGCCGTGGAATACATACAGGCCAACCGCAAGCGCAGCGAACTGATCGAAGCCATGCACCGGGAGGTGTTCTCCAAAGTAGATGTGTATGTGCATCCCTCTTTCGGGAGCAGCAGCCTCACCATCACAAACTATACCGGCCATCCCTGCGTCGTCGTGCCAAACGGCTTCCAGCGCAACGGCCGCCCCACGAGCATCTCGTTTACGTCCAAACTGTACGAGGAAGGCATGGCCCTCGAAGTAGCCCGCGCCTTCCAGCAGGCTACCGAACACCACCAGAAGCACCCCGAAGGCTTTTAACCGGAGCAGGCAAAGGGAGGCATCTCTTTCATCGAAGGGCACGCTTTGTTGGTAGAGTTTTTTGGCTAAATACGCCGCCGGGGCTTATTTTCGCGCAAATATTTTCCATGCGCACCTTTTTTGTGTTGTTTTTTGTCAGTTCCTTTCTCCAATCGCTTGTAGCCCAAGTCCTTGAAGTGGAGGTGCGGAACAAGGGAAAAGAAACGCTTCCCGGGGCTACCGTGCAACTGCGGCATTACCCCGATACCAACCGGCAAATCGCAGGCGTCTGCGATATAGACGGGCTTGCACAACTCTCCGGCGTGGAACCGGGCAACTGGCTCCTGCGCATCAGCTATGTCGGCTACCAAACGCGGAACGAGCAGATTGCGCTGAAAGCCGGTACGAAAAGGCTTTCTTTTGTCCTGGAAGAAGAATCCCTGGATTTGGAGGAGGTCACCGTGACCGCCAGCAGACCCCTCGTGCGGCAGGAAGACGACAAGACCATCATTGACCCGGAGCCCCTCGCCAGCCTGAGCATCAATACCCTGGAGGTGCTCGAGAAAACGCCCGGCCTGTTTGTGGACCAGGACGGGAATATATTCCTCAACAGCACAACTCCGGCAGTAGTGTACATCAACGGCCGCGAACAGCGCATGGGGGCACAGGATATCGCCGCCATCCTGCGCAGCCTGCCCCCCGGGAATATCCAGCGCATAGAGGTGCTGCGCACACCTTCCTCAAAATTCGATGCCGCCAGTTCGGGCGGTATCGTCAACGTAGTCCTGAAAAAAGGCGTCAAAATCGGCCGCACCGGCTCGGCCAACATCGGTATGAACCAGGGGAGGTACGGCAACCAGAACATAGGGTTCAACCTCAACGACAGCGGTGAAAAAGGCGCGTATTACCTCAGCGGCAATGCCAGCCGCCGCGACCTGCTGGAAGAACTCAACTCCGTCCGCTACCTGACCCAGGACACGACGCTGAACCAGGGCGCTTTGTCGCGCCAGCCCGGCCGCCAGGGCTTCATCGGCTTCGGGGCTAATTACGACCTTCGCCCTACCCTCAATATCAGCTACGACGGCCGTGTTAACCTCAACGATTCGGAAGTGTCCTCCACAAATATCAACCGCATCCAGACGCTCGAGCGCGTCCTCCTCTCCGAAAACGACAACCGCATCGCAAATGCGTCCTCTTTTCTGAGCTTCCAGCATGATCTGGGCCTCAACCTCAAACTCGACAGCACCGGGTCGGAGTGGGACACCAAGCTCAGCTATACGTACAATACCAACGAAAACGACCAGGATTACCGCACCGCCTACTCCTTGCCCCTGCCTTTCGAAATCGCAGGGGAAGGCACTAACCAGCAACACCGCCGCTTCTTCCTGCTCCAGTCCGATCTGACCCTGACCCTGCCGGCCGCTTTCAAAATAGAGACGGGCTTTAAAAGTACCTTTCAAAGCTACGGCAGCAGCGCCGAGTACTTTTTTTTGAAAAGCCAGTCCCGGGTCCCGGACCCCCTGCGCACCAACGCCTTCGATTACCGGGAAAACCTGCACGCCGCCTATCTGCAGGCCTCCAAGCGCCTGCCGGCCGGTTTTTTGCTCAAAACCGGGGTTCGTATGGAATATACCCTCATGGACGGCCGACAGCGCATACCCGTGGATACCAACTTCCTCATCCGACGCGCCGACTTTTTTCCCTACGTGTACCTGAGCCGAAAGGTAGTGGATATCGCCAAATACGAACTCCGCGCTTTCCTGATCTACCGCCGCACCATAAACCGCCCGGGATACCAAAACCTGAACCCCTACATCCGGTACATAGACCAGTACCTGTACGAGACGGGCAACCCGGCCCTGCAACCGCAGTTTACCGAAAACATAGAGGCCAACATCAGCTTCGACGAACGCCCGATCCTGGCAGTAGGCAGAAACTATACCACCGACATATTTTCCAACGTCGTCTATCAGGACGCCGCGGATAGCCGCGTGGCCGTGCGGACCGTGGACAACGTGGGGAGAAATACCGAAACCTACTTCCGGGTCATCGGGGCAATACCGCCGGGAAAAAAATACTTTTTCGTAGCCGGCGCGCAATACAACTTCAACGAATACGAAGGAATCTACGAGAACCAACCCCTGACCTTCCGCAGGGGCAGCTGGCGCTTGTTTACGTTCCATCAACTCAAAATAGCCCCCCAGACTAAGCTGAATATCAGCGGTTTCATGCTGCTTGGGGGGCAGCAAAACTTTTATGAACTGGGCCGCTTTGGCCAGCTCAACGCGGGCCTGAATCAGAATTTTTTGAACAACAAACTGATCTTGACGATCAACGCCAACGATATCTTCCGCACCATGCGCACCCGGTTTACCCTGGCACAGGGCAGCATCCGCAGCGTCGGCGACCGATACAGCGATACGCAGCGCGTGGGCCTGAACCTGCGCTACCAGTTCGGGATCAACAAAAAAGCCCGCAAAGAGGAAGGGATGCCGGATTTTGAGGGGTAAAGTCTCAGCTCTTCTTGCTCAGCCGTCTGATGGGTTGCATGGTCAGCTTCCGTATCTCCACCTCCGAACCTTCTGATTGCAGGGCAATCTGACCGCGCTCGGCCGTGCATTGGTTGCCGTAGTTCACCAGGTCGCCGTTCACCCATACTTTGATTTCCCGGCTCAGACACTCTACGACGAGGGTGTTCCATTCACCAAGCGCCTTTTCCGAGTTATCGGTGAGGTTGTGGATACGGCGGGCTTTCCCTTCGGTCGTACCCCATTGCTCCTTGGGCCCTCTGCGGAGCTCCATATCGGGTACGGTGATGTCTTCGAGGATGCACCAGAATTCGCCAGCGTTCCCGTGTTCCATCTGTACCTCCAGCGATTGGGGAAACATCTTGTACAGCGCGCGGGGTTTGGAAGCATGTACCAATACCCCACAGTTGCCAGGCCCTTTTGGGAAGCGGTATTCTACGACTACGCGGTAATTGCTGTACGACGCATCGGTGATCAGGTGACCTCCCGGTTTGCCTAAGCTGATGAGCATGCCGTCTCGCACTACAAAAGGGGCAGGAGCGGAGGGGTTGTTGTCCCTGTCCGGCACATCCAGGTGCCACCCGGCCAGGTCGGCGCCCGGGAGTAGAGAAACTGCTTTTCGGGGATTCCCGATCTGCGCCCGGGCAGGCAGGGATGTTTCGATAAGAAATAAAATAATGAAAAAAATATTTTTCATAAAATAATATTTTATCACAACATTTTTTCAATCATTTGAAACAAGAGCCTTGGTTTTTGGGGGCGCCAGTTGATTTGGTTGAAGGGGCTTCCGAAATGGATGTAGGACTGCAGGCGGGTGAGGCGCATTTCCTCTTCGACATGTTGCAGGGCGTTCACGAAGCAGATCCAACCGTCTTCGTCCCGGATGTCCTCGTACCACTCCTCGTAGTAGCAGTCGTCGCTGCCGTGAAAGTTGAGTACGTTCTCGCAGATGAGCACGAAGCGGAAGATACCCTCTTCGATCATCGGTTCGAGTACTTCCCGTTTGAGGTACATGATGTCGTTGTGCAGGCAATCGTTCCACTCGCCGATTAGTTCCAGGACGGCGTAGCCGTCGTCGTAGTCCACGTACAGGACTTTGAGGTACAGGGTTGCGGAACCGAATTCGTCCCACTGGGGGTGGATGAAGTAATTATAGACCTTGTGGGTGAAATAGAACTCGTCGTAGGTCCTTCCGTAGAAGGGCGAACGTTCGTCTTCCTCGGCCGCGTAGTCATCCCTCCAGTTGAAATAAGGCTCGATATCGTGCATGGCGAAAGAGAGAGTCTGTCGTAAAAATAGTAGCTTCCTTTGGCAAGGGCAAATATAGTTCTTTTAGACTTGTGGCGAAGGGTTGGCGAGAAAGGGAAACCGCTGGCGGGGTGGCTTTGGACAGTTTTGGCGTGTGTTTCTCGTAGCGAAGAAGGCATTGCCGGGAAGAGCGCTCTATACGCTCCTCACCTGCCTCGGACGGGAGAGTATCCCCCAATAAATCCCCGCACCTGTATGTTTTGCCAAAACCACTCCGGCAATACGGCTTTCAGGCGCTTTCCCGGACGGGTCTGCGCCAGTGGTGACAGAGGATATTCCGTAAATACTCCGCAACGATACGGAATCTGCCGGTAATTTTCATGTTAAGTTAAAAAAAAGTGTAATACGTTTTGATTTTTGTGTAAAACAGAGCTGAAAAACAAGGCTTTGCTCCTTTTTGCCGAACGTATGCCAGAGGAAGGGTAAAAAAAATGCCATTTCCTTTTTAAAAGTGGCGTACAAGTCTTAGCTTTGCACTCGCTCAAGAAAAAGCAGGTCAAAAAGGCCTGTTTTTCGCAAGGGTGATTAGCTCAGTTGGTTTAGAGCGCTGCTTTGACAGAGCAGAGGTC
>CAZSMU010000060.1:0-1899 GCA_964607915.1 uncultured Haliscomenobacter sp.
CAAAAGATGAGCAGCCAGTTCCGGATGAGCTTTCGATGCTCCCCCTCCCCTTGTGCTGCAAATAATTTGCGCCGGTTTTGGTACAACAGCCCCCACAGCAAAAAAGTATATAGGATGCCTTGTATAGCCTTCAGGCCTTCATTTGCCAGGGTAGAAAGGAATTTATTGGGGCGGAACCCCGCTAACTCGGTCCAGTTATCGCCGATGATGATCCGGGCGACTTCCCTCTTCTCTTCCATACTCGTGAAAAACATGTACGGTAGAACCCCTGCCAATACAAAGGCCATCGGTATGAAATGGACGGCGTCTCTCCGCCCCAGTCGGTTGCTGTCCTTCAGCATCCCCCGAACATAAAAAAACGCCAGCGGCCCCACCAAATAGTAGAGGGTGGGAAACCCCACCCCAAAAACAGCCAGCAAATCCACGTTTTTCGAATACGCAATGATGAGCTGCAGGTATATGTAAAAAGAAGACAGGAATAAAAAACCCGACAGATACCGGTTAATCCCTCTGTATCCATTGTATATCAGGATTAAAAGGGACAGAAACATCCCCGTATAGGTCATATATAGTACTGATGTATTCAAGACTGCTGTTAATTTTGCAGCTGCAAACTTACAGTAAAAGATATCAGTATTTTTGAAAAACAGGGGGTCTGGTATCACTTTTCAGAATATCCGGAACGGCAGGCGACATACCGGGAGTCTTGTATATAGTAGACAAAGCCCGTCCATATCAAAATTAACCTTCTCTTAACCCCTGGTTTATAAAAATACCCAACCTTTGACCCCATTATTTTATCCCTGCGCACTTGAGGCAGCAGTTTTTTTTACCATATCAACCTTACCTTAACATGAACCGTATGCGACACCAACACAGGTACCACACAGCACTCCGGGGAGTAGGACTCCTCCTGTGGGCGTTCCTGACCCTACCATCCAACGCCTACGCGCAGCGCATGCTGCGTGGCACAGTAGCCGATGCCGCCAAGGGCGAGCCCATCATCGGCGCCAACATCCTCGTAAAAGGAACCGATAATGGAAGCGTGACCGACCTCGAGGGTAAGTTTTCTATCCAATTGCCCGACCAGGAAGCCGTGCTGGTCGTTTCCTACCTCGGCTACACCACCAAGGAAGTCTCCGTAGCACCGGGACTCACAGCCCTGGACATCGCCCTGGAAGAAGCCGCCCTGGGCCTGACTGAAGTAACCGTCACGGCACTGGGCATCACTAAAGAAAAGGTAAAGATCACCACTGCCATCCAGAGCGTCGAGGGCGCACAGCTCATCAAGGCACGCGAACCGAACAACGTCAACGGGTTGGTAGGTAAAATCGCCGGCCTTACCATCGGAGCCTCTCCCGAACTCCTGCGCCGCCCCAACGTACTCCTGCGCGGCAGCTCCGACCTGCTCTACGTCGTAGATGGCGTACCTATCAACTCCGATACCTGGAACATCAACCCCGATGATATCGAGACGTTCACCGTACTCAAAGGAGCTACGGCGGCAGCGCTCTACGGCTTCCGGGGCCGCAACGGGGCCATCATCATCAGCACCAAGCGCGGCGCCGGGAAGACCAAAGGCTATTCGGTAGAGTACAACTCTTCCACCATGCTTGAAAACGGCTTCAACGCCGTTCCCAAAGTACAGGACGAATATGGCCCCGGCGACCATGGCATCTACGAATTTGTGGACGGCAAAGGCGGGGGCAAAAACGACGGCGACTACGATGTCTGGGGACCCCGCCTCGACGGACGCCTCCTGCCGCAGTACGACAGCCCCATAGATCCCGTCACCGGCAAGCGCATCCCGACACCCTGGATTCCCCGCGGTAAAGACAACCTCACCCGCTTTCTGCGCCCCGGCGTACTGGCCAACAACAGCGTAGCCGTCTCCAGCAG
>CAZSMU010000060.1:1999-21588 GCA_964607915.1 uncultured Haliscomenobacter sp.
ATATGGCAGGAAGGCAAAGAGGGCGTCCAGCAAATCTACGCCGAATACCAGCGCTACAACAACCCCTGGTTCATGGTCAAGGAATGGCTGCGCGGACACTACAAAAATGATGTCTATGGCTACGCCAGCCTCAGCTATGAACTCACGCCCGACCTCAAACTGCTCGGCCGCTCCTCCGTCACCTCCTACGACCTGCTCCGCACCGAAAAATTCCCCTACTCCGCCGGTTCCTATGGCCGCGATGAACGCAAAGGCGATTACCGCGAAGACCGTCGCTCGCTCTTCGAAAACAACACCGACATCCTACTCACCTACGGCAAGCGCTTCGGGGAAATCCGCCTCGACGCCGTCGCCGGGGCCAACGTGCGCAGCTTCCAGTTCCGCAGCAACTACGGCACGACCGACTACCTCATCACCCCAGGGGTCTATTCCTTCAGCAACTCCCTCAACCCCGTGCGCGCGTTCAGCTTCAACTCCCAAATGGGCGTGCTCAGTGGCTATTATTCCACCGATATTGCCCTGGGGCGCTTCCTCAACCTCTCGCATACCGGCCGGGTGGATAAAATCTCCACGCTGCCGACCGGCAACCAGACGTTTTTCTACCCTTCCTTCGGTGCCAACACCATCCTCAGCGATTACCTTCGCCTCGGACCGGTATCCTTCTTCAAGCTCCGCGGCGCTTACGCCAATGTGAAAGACGGCCTGACCTCCTCCACTATCGGCACCGCAGCCGGCGCCTTCGGCGGAAACCCCCTGGGCTATGGCGACAACTACCTCTCCTCTTATGACGGCCCCAACTATGGCAACGCTACGGTCTATTCCACCCAGACCGGCTACAACGGGAACCCGGCAGCCTACTTCACCAATACCCTCGGCAACCCCAACCTGGAGCGCAACTCGCGCACCGAGTACGAAGCCGGCTTCGATCTGGGCCTTCTCGGCAATGCCGTCAATATAGAACTCACCTACTTCAACATCAAGGAAGGCCCGCGTACCTTTGCTCGCCCCATCTCCGAAACCACTGGCTTCACCGGACAGCTCGTGAACGGCATCACCACCCGCCGACAGGGCCTCGAAATCGTCCTTAAGGCCGATCCTTTCAAAAATGGCCGCAACCTGCGCTGGATGCCCGAAATCAACTTCTCGACCTTCCGCGAACGCTGGGAGTCGTTCTACAAAGACCAAAACGGCAATGCCCTCACCGAACTCAACCCCTTCCAGAAAATCGGAGATCGCGTGGACGCCTACTACTCCTCCGGCTACCTCTTTACCCAGGATGGCCAAATCATCAACGATGCCGGCGGACGCCCCATCCGCGTCACTTCCGTCAACGGCAATGCCCGCAAATTACTCGGCCACCTGGATCCCGATTTCGTCTGGAGCTTCATCAACCGCTTCGCCTACAAGAACCTTACCCTGACCTTGCAGTGGGACGGACGCCAGGGCGGCGTCATCTCCAACTATATCCAGCGCCAGACCTTCCGCGGCGGACGCCACATCGCCACCGTTCAGGGCGCAATGGCCACCGCACGCCTCGAAGATACCAAAGGCAACCGCACCTGGGTCGGGGAAGGCGTGCAAATCGCCAACGGCGCCTCTATCAAAACCGATATCTACGGCAACATCACCAACTACGGTGAACTGCAGTTCAAACCCAACGCTACCGCCACCTTCCTACAGGACTGGATCAGCCGCTACTACCAAGACGACGAAAATAACCTGATGAGCCGCTCCTTCGCCAAGCTGCGCGAAGTGGTCGTCAGCTACAACGTCCCCCTGAAATCCGGCGCTTTCTTCCGCGAGATGACGATCTCCGCCGTCGCCCGCAACCTGCTCTACTTCGCCGAGTCCAAAGACGTAGATCTCGACCAGTACACTGGGCGCCAGGGCTCTTCCAGCTTCGAAACGCCTACGACCAAGCGCTATGGCGTGAACCTGAGCTTTAAATTCTAATTCGTTTAAACCTACTACTTATGAAAATGCATAAAACGGCTTCTCTACTGATAGCCTTCCTCATAATAGTCCTCCCGTCCTGCGATTATACCGACCTCGACGTGGACCCCAACCGCCCTACTTCGGCGCCGCCTTCCCTCATTCTGAACGGCGTGTTGCTCAATATGCGCTCGAGCGCCTGGAACCCGACCATGCGCTGGAATCAGTACTACTGCATCAACTACAACTACTACGGTAACAACGAGTACTGGTCAGGAGCCGCCGACCTCGATTATACACGCCTCAAGGATGTACTGAAAATGGAAGAAGAAGCCGCTCGCAGCGGTGCCCCGGCGGTCAATCCCTACAGCGCCCTGGGCAAGTTCCTGCGCGCGTTCTACTTCGTGAATATGTCGCTCAAAGTGGGCGATATCCCGCTGAGCGAAGCCCTCAACGGACTGGAAAACACCACGCCGAAATACGCCACCCAGAAAGAAGTATTCGTACAGTCCCTCAAGTGGCTCGAAGAGGCAAATACTGACTTAGCCGCCCTGCTGCAAAAAGGCGGGCAGCGCGCCGACGGGGACTGGTACTTCGGTGGCGACCTCCTGAAGTGGCAGAAAACCGTCAATGCTTTCCGCCTCCGCGTGCTCCTGCACCTGAGCCGCAGGCAGAGCGATGCCGACCTGCAGGTCGCGCAGCAGTTTGCCGCTATCCTGGGCAATCCTGCCAAGTACCCGCTCATGGGCAGTATTGCCGACAACCTGCAGTTCCTCTCCAGGGCACCGCTGTACAAGTACCCGAAAAACCCGGATAACTACGGATTCGACGCGCTGCGCGAGAATACCTCCAAGTTGTATATTGACTTGCTCAAAGGCTTTAAAGACCCGCGCCTGTTCGTAGTGGCCGAGCCCGCAGAAGCAAAGCTCAAAGCAGGCGTGTCTCCCCTCTCCCCCGACGCGTTCCAGGGGGGCAGCTCCGGCGAAAGTCTCGACGATATGACCTTCAAGACCCAAAAAGGCGAGTATTCCCTCGTCAATCGCAAACGCTTCTACGCGACCTATGAGGGCGAACCCATCGTACAAATCGGATATCCGGAAATGTGCTTCAACATCGCGGAGGGCATCCACCGCGGGTGGGCCAGCGGCAATGCGGCAGACTGGTACCAAAAGGGCATACAGGCCTCCATGGAATTCTATGGCATCAAAACGGGCAACCTGACCGTCTCCTTTGCCAAAGCAGGTGCCGTACTGGGCGTGTTCGACACCTACACGCTACCGGTGGACCTGGCTGCCTACTTAGCCCAGCCGAGCGTCAAGTATGCCGGCAATACAGCGGCCGGCCTTGAGCAAATCCTACAGCAAAAATACCTGGCCCTGGCCCAAAGCTCCGACCTGGAAGCCTACTACAACTATCGCCGCACAGGCGTCCCGGCTTTCCTGACCGGCGTGGGCACGGGTAACGGAGGCCGCATCCCTCTGCGCTTCCAGTACCCCGCCAACGAAAGAACCACCAATACCGCCAACCTCAGCGAAGCGCTGCAACGGCAGTACGGCGGCAACGACGATGTATTTGGAAAAATGTGGATGGTACAATAAACTTATTGCGCTTGAGGCGGGCGCGGCGCGCCCGCCTCAAGCCATATCCTCATCGCGCACGGGCCGCCCGGCGCGCAGGTTCTCCTGAAAAGCCTGCAGGGTCTCCCACTCTCCATGCTGAGCCATACTGGCCTGGGCCGGCCAGGTATCGGCATCGAAGAGGGCAAGGTGGGGGTCGCTCACCAATAGAATCGTCTCGATCTCGTCCGGATCGGCCTGGGCTATGGCCTCGAAAGTGTCCAGTCCTGCTTTTTTCAAAATTGCCTCTATGGCAGGGCCTATACCCTCAATGATTTTCAGGTCGTCGCCCACTTCTTCTTCGGCATCGGGCAGGAACAGGGACCGCGACGCCGATGTATCCGACCCCAACAGCCTTTTGGCCTGGCCTACCCAGTCGTCTTTGCGTATCCTGCCCGGGAAAAATTGTATTTTCTTCGTGATTTCTTCTATCTCTGCATCTTCCCAGGCGCTGATTTGCGCATAGGTGAACACCCCGGCCTCGTACAGTTTTTGCTGTAAAAAAGGACCTATGCCCTCGATAGCCGTCAGGTCGTCCTGATACGCCACACCCGCACGGGTTGCTCCTACAACGGGTTGGAAAGCCCGCAGGGAGAGTTCGGGCTCTTCCTCATCCGCAGCCGACGCATCGGCAAAGACCTCGCGCTGCCGGGCGTCCAGCGGTTCTACAGCAGGTATGGTACCTTTGCCCTCTTCCAGCAAGCGGAGGCGTTCCTCCAGGGCTGCGAGACGCTTTTCCGCGAAGCTGCCCTCCGGTGCGGGTACCGGGTTGGCCGGGGCAACTCCGAGCTGTGCGTTGCGCGTTTTCAACCCCAGAATCTGGTCGTTCAGGTCCTCGATAGTGGAAAGGTGCTGCCGGGTAGTGGCCAGGGATTTGTCGAGTTCCACCTGTACGCGACCCAGTTCCTCGTGCAGTTCGCGGTTGTCTTGTTGCAACAATTTGAGTTCCGCGTGGGATTCTTCGCGCTCGAACAGGCTGCGCTTCAGGTCAGCCCCTTTCAAAGCCAGTTCTTCCTCCAATTGCAGGCGATCTTTTTCCGAGGACTTCAAAGCGTCCTCCCGCCGGCGCAGCTCGTTCTCCAACTTTCGGATACCCGCGTTTTGCACCGCCCAGGCCAGGAAAAGTCCCAGGAGGAATGCCGTCAGGATGAAGCTCAGCAATACGATATTCTGCTCTTCTGTCGTACCGTTCAGGAATTGCAGCAAATATTCCATGGTGATTGAGATTTATAATGCAACTTTACTATCGCCCGGGACGGCCTTACCTTTTGCCCGGCGATGCTAACAGAATTGTTGCGAGGGGTTCTGCGAGGTCTTTTCTCCTCTTTCGCAACAAGCCTAATCCAAAAATAGACCTTTTTTCCCGGATAGCCACCTGTTTTCACAGAAAGAGGCCTACTTTGCGCAAAAAAGTGGAAAAACGACATAGGCCGAGGCCTCAACCTTTTACGGCCGGCGCTGTTCTATCGAAGTTTCCTAAAATGTATTCTGCTATGCGCCAACCGCTCTTCCTCGCCCTCCTCCTCGCCCACGGCCTGTACGCCTGTGGACAAAGCAGCCCTACCGGCAACCAGGAAAGTGCCCGTACCTACGAAATTGTCAAGCCCGATGCCGACTGGGCCAAAGCACTCACCACCGAACAATACCGGATACTAAGGGAAAAAGGCACCGAAATGCCGTTCACCGGAAAATACTACCTCCACAAGGAAAAGGGAACCTACTCCTGCGCCGGCTGTGGGAACGAGCTCTTCACCCATTCGATGAAGTTCGAATCCAATTGCGGCTGGCCCAGCTTCGACCGGGAAATTGCCGGAGGGAAAATCATACAGCAGACCGACCGCTCCCACGGCATGGTGCGCACGGAAATCCTCTGTGCCAAATGCGGAGGCCACCTGGGGCATATCTTCGACGACGGCCCTACCAGCACGGGCATGCGCTATTGTGTGAACTCCCTCTCCCTGAATTTCACCCCTCTGCCAAAAGAGAAGAAGGCCGAAAAGGAAAACTAGCGCCGCGTCTTTTTCGCTTCCTGTTCTTTAGCGGCCAGTAGATAAATCAGGGATGCGGTGCCGTCCATGGTAGGTTCGTTGGTGCTGTAATCCCCATAATCGTCGTGATATACGGCGAGTTTACTCTGGAATGCTGCGTATTCGTCGGGGTGCATCAGTTGTATCCCGATCAGGTTTTCAAAGATAGAAGTATAGACCGGCCCATCCACCAATCCGCCGTCGATAGGGTAATTTTTCAGGTGGGTGAAGGCGGAGTGGGGGTCCACCGGTGTATCCCCGGAAGCGGGAAGGCCATAGATCATGCTCGTCCCCCAGGGGTTACAGCCGAACAGCCAGTCGAAATTGGCCTGCTCCAACTCCCGATAGCGCGTATCGCCGCTCAACTCCCGATACCAGTAGCACTGTATGGCGAAGGAAGTCGTGAGGTTATTGCTGCACCAGATGAAGGGTACGCCGCGCAGAAAAGCGTTGCCGGCCGCTTTGTCCCACACGCTTTCAATGCCTTGGCGGTACCAGGCGATGAGGGAATCGCGGGGCGAGCCCTGTGTTTTTTTCGCCAATTCGTAGTGGCCTACGTTGATGAAGGGGTACCACTCGTAGTGTGCAGCGGTGTCTTTGCCCAGCCAGGGGGTCTGTTTTTCCATACCAGCATACGCGAATGCTTCGTCGAGGAGGCCGAGTTGTGCGGCGGCGAGTTCCATATCGTCGGTCCAGTTGCCTTCGGCATAGATGTAGGGCGCCTTCACGGAAGCCGTCTGGCAGACACCGGGCTGCCGGAGGCCAAAGGCGTAGGCGGCCTGGGCTTTGCGGCGCAGCAAATCGGCCAGGGCGGCGTCGCGCTCGCCCAATACCGTGGCGGCCAAAGAAAAGGTACTGCAATACTTGCCGGCGGTGGAAGCTGTTCCCGTCGTTTTATTCATGAACTTGCCGCGGATCTGCGGTTTCCCGGAGCAGAAATACACAGGGCGCTCGAAGCCTCTATCGTAGTAGTTGGTATCCAGTCCGGGGATGCGCATTTTCACATGGTCGCGGTCATCGCCGAGCTGGTTGAACATGAGTTCGTCGGAGGGGTTCATCTTCATCAGCCAGGTGAGGCCCCAGCGGGCTTCGTCCAGCACATCGGCGGCACCGTTGGCACCGTCCAGGCCATTGGCCTGCCTGGTATCGCTAAATACGCCCGGGAAATCGCGGTAGGCCGCCAGCAGGTGGTAGGTCGCATTGGCCGAGGTAGTCACGTATTGCAGATAGTCGCTCGCATCGTGCCATCCACCGACTACGTCTATGCGGGTGCTGTCGGGCATGGGGCCGTAGAGCGTATAGCCGTCGTAGGTGTGGCAGCTATCTTTTAAAAACGGGTTGAAGCCGCTGCGCTGCTGGCGCATGTAGCGCAGGCAAAAATCAGCGGTGCCGGCATACGCATCGGCACTGATCTGAAAAGCAGGAGAAAGCAGTTTACCCACGCGGAGCACGAAGCGGCCTCTTTTTTTGAACCTACTAAAATCGAGTCGAAACGAGCGGACAAAGGGCCCATAAGCGCCGAAATCTTTTCCCGTTTTGCCCCGGAAGACGACCCTGCTCCCGGATTGTTCGAGCAGCTCGAAGTCGGCAGGCTCCCCTGTGGTGGGCGACATCAGGCCCAGCACGGCCACTTTGCGGCCTTCGGGCACATAGCCCAATAAATTGATGCGGATCACGCCTTCCGCTGCATACGAGGGAAGGGCCAGCGCCAGGAGCACCCAGAGCAAATGGAATCTTTTTTTCATAATGTAGCGTGTTCTTCCCCAAATATGCTAAAAGGAATGGACATTTGCACAGGGCATACCGTATTTTTGTACCCATTCTGTGAAAAACAAAACCATGAGCGAAGCCAACACCATGCCTCCTTCCCTTGCAGGGCTTTCGGAAAAGCAAGTTCTCGAAGCGCGTAAAAAATACGGCCTCAACGCCTTGCGAAAGGAAGAAAAGTCGGGTTTCCTACATGTGCTGGGTCAGATTGCCACGGAGCCCATGTTTCTGCTCCTGGTGGCAGCGAGCGGGTTATACTTTATCCTGGGCGAATATTCCGACGGATTCATCATGTTAGCCGCCATTGGCTTTGTGTCGGGCATCTCTCTGTACCAGGAGACGCGGAGCCGCAATGCCCTGCAGGCGCTCAAAAAGCTGACCCAGCCGAATTCAAAAGTTATTCGGGAGGGGAAGGCCCTGGAAATCCCTAGTGAAGAAATCGTGCCGGGCGACTTGATCGTGGTCGAAGAAGGAAACCTCATCCCCGCCGATGCGCGCATCGTGCAGTCCAACGATTTCTCCGTGAATGAATCTATTCTGACGGGTGAATCCTTTGCGGTAGAACACAATAAGACGCCGGGCAAAGACGGTATCTTTTACGGTACCCTGGTGACCTCCGGCTCGGCGCTGGCGCAGGTCAGCGCCACCGGCCCTGCGACAGAACTGGGTAAAATCGGCAAATCGCTGGAGAGCATTCGCGTGTCGCGTACCCCTTTGCAGTTGCAAATTGAATCCTTTGTCAAGACGATGGCTGCCATCGGCATCGTCGCCTTCTTCCTGGTGTGGGGCATCAACTACTGGAAAACCGGCGATGTGTTCTTCGGCCTGCTCAGTGGGTTGACGCTGGCCATGTCGGTACTTCCGGAGGAGATCCCGGTCGCTTTTGCCACGTTCATGGCACTAGGTGCCTGGAAGCTCATTCAGAACGGGGTATTGGCCAAAGAGCCCCAAACGGTGGAGAGCCTGGGTTCTGCTACGGTGATCTGTTTCGACAAAACAGGCACCATCACCGAAAACCGCATGAAGGTGGCTGAAGTCTATTGCCACGCCGAAGGCGGCAGCCTGATGTTGGAGGCTTGTACGGAGGAAGGCTATCGGCGCGTCATCGCCTTTGCGATGTGGTCGAGCGAGGTCAGTCCTTTTGATCCTATGGAAACGGCGATTCACGAGGCGTACGCCCAAACGGCTGAGGTGGACGAGCGCCCGCAGTTCGGGATGATCCACGAATATCCGCTCGACGGGAACCCACCGGCGATGACCCATCTGTACGAAAGCCGCGACGGACGCCGCATCGTCGCCGCCAAGGGGGGCTGGGAAACCATCCTGGAGTTTTGTGGCATACGGGGTGAAGAACACAAGGGCATTGCCCATCAGGCGCGCCGCCTGGCAGCAATGGGCTACCGGGTGTTGGGCGTCGCTTCCTGCGCCTTTGAAGAAGCAGAGTTCCCCGGTCGGCAGCAGGACTTCAACTGGCGTTTCGAGGGCCTCATCGCGCTGGAAGACCCTGCTAAACAGGACATGGAAAAGGTCTTCCGCGTCTTTTACGACGCTGGCATACAACTCAAAATGATTTCCGGCGATTACCTCGATACGGTACTCGCTATCGCCCACAAAACGGGCTTCCGGGAAGGTGGGCCTGCCCTCACGGGTTCCGAAGTCATGGCCATGGACGAGGCTGCCCTGCGCCAGGCTGTCCGCGAGACCCATTTATTTGCCCGTATGTTCCCACAGGCCAAACTGCGCGTCATCGAAGCCTTAAAAGCGAACGGGGAAGTCGTCGCCATGACCGGCGACGGGGTCAACGATGCACCGGCGCTCAAAGCGTCCCATATCGGAGTGGCCATGGGTGCCAATGGCGCCGAAACCGCCAAACGAGCCGCTTCCATGGTGATCTTAGACGATAAGCTCGACAAAATGGGCCATGCCATTTTTTTGGGCCGCCGCATTTATTCCAACTTCAAAAAAGCAGTGCGCTACATCATTTCCATCCATATCCCCATCATCCTGACGGTAGGCATACCCCTCGTCCTGGGTTGGAAGTACGCCAACCTTTTTTCGCCGGTACACGTCATTTTCTTCGAACTGATCATGGGCCCTACCTGCTCCATCATCTTTGAAAACGAACCGATGGAGAAGCGCTTGTTCGTCGAAAAGCCCCGTAAGCTGAGCGCACAACTCTTCTCCCTGCCCGAACTGGCCCTGAGTATTTTCCAGGGCCTGGCCATAACAGGCGGAGTCCTGTTTTTATACAAGCAAATGATGGACAGCGGCTACGACAGTGCACAGGTGCGTAGCGTAGCCTTCAGTACCATCCTCATCAGCAACGTGTTCCTCACCCTGGTCAACCGCTCTTTTTACTATTCTATCCTGAAAACAATGGCTTACCCCAACCGCCTTGTCCCGCTGATCATCGTCGTTACCCTGTGCGTACTCTTTACAGCGCTGTATCTGCCGGGGGCGCAGCGGCTGTTCGATCTGTACCCCATCGGGTCTGATTTGCTGCTGCGCGCTACGGCAGTAGCTGCTGCTTCGGTACTGTGGATTGAAGTCTATAAGTTTGTTTTGAGAAAAAAAGAACGCTCCTTTGATAAAGGATAGACTTATGGTGGGAGAAATCTACCCGGGTTCCCCTCTCAAAAGTCTGATAAATATGAAATTATGTCTCTACCCAGAATTAAAGTGTGCTGCATAAGCAGTATAGAGGAATCCCGGCAGGCTGTGCGCATGGGCGCTGCAGCGGTTGGGCTGGTAGGCACCATGCCCAGTGGTCCCGGCGTCATCAGCGACGCGGAGATCCGGGAAATCGCTGCGCATACGCCCCCGCCCGTCGCGACTTTCTTACTGACAGAAGAAACAAGCGCTTTGGATATTGCGGCCCATCATGGCAAAGCGCATACCAACACGCTGCAATTGGTGGACGCCGTTCCCGAAGCGGATTATACAGTGCTGCGCCACCTGCTGCCCGGCGTTAAAATCGTACAGGTCATCCATGTCCTCGATGAGCGCTCTCTGGAAGAGGCGCTGCGGATAGCCCCGCAAGTGGATGCGCTGCTGCTCGACAGCGGCAACCCATTTCTGGAAGTAAAAATCCTGGGGGGCACGGGGAAGACCCACAACTGGGCCATCAGCCGACAGATTTGCGCGCAATCGCCCACACCGGTGTTCTTAGCCGGCGGCCTCCATGCAGGCAACGTTCGCCGCGCACTCGACGAGGTGAATCCCTACGGACTGGATTTGTGCAGCGGGGTGCGCAGCAATGGCCACCTGGATATCGCCAAGCTGGAAGCCTTTTTCAAGGCGGCTGGGTACTGACCGCCTCTGTTCAACTGCGAATCAGGATGCGAAGGCTCCAAATGACTACCAAAAATCCCACGGCGATCAACATGGTCTTTACCGGCAATTTACCGGCCAACCGTGCGGCAATAGGTGCTGCGGCTACCCCTCCGATCAAAAGACCGGCCACCACTGGGAAGTGGGAAGCCCCCAGCGTCAGGGTAAAAGTAGCCGCACTGGCCAGGGTGATAAAAAACTCCGTCAGGCTGACCGAACCGATGATGTAGCGGGGAGAGCGGCCTTTATAAATGAGGGTGCTCGTTACGATAGGCCCCCAGCCACCTCCGCCAAAGGAGTCGAAGAAGCCCCCGACGGCTGCCAATACGCCCAGGTGCCGGATTCTTCTCGACGGCCTGTCGGGCCATACCACGCGCAACAGGATTCGCAGCCCCATGCACATTGCGTACAGTGCAATCAAGGGGCGCAGGCTGTCGCCTGCTTTTTCCCCCAACCATACCAGCAGCAGGGCCCCCAATACCGCCCCGATTGTGCCGGGAACTACGAGATATGCAAACAGCTTTTTGTTCACGTTGCCAAACCGGTAGTGGCTATACCCTGATATGCCCGATGCGAATACTTCCGAGGTGTGGATGGCGGCACTCGCCGTCACCGGGCCCACGCCGGCGCTGAGCAGGCTGATGGAAGAAATCATCCCATAGCCCATCCCCAGCGCGCCATCCACCAACTGGGCCAGAAACCCGCACAGTACGAACAAGAGGGTCTGCCAGGTGAAAAAATCCTGCAAGAAGGCGAGCCACTGGCCCGGCCTGGGCAAAGGCAACAAGGACAACGCTATTGCGACAAAAAACAGGACTGCGAATATCCCTGTGAAACGGGAGGCCTGGCGCCGCCAGGTATTGCCTCCTTCTGCTGAAAGCATCTGATTGTTTTTTAGGTCCGATTTGTTGCGAGGATCATCCGGGGGTCAAAAAGATTTTTTTCTCCTTGCCCTTCTTGCAGCAAATCTATTGGCAAAAGGTATCTGGCAGGCGACATCGCCGCCTTTTTTATTGGAAGGCTTAAAAATAGGGGGGTTCAGGTATTTCCCGGCACTTCCTTGGGATTCATCAATTCGGAAAGGTATTTGCCCTCGATCGCCAGCAGGGTAGCGTCGCGCACCTCCAGGAAGAATTGGCGCACCGCGCAGCCCGGCTCCGGATGTGGGCACAGGCGGCAGGACTCGTAAAATTTTTTACTGACGCAGGGCAGCAGCGAAATCGGCCCCTCCATCTGTCGGATGACATCTACCATCGGGACTTCCTGCGGGGACCGGATGAGGTAGTAGCCTCCGTTTTTACCTGCCTTGCTGCCCAGGATACCGGTCTTGCGCATTTCCAGCAGGATGGCCTCCAGGAATTTGTACGGTATCCTGCGCTGCTCGGCAATTTGTGCGATAGGGATGGGGCCCTGGTCGAAGTGCTCGCCCAGGTAGGTCAGTGCATGAATGGCGTATTGCGTTTTGGCAGAAAGCATATTTGACGAAATGAGGATGAAGGGAATCAAGGCAGCAGGGGGTGGCGTGGCGGCCTTCCCCCGCCGATACCCCGGGCCTGTATCTTTTTTTCCTCGAGTTTGCGCTGCAGGTAGGCATCGGAGAAATCAATGCGCAGTTCTACCCACAGGGGGAAGTGGTCGCTCATCTGGAAGGTGCGCCACTGCTTGTAGTAGGCTGATTTATTCTTGCGTGGCTCCCCGTTTTTGCCGTTCTCATACCCTTCGCCCATGTAGGGCGCGTAAAGCGCTTCATCGTCGTCGCGGAAAACGGATTTGTAAAAATTGAAGACCCCTGCCTTTCCCGTCGTCTCGAAGCGGTCGCTGCGGACGCGGAAAGCGATCTGGTCGTAGGTTTTGTCCTGGGTGCTGTTGCTGGGGCGGTTTTGGAGTTCCGGCGGGATGACGAACCCGTTCTTCGTGAGGGCCTGCATCGTGGCGTCGCCGGGGCTATAGATGTTGAAGTCGCCGAGCAGGATGAGGTTGCGCGACCAGGCGCTGGGGTCTTCGCTTTGCCTGGCGAGGAAGGCGGCTACTTCTCCTATTTCCTGTACGCGCAGGGGGTCGTCGGCCCGGTCATCGCCGTAGTAGATGTGGACGGTAGTCAGCACGAAGTTGGTCCAGCCGCTTTTGAAGCCTACGGCAAACGGAGTGCGCGCCAGCTGGCGGGAGGGCTGGCTTTCCCTGCCGCCCCCGGGCGCAGATACTGATTTAGGGGGCAGGACAATCTCGCTGGCCAGGCCGGCAAAGGTGACCTTGCGGCTATCGTACAGGAAGGCCAACCGTTCTTTGTTACCGGCCACCCCCATCGTTTCGTCCGTGAAGAGGAACTTCCAGTCGCTTCCCAGGATGCGCTGTACCTGATACAGCCCCTCCAGGTCGCGATATACTTCTTGCAGCGCAATCAGGTCGAAGTGCGAAAGGATTTCAGCGATATAGTAGTAGGACTCCGGAACACGGCTGTCGTACTTCGGGCTTTCAAACTCCCGGATGTTCCAGGTGGCCAGTAGCAGGGTGTCGTTCTGGGTCCGCAGGGGGATTTCTGTTTTCAGTTGTTTGCGCAGCGCCAGCAGGCGTTCCAGGATGCGCTCCCCGTCTGGCATCTCGTTGGTGAGGTATTGATAAAAAGGCATAGACCTGGTCTATTTGATGTTGGACAAATATACAGAGACTTTTATCGTCTTTTTTGGCATTTATACTATCCCAATCCTATTTTTGAAAGAAATAGTCAGCGTTCAATCCGATTTTATTCCAAAAAAAAAGAAGTTATGGACAATCCGATGCACCAGTGGGGCGAAGACCAGCCCTCGCGCGATCCAAAAACCATCGCTATCGTAGCGTATTTAACCATCATAGGGTGTATTATCGCTATGATCTGGAACAATCCGCGCTCCGAACAGGCGTCTTTCCACATCCGGCAGTCGCTGGGGCTCATGCTCATTTGGATGGGTTCCCGCTTTGTGGCTTTCGTCCCTTTTTTCGGCCATACACTGGCTAGAGGGCTGTCGTTGGGGGCTTTTGTACTGCTCATCATAGGCCTCATAGGGGCGGTACAGGGCCAGCAGAAACCTGTCCCTGTACTGGGCGAATACTTTCAGGAATGGTTTAAAACACTTTAACTCACCGAATTTAGCTAAATTCCGTGCATAAACTCACTGAATTTAGCTAAATTCGGTGAGTTTAAATATCTTTGTGGGGAAAATGATGAAAAGAGCCCACCATGCAAATCCTGAAGCGATTAATCGAAGAGAAGCTGGAATCCCGGATCGGCCCGGGTAAGGCGGTAATCCTTTTAGGTCCTCGAAGGGTAGGTAAGACCTTTCTTTTACAAACTTTCCTGGCAAAGGTCCGGGAGCCCTATCTCTTGTGGAGCGGAGAGGATACCTCGCTGTGGAAAATACTGGAAGAAAGGAGTATTATACGTTACAGGAGTATAATCGGGAATATCCGGTTACTGATCATTGACGAAGCGCAAAAAATACAGGAGGTAGGCGCTGTATTAAAGCTGATGCTCGATCACATACCCGGCCTCAAAATCATCGCTACCGGCTCATCGGCTTTTGACCTTCGCCGGGTGCTGGGGGAGCCCCTCACGGGAAGAAAATGGACCCTTCGCTTATTTCCTTTGTCCGAACAGGAATTCGCCAGTTGTGAAGACTACTTGACGCAGGAAGCCCATATCCGGGAGCGCCTGGTGCTAGGCAGCTACCCGGAACTTCTGCACCTGCATACCCCTGGGGAAAAAGCGGAATACCTGCATGGTTTGGTGAACGACTATTTGCTAAAAGATATCCTGGAGTTGGACGGGATGCGGTATTCGCACAAGATTATGGATCTTTTGCGCCTGCTCGCTTTTCAGGTGGGCTCGGAGGTATCTGTCTCAGAACTGGGCAGGCAACTCGGGATGGACAAAAACACCGTGGATCGCTACCTGGGGTTGCTGGCCGATACATTCATCATCTTCAACCTCAGGGGCTACTCCAGAAATTTGCGCAAGGAAATTTCCAAAAACACAAAATGGTACTTCTTTGACAATGGAATCCGAAATGCGTTAATCTCGAATCTCAACCCCTTGGAACTTCGGAACGACCAGGGGATTCTCTGGGAGAACTACGTCCTTGCCGAACGCATCAAATATCAACACTACAATAGTTTGTTAGCCAACAATTTTTTTTGGCGCACCTATGACGGGCAGGAAATAGACTGGATAGAGGAACGGTCGGGGTCTTTATACGCGTACGAGATGAAATGGCAAAAGCCATACGCAAAGGTGCCACAGGCCTGGAAAAACGCCTATCCGGAGAGTAGTTTCCAGGTGGTACACCCGGGAAATTGGAGGACTTTCATCCTCGACCCGGCGGGTGTATAAAAAAGCTCCCTTGATTTCCGGAGGCGGCACAGAAGCTTTCCACCCTTCTTAGCGCGGTGCCTGTACCCCATCAAACCAAGCACCGCCGAGCGTCCGGAATTCATCCTCAAAGGGCTTCCAGGTCTCTGACAAGAAGGCGCGCACTTCCACAGCATACGTTTCCACGAGCGCTTTTGCGGTTTCGAGCCGTTGCCATTCCTGGGCGGAAGGGGGCGCGGTGCGGGCGGCGGCGATCATGACCATCTCCTCCATCTTTGAGTAGGGCGACACAGCGGTACTTTGCCAGGCACCCACCTGGCGGTTGACCGGGCGGGGCTGCCCTTTGAGGCGAAGGGTGCTGAGTTGTGCTTTCATTTCGCTTGCCGTGCGGAGCCGGTTTTTTTCTGCTTCGCCGGACTGCCGGGCGAAGTGTGCTTCTATTTTTTCGGCAGCCGCTATCCGTTGGTCTATCTGCTGCAGAAGCGAGAACAGTTTGCCCGCCTGCTCATGGACGGCTTTTCGCAGGGCGTACAAGGGGATATCTGCATCCGGCAGGCTTGCGAAGCGGGGGTCGGCAACGACGGTCACGACAGCGGTATCTTTGAAAGTCCGGTATTCCATCACGACGGAGTACTGCCCGGGCAAAACGGGGATGCCCCTTTCGTCTTCGCCCCTCCAGGATGGAGGAATAGGGGGGCCGGCTTCGTCTAATTTCCAGATGAGGTAGTTCAAGCCCGGCAGCAGGCCGGTAGCCTGCAGGCGCTGTATGGCTTCCTTCTTTTCGTTATACACGGTGGCTCTGGCGGTATCTTTGCCCGCCGGCGTTCCCTGGATATAGAAAGGCAGTTGCGTCTTTTGAAATACCCGGTTTTCCCCTTCGAAGGTGGTATGGAAGCCCGTCCAGATATTTCCGGGAGGAGCGATAAACAGGCCCTTTACCTGTACGGCGTCGTTCACGGGGAGCGCGGTGAGGCCGGGATTGATGCGGCCGGCTGCGATTTCGCGAAGGCTGCGCAGGTCATCGAGCACCCATATAGCCCTTCCGAAGGTACCCACGACCAGAGCGGACTCCCTTTCCTGGATATGCAGGTCCATGGTGGAAACGGCAGGGAAGCCGTTGCCGAAGCGTTGCCAGGACTGGCCTGCGTCCATGCTCATCCAGAGCCCCTGTTCGGTGCCGAGGAAGAGCAGCCTGGGTTCTACGGGATCCTGGACGAACGACAGGGCGTAGCCGTCCACTTTGGTTTCATCCGCCATGCGCGCCCAGGTCTGGCCGAAGTCCTCAGACTTGAACAAGTAGGGGGCGTAATCGCCTTTTCGATAGTGGTTTACCACCATCCACACCGCGCCGGCCCGGTAGCGGGAGGCGTGCAGATGGGCGATCCATCCTTCGCGGGGCATTCCGCGCACCTTTTCGCTGAGGTTGGTCCAGGACAGGCCTCCGTTGGTGGTCAGCTGAATTTGGCCATCGTCGGTGCCGGCCCAGATCACCTGGCTATCTATGGGGCTGGGGGCGATAGAGAGGATGGTGTTATAAGTTTCTGCGCCCGACACGTCGAGGGTGAGGCCGCCGTAGTCTTCTTTTTGGTGTTCCGGGTTATTGGTACTCAGGTCGGGGGAAAGGATAGACCAGGTAGCCCCTTTATCGCGACTGAGGTGCAGGAACTGGGAGCCGTAATACACCGAAGCAGGGTTCCGGGGATTTTTGGCGAAGCCTGCATTCCAGTTGAAGCGCAGGCGGGTCTTGAGGTCTGGGGCGGGGGGTCGGATACTGTTGTAGTATCCGGTCAGTTTATCGTAGCGGTATAAGTCGCCGTTTTGGGAAGAGCCATAGCCAAAGCGGGAATTGTCGAGGTCGGGGGCGATGTCGAACCCGTCGCCGCCGACCAGGTATTGCCAGTACAAGGTGCGGATACCGCCCCGTTTCCAGGTATAGGCGGGTCCGGACCAGTTGCCGTTGTCCTGCATACCGCCATAGACATTGAAGGGCAGGTCTTCATCGGCGCTGACGTGGTAGAACTGGGCTACGGGGATATTTTCGGGGAAGAACCAGCTTTTGCCGTGGTCGAAGGTGATGCCCAGCCCTCCGTCGCCCCCGATGATGAAGTGCTGGGGGTCGCTGGGGTTTACCCAAAAAGCATGGAAGTCGGCGTGTATCCCTTTTGTTTCATCGGCGGGAATCATGGGGATGGAGTCGAACGAGATGCCTCCGTCGTAGCTCAAAGTCAGGGGTTGATAGATATTGTAGAGTCGGTTAGGGTCTTTGCTGTCCACGGCCAGGTCTTGGAAGTAGAAGGGTCGGTTATTGGTAAATTTGGGGGTATCGTTGATTTTTTTCCAGGATTTGCCGGCATCATCGCTGCGGTAGAGTGCATTTTTGGCAGCTTCTACCTTGGCATAGACGCGGTTGGTATCGCTGGGGGCTATGGCGATGCCGATTCGGCCGAGGTCGCCGGTGGGCAGGCCCTGTTCCGGGCCCAATTTTTTCCAGGATTCGCCTCCGTTGTACGTCACGAAGAGGCCGGAGCCTGGGCCTCCGGAAGTGAAGGAGTAGGGAGTACGGCGGTGTTCATAGAGGGCGGCGAAGAGTTTTTTCGGGTTTTGGGGGTCCATGACGAGGTCGGCTACCCCGGAGCTGGCGTTGGTAAAGAGGATGCGGGTCCAGGTTTTGCCGCCGTCGCTCGTTTTGTAGAGTCCTCTGTTCGGGCCGGGCGTGAAGGGGTCGCCCATAGCTCCCGCATAGACGGTATTGGAATCGGAGGGGTCTATGAGGATTCGGTGTATGGTTTTGGTCGCTTCGAGGCCGAGGCATTGCCAGGTTTTGCCGCCGTCGCGGCTGCGGAAGATCCCCCTGCCGAGGTTCATGGAGTTGCGCGGGTTGCCTTCTCCGGTACCGACCCAAACCACGTTGGGGTTGCTTTGCTGGATGCGGACGGAGCCGATGTTCTGGGTGGGCTGCTCATCAAAAACCGGTTTCCAGGCCGAGCCTCCGTTTTCCGATTTCCAGACCCCGCCGGAGGCAGCGGCAGCGAAGATAATTTTGGGGTTGGCGTGTACGGCATCTATAGCCGTGATCCGGCCGCTCATATTGGCCGGGCCGATGTTGCGGATAGACAGGTTTTCCAGGCCGGGGAGTTGTGCAAGGGTCATCCTGGCACAGAGGAAGAGAAGGAGGGACAAGTGAAGTTTCATAGTATATTGCATTTATTCCCCGGCGGGGATGAACCAGGTATTGGTGTTCAGGTCAACCCCGCCCTTCATTTCTTCCTGTACGACGCGGTCTATGATCCAGACCCCCTTTCGGGCCATATTTTCGAAGGTATCCATTCCGTTATTTTCAAAACCGACCCTTGTGCGGTGGATATAAAAGCGATGGGAGAGTTTTTTCCGGAAAGCCTTTTCGACGCCGTCTTTGCCCAGCATAAACCCGAGCAGGCCGCCCCAGGTGGCGGTGGGGTTATCGGAGTCCCAGCCGGCCAGGGTGCCTATTTTTATGGTTTGTACCAGATCGCCTTCGCCATAGAACAGGCTGACCAGGCTGGCGGCGAAGTTGATTCCGGCGGCAAAGCAGCCATTGCAGTACAAGTTGCGGGAGCTCAGGTCGTATCCGTCCATCTGCTGGAGCTGGTAGCGCACGTACACGGAGTCTCTTGCCTGTTCCCATGGAATCCCTTCGTCGTATTTGGATTTTACGTAAGTGTACATTTTGTGCGCATAAGAAGTCGGGGGCAGGTGGTTTTTTGCCTGTTCGGCCATCCGGAAAATCTGTTCTTTCATGGGCAGGGACGCATCCGTGGCGGAGGCCAGGGAGAACATCTGCACGTAGAATTCCGAGATCCACTGGCTGTTTTCGCGGGCGGTGGTTTGTATGGGCAGCTTTGCCATTTTGAGGGCTATGTCGGGGCGGGCGGGCGCGAGCAGGCCGAACAGCTCGGTGGTGAGTTGGGCGTCTATCATTTCGTATTCCGGGTTGTTGGCGGGGTCACCGGTGGCGGGCGGTATCAGGCCCTGTTTCATGAGATCGAGCGCCTTTTGGTTGGAGACCCACAAATAGTTTTCCTCTTCCGGTTTGATGTGTTGCAGCCAGCCCTCGCGGATCTGTTCACCATTGAGCACGGAGGTTTGGTGTTTCCATAAAAGTTCCTGGTAGATGTATTCGATATCGGTATCGTCGTCGGCGCCCCAGGCGCTGTCCACGTCGGCGAGTACGAAGTCAATAGTTGGAGAAATCGAGCTGGGGATGCCCTGGCCCCAGATGCTGGGCTGGTCGGGCTTGCCCCAATCGTCGCGCGTGTAGAAAGGGCCGGTTTTGATTTCGCCGACATCCCCGATTTTGTCCATTTCGGTGACCAGGCCGGTCCAGTTGGCGATGCAGGTAGCTAGCCAGAACCCCTGCAGCTTGTCGAAGTAGGCTTCCCGGGAGAGGCGGATATCGCTGGGTTTCGGGGTGTAGGCTGCGTAGCTGAGGGTGGGGTTTTTACCCGGTTCGCCGGGAGAGCTGCAGCCCGTCGCCGCGAGGAGAGCGGCACCCCACAGCAGGGGGAGTGAAAGAGCGGTGGGTTTTATCATTGTTTT
>CAZSMU010000061.1:0-20835 GCA_964607915.1 uncultured Haliscomenobacter sp.
CAACAAATCTTTTCAACCAGACGCTGCTTTCGTTGTTATAGGGGTTCCACTGTCAGACGGGTCGTCTGGTGTGGACAAATATAAAAACACATGATCACAATCGTCTCAGGTACGAACCGGCAAAACAGTATCGCCGGTAGGGTAGCAGCAAAGTATGCGGCGCTGCTCATGGAAATGACGCAGGAAGAGGTAAAGTTGCTTCGCTTGGAGGATATCCCACATGACTGGTTTTTTGCAGACATGTATAAGGTGCAGTCTGGAGCCCTCCCCTCCATCCAGGATGAATATCTCTTTCCGGCGAATAAGTTTGTTTTCGTGATCCCCGAATACAACGGTAGCTACCCGGGGGTGCTGAAACTCTTCCTCGACGCGTGCTCGGTACGCGACCTGAAGGGGACCTTCAAAGGAAAGAAAGCGGCCCTGCTGGGAGTGGCCTCCGGGCGTGCGGGCAACCTGCGCGGGATGGACCATCTGAGCGGTGTACTGCACTATCTCGGCGTCGTCGTGCTGCCCAATCTGCAGCCCATCTCCAAAGTAAAAGACCTATTGGACGCCTCCGGCAACCTGGCAGATGTCGAGACACTGGAGCTCCTGAAAAAACAGGCAGGGGAGTTGCTGGCGCTTTGAGCGAATAGTACCATCAAAAAAGCCCTGTGTATCACCAGATACACAGGGCTTTTTTAATGGTATCTCTTTTATACTACCTGAAATCCAGCATAAATGGGATCCTGGCCTGGACGCCGTTGGATTTTCGGATAGCCTGCCATTCCTGGTACATGGGGTAGAGTTCGGGTACCTCGCGTTGAACGATCCGTGCCGCGCGTACTTCCTCGTCCTTTTGCCCAGAAAATTCTTTGATAATCTGTTGGATAGGATCCATGACAGCAGGGTATTCGGCAATGCGGTACCCCTTCAGGCGAGCCAATTTGGCCGCGGACTGGACGGCGGCGTTCAGTCCGCCGATGCGGTCCACCAAACCTATGCCCAGGGCATCTCGGCCGCTCCAGACCCTTCCTTGCGCTATGGCATGCACGGAGTCGCGAACCATCCCTCTACCTTTGGCGACATGCCCCAGAAAGACCTCGTACATCTGTTCGGTGCTGGCCTGCATTTTACGCGCCTCTTCCGGACTGTGGTCGAAGAACACATTGAGCCCTGCCGCAAACGGACCCGTTTTTACGGAGTCGAAGCGCACGCCTACTTTATCGGACAAGGTGTGCTCAAGGCTGGGGACAATACGGAAGACTCCGATGGATCCGGTAATGGTATTGGGCTCTGCGAAAATACTGTCGGCCTGGCAGGCGATGTAGTACCCGCCCGAAGCGGCATAATCGCCCATGGAGACTACCACCGGCTTGCCGGCAGCCTTGACTTCATTGACCGCCTGCAGGATATTTTCGGATGCCAGGGCGCTGCCGCCCGGTGAATTGACCCGGAGCACTACCGCTTTGATATTTTTATCGGACGCGATGCGCTCCAATGTCTTTACATACTGGCCATCGGTGATGGCCCCGTTCATGTCAGAGCCGTCGAGGATATTCCCTTCGGCATAGACGACGGCTATCTTGTCCTTTTCCTTGTAGTCCTTTTTCTCGGGGTTGTTTTCGATGAACGTGTTCAGGCTGACCAGGTTAACTTTTTCACTCTTTTTCAGGCCCAGCTTTTTGCGCAGGCGCGCCATGACTTCCGGACGGGTGATAACCTCATCCATCAGGCCTGTCTTGACGGCTTGCTCCGGACTGTCTGCCAGGTACCCGTCCACGATACGCCGCAACTCTTTTGCGTCCATGCCCCTGGAAGCGGCTACGTCTTCGAGGAAGATGTCGTACATGTCGCCCAGAAATTCGCGGTACTGGTAGCGGTTTTCAGCGCTGAGACCAGTCAGCCGGTAGGGTTCTGTCGCGCCTTTGAACTTTCCTGCATAATAAATCTGCATGTTTACTCCCATTCGGTCCAGGAGGTTTTTGTAGAACGGGATCTGTATGGAGAACCCGCGCACCTCGGCAGCTCCGAGCGGGTTGATATAGACTTCGTCTGCGCTGGAAGCCAGGTAATAGTTGTTCGTGAAGTAGAACTTGCCGTGCGAAACGATGAATTTGCCGCTTTTTTTGAAATCGATCAGCGCGTTGCGCAGGATGCGGCTGGAGGCAAAACCCGACACAAGAGACTCATCGGTTTCCAGGAGTATCCCTTTGATGTGATCGTCTTTTTTGGCTCGTCCGATGGCTTCCACGATATCGTGCAGCCCATAGGCTTTTTGTTGCTCTATGCTCAAAGGGTTTATTTCCAGGTTGTTCGTATGTTCCGGTATAGTCTGGTCAAATTTGAGCCTCAGCACGGAGTTCGGGTTCAAGGAATCCGGTTGTTCGGCGCTGCTCGCAATGGCGCCGACGATACCTATCGCAATCAAAAAAAGCAATCCGAGGCCGAGCACGACGCCCAGGCAGGATGCAAGGAGCATTTTCAGGAAGTTGCCCATAGTTAAAATATGTGTTTTTATACCTTTCAAAAACAAAAATACCTAAAAGTTGACAGGAAGGGTTTATTTTTTGACAAACCCCGTGCATCTATCGAATTAAGCCTATTTTTGCGACTTAAAAAAAATTATGAGCGTGCTCAAAAGTTCGCCGTTCGTACTTTATGCGGATGCACAGGGCCAGGTATTTGAGGACAAGAGCTTGTACGCTGCCGGGCGCAGCGGGTGGTATGTGGACCCCGTGCCGATCGAAGACTGGATCGAGTTGCCCGACGGGGGCTCGCTGTACAACCTACCCGGCCGTATCCCGCTGGGGATAGACGTGCAGACTGGGGAAATCCGGCCTTCCCAAAAGGGGTTTGCCGTGGCCGCCTTCGTGCCGCCCGCCCATACCGGCCTGTATTTGGCGGCTTATGAACAAACCCAGGGAGCAGAAGTGCTGCCCCTGTTTTGCTATACGGCAGTCGGATGGCACAAAGATAAATTCTATGTCCCCGCCGTGCGCGTCGAAGCCGATATCCGCCAGGAATGCAGCGGCTTCGACGATAACGCAGTGAAAAACGGGATTGAGGGCTTCCGCGCCGCCTATCCACAAAACCGATTGGTAGCCCATCTGGCCGACAATTGTGCGCTGAGCTACCATTGCCCTGCCGCCCGGAACTATTTTATGGGGCGCTGGGAGTGCCCGGTGCCGGTTTCCCCGGCCTGCAATGCCAACTGCGTGGGATGTATTTCCCTCCTTCCGGAAGATGAACCCATCACAGCCAACCATGAGCGCATCGCCTTCAAACCAGGCGTCCATGAAATTGTGGAATACACCGTGCCCCACCTGGAGACGGCACCCTTCCCCATCATAAGCTTCGGCCAGGGCTGCGAGGGCGAACCACTCCTCATGTGGGAAACCATCCGGGACGCTATCCTGGAAATCAGAAAGTTTACAGATAAAGGCAGTATCAACATCAATACCAACGGAGGAAAACCAGAAGCCGTAGAGGCCCTCTGCAAAGCAGGCCTGAACAGCATACGGGTAAGCACGAACTCCGCCCGGGAAGCAATCTATACAGCCTATTACAGGCCGAACAACTACACATTCGAGGATATAGTCGAGAGTTTGCGCGTCGTGAACCGCTACGGAGGCTGGACGAGCATCAATTACTTCGTGTTTCCCGGGATGACCGATAGCCCGGAAGAGTACGAGGCCCTGCGCCACCTCATCCGCACGACTGGCCTGAAAATGATTCAGTGGCGGAACTTCAACATAGATCCCGACTGGTATCTGGGACGCGTCGTCGCCGGGGAGCCAGGCGATCCCATCGGAATCAAAAACCTGATGGCTTTGATTCGCGAAGAGTTCCCCGACCTCAAATTTGGATACTACAATCCTCCAAAAGAACGCATCAAAGGGGATTATTCACTGGATTTCGCGCATTGAAGCTGGAGCGATAGGTCAAAAAGGCATACCAAAGGATAGCTGCCGTGACGACTCCTGCCAGCCAGGGGCTTTTTTCAGGGAAGATCCATACGCTGCCCACCGCCGAAAATAGCGCTGCCGACGAAAGGAACAACGTGAACTTCTGATACTCCAACATGCGGCTCGGATAGGGGTACCGCAGGGGCACAAAGTGGAGAAATGCAAATAGAAATATTATCAGGCCATTGATTTCCAAAGGAAAACTATAGACGAAAAAGAGAAAATACACGACGACGTTCCACATCACCGGAAACCCGATAAAGTGCATGTCTTCGGAAATCATGCCTTCCTTCCCGTAATACATGGCCGCCGCCAACAACATGGCGAACACACAGGCCAGACGCCAGGAATCGGGTGCCATGCCGGCTTCGTAAAAAAAGTAGGCAGGCAGGATGGCATAGGTGGCGAAATCAATGACCTGGTCAATGTTTTTGCCATCCATAACCGGCAGGACTTCTTTGACCCGGAATAAGCGGGCAAACGTGCCATCCACGCCGTCTATAATTTGGCAGATGATGAGCCAGAAAGCGGCTGCCCGCCATTGGTGTGCACTGATGGCCAAAAGTGCCATGAACCCGGCCAGAATCCCGGTGGAAGTGAACAAGTGCACCCCCCATGCAGCAGTGCGCTGGAAAGAAAAGGTTGAACGCATAGGAGTTATTATCTGCGCCCAAGATAAGGTCTATTCCACAAAGTTTTTTAGGTTTACCGCATGATTACAGAAAACACAAAGAAAATTTGGCGCCCCACCGCCTTCCTGATGCTGTTCATGGCGCTGGCAGGTATTGTATTGTACGGCTGGACAGATGCCCCGGTCAACTGGTCGGCGTATGGCCTGATGATCGTCTTTTACGGCTTCGTGTTCTGGACTGGCGCGTATGCGGCTACGCTGGGTTCTGCGGATGACACGGACGGCGTAATGGTGGCCGGCAGGGCCTTGCCGCTGTGGGTGGCAGCGGGCACCATGGGGGCCACCTGGGTGGACGGTGGCTACCTCAATGGTACGGCAGAATATTCGGCTACGGCAGGACTGATGTGGGTACAGGCACCCTGGGGCTATGCGGTCAGCCTCATCCTGGGAGGGCTGTTCTTTGCGCGCCCCATGCGGAGGCGCAAGTTTTTCACGATGCTGGACCCTTTGGAACAACGCTTTGGAAAGCGCCTGACCGCCCTGCTCTTTTTGCCAGCGCTGTCGGGAGAGGTGTTCTGGACGGCAGCCATTCTCACCGCCCTGGGAACGACCTTCGCCACGGTGATTGGACTGGATACCCGGTCGGCCATCGTGCTTTCTGCCGCGATTACGCTGGCCTATACCGCACTCGGGGGACTTTGGGCCGTCGCTATGACAGATGTGGTACAACTCGGCCTACTGTTGCTGGGCCTGTACCTCGTAGCCCCTACCGCCTTGAACTACACCGGCGGACTACAGGAAACCTGGAATCTGTATGTGGAAAAAATGGGGCCTGCAGCGTCCTTTTTACCCGATAAAGACTACTTGGGCAATCAATGGTGGCGTTGGTGGGATGGTGCCTTGCTGCTCATGTTGGGGGGGATACCCTGGCAGGTTTACTTTCAGCGCGTCCTGGCGGCCAAAAACGAACGGACCGCCGTCTGGCTGTCGTTTCTAGCAGCCGGTATCTGTATCCTTGCGGCCACGCCGGCAGTACTCATCGGCATCGCCGGTAGCGTAGCCGACTGGCAGTCAATGGGCGTCGGTGCACCACCGGTACCTGCTGCGACCCTGCCCTGGGTCATCCGCTACCTCAGCACGCCGCTCATTGCGACGATAGGCTTAGGCGCAGTAGCTGCCGCAGTCATGTCGTCCGTAGATTCCTCGATACTCTCCGCTTCCTCCATGGCGAGCTGGAACGTATATCGGCCCATCTGGAAACCGGGCATCACCACGGCAGAGTTGAACCGATTGATTCGAAGAATGATCTGGATTATTGGCGTGGCAGCTACCCTGCTGGCCCTAAATATCGGTAGTGTATATGAACTCTGGTTCCTGTGCAGTGATTTCGTCTATTGCCTTTTATTCCCGGCCCTGGTGTGTGCATTGTTTGACCCAAAGGCCAACGGTATCGGCGCTGCCAGTGGGTTTGCCGTGGCTTTTATCCTTCGCTTTGGCGGAGGGGACCCCACCCTCGGTCTGCCGGTTTGGTTGCCCTATCCCATGATTGAAGACGGCGTCGTGCTTTTCCCGTTCCGGACGCTCGCCATGCTGAGCGGACTGCTGACGATCATTGTGGTCTCCCGGCTGACCGCTTCGCTTCAAGCGCCCAAATCGCTGTCATCTCTTTGACCCCCTGCCATTCCCCAAAAAAACCTATTTTTATCCGGTCATTCAGACGTATATACGAAAAGGAAAGGATATGTACCATACCCTGCGGCTCATCCTGGGAGATCAACTGAACGAGCAGCACTGCTGGTTGGCCGAAAAAGACGAAGGCGTATTGTACGTCCTCATGGAGTGTCGTTCGGAAACGGATTACGTGCGGCACCACATCCAGAAAATAGTGGGGTTTTTCGCGGCGATGCGCCGCTTCGCGGCACTGCTGAGGGAAAAGGGGCACGCAGTGGATTACCTTCCGCTGGACGACCCCCGGAACCGGCAGTCTGTGGCTGAGAATATCCGATACCTCGTAGCATCGCTGGGGGTGCAGCGCTTCGAGTACCAGGAACCGGATGAGTACCGGCTCTCTTCAGAACTCAAGGCACTAGCCGGTGTGTTGGGCATTCCGGTACAGGGGTATGATACCGGGCACTTCCTTTCGTCGCCGCAAGCCTTCGGGGAGTTATTCAAGGGAAAAAAGACCTATCTGATGGAGTCTTTTTACCGGAAAATGAGGGTGAAATACCGCTTGCTGATGGAGGAAGACGGCACGACGCCACTCGGGGGCCGTTGGAATTTCGATGCGGAAAACCGAAAAAAACTGCCCGCACAGGCTGTGCCTCCGCCTGCCTGCCTGCAGCAGCACGACGTGCGGGGGCTGGTGGATCTGGTCCATAGTGCGGGGATATCGTACATCGGTCAAATAGACCCCCTGCGTTTTACCTGGCCGCTCAGCAAAGCGGAGGCGCTGCAGGTCCTGGAGTACTTCCTGCGCCACGGACTGCGTTTTTTTGGTACATATCAGGATGCCATGACGGAGCGGCATCCTTTTTTGTACCATTCCCGTCTGTCTTTTGCGCTGAATGTCAAGCTCATCCATCCGCTGGAGGTGGTAGAGGCGGCCATCCGCTACTGGCGCTCCCATGAGAGCGAAGTGAGCCTGGCCCAGGTGGAGGGCTTTGTGCGCCAGATCATCGGCTGGCGCGAGTATGTGCGGGGCATCTACTGGGCGCAAATGCCTGAATATGGACAACTGAATTTCTTCGGGCACCAACTGCCGCTGCCGTCGTGGTACTGGACGGGCAAGACGGATATGCGCTGCCTGCGCTTCGCCATCGGGCAGTCGTTGGAGCATGCGTATGCGCACCACATCCAGCGGCTGATGCTGACGGGGAATTTTGCGCTCCTCTACGGAGCCCACCCCTCGGAAGTAGATGCCTGGTACCTCGGCATATACATAGATGCCCTGGAATGGGTGGAGATGCCCAACACCCGGGGCATGAGCCAGTTTGCCGACGGCGGGATCGTAGGTACGAAGCCCTATGTGTCTTCGGCGAATTACATCCATTCGATGAGCGATTATTGCCAGGGATGCCGCTATGACCCCAAAAAGAGATACGGAGCCAATGCCTGCCCTTTCAACAGCATGTATTGGTCTTTTTACCATCGCCATGAGGCGCTGCTTGCGAAAAACCCCAGGATCGGGATGGCGTACCGCCTCTGGTCGGGGATGGATGCGACCGAGAAGCAGCGCATCTTAGACCAGGCGGAATACTACAGGAGAGAAGTCGAAAACCTATAAGCGAAGATGGAAAGACTGGTGGTCGTATACAACCCGGTGGCCGGGCGAGGCCGGGCGAGGCAGATGTGGCCCGAAGTAGAAAAGGCTTTACAGGCTGTTGTGCCCGACCTCGAGGTAGTGAGTACAAAAGGCCGTGGCCATGCAGAAGAGGCGGCCTTTCAAGCGGCCCTGGAGGGGAAGGCGCTGGTATCGGTAGGAGGCGACGGCACGGCACACGAAGTGGCGAACGGGATTCTGCGCGCCTCTCAGGGAAAGCCCGGCGTACCCATGGGGATTATCCCCCTGGGCAACGGCGATGATTTTGTGAAAATGCTGCCTCCGGTGACGCCGGTTGGAAGCCAGCCCTTCGACTGGCGGCAGGCGGTGGCCCATATTGCCGCCGGAAACGCTCAGTACTTTGACGCTTGCCGGGCCACGGATGTGGCCAGCGGTCAGTCGCGCTATTTCATCAATGGGCTGAACCTGGGGTTTAGCGCCCATGCAGGCTACAACTTCTCGACCCTGCCGTCCTACTTCACGGGACTGGGGGGCTATCTGGCGGCCGTGCTGAAAACGCTATGGAAATACCCGCTGTTGCACCTTTCGGTATCGCTCGATGGGCAGCCCCCGTTTTCGACGCTTACCAGTATGGCCGCATTCATGAACGGCCGCTGTTTTGGCAGGGCCTTTTGGGTTTGCCCCCATGCCGACGCACAGGACGGCCGCCTGGAAATCATGGTGGTAAAAAAAGTGGGGCGGCTGAAAATACTGCAAAAATTACCCCTTATACTCAAGGCGGCGCACCTGAGGGACCCACTGCTCGACTGGTATCAGGCTCAGAACGTACACGTGGTATCCCCCGATGCGCTCATTGTGGAAATGGATGGAGAAATCCCGTTCCGGAGCGTCCGCGAGCTGGAGATATCCGTGCTTCCGGGGGTATTGCGTGTCTTTTGTTAAACTCAGAAAGGGCAGGGATAAATCATCCCTGCCCTTTCTGAGTTTAACAAAAGACGCACAGAAGGAGGCTTAATCCTTATCCAATCCTTCTTCGATGCGGCGGATACAGTCTTCGTAGTGTATTTTGGTCATTTTGTAGGTAGTGGCCCCTGCTTTCGCTTTCAGTTCGGTGTGGAGCTCCTTGAGAGTAGCCCGGGTGATGGACGCGACATCCGTTTTCAAGATATCCATCGAAGGCGTGGCCGGGCCGCCGAAAGAGAACGCCGGAGCAGCTGCCGGACCGGAATCATCCGGGTTGAGGATGCCGATGAGCTTGTCTATGTACATGCGCTGCAAGTTGCGGCGGTGGACCGATACGGGGAGGTTGCTGCGCAACTCGGACCATATCCCCGCTTTGAGCTCGGCGTACATCTCATCCAGGCCGTAGGCGTTCGGGTAGGCCGATTTCGACTCGATCAGGCGCTGTAAGCGGCTGGAGCTGTGGAGGCTGTTGAGGGCCGATTCCTGGATTTGCGCCAGGGAGGCGACGCCCATGTCCGATGCGATCAGGCTGAGGACTTTCTGGTCGTAGAGCCAGGCGGGCGTCTGGAACAGTTGCTTATTGAGGAAAGCCATGGCCGACTGCTGCATAGCTTTGGGGGCGGGTTCGTACACTACGCCCTGTTGGTCGTGTGTTTTTGGGTTTTCATAGATGCCGCCCACCCATTTAGTGACATGGCCGATATAGCGGCGGTACTGGGCGACAATATCGCCGTACATTTCCTGGACCATATCGTAGTCTTCTGCTTCCGCTTTGCTCCAGGTAACGAGGTTGGGCATGAGGCGCTGCAGGTTCTTGATGCCATATTCGGAGGCCAGCATGGAATTATCGCCCAGGTCTTCGCTTTGTGCACGCGGGTCAATGGCGCTGGACTCGGTCAGGAAGTGCAGGCGCTTGTTGCCGGCTGCCTTATCCAGGTACCACTTATTGAGGATTTTCTTGTCTTCCTCGGCACTTTGGGTGTTGTAGATAGGCTTGTAGGCCCACTCGATGGCCCACTTGTCGTAATCGCCGATGCGGGGGAAGAAGTCTGTCAGGCCGTCTTCAGGTTGGGCGACGTAGTTGAAGCGCGCGTAATCCATGATGGAAGACGTATGGCCATTTTCTTTGATAAACGCTTTATCGCGCAGTTTTTCTACCGGGGTAGCGTTGCTGGCGCCGAAGTTATGGCGCAGGCCGATGGTATGCCCTACCTCATGGGAAGACACGAAGCGGACCAGCTCGCCCATGAGGTCATCGCTGAGTTCCGTAGCGCGGGCCCGCGGGTCGGAGGCGGCAGTTTGCGTGGTGTACCAGCGCTTGAGCAGTTTCATGACGTTGTGGTACCAGCCGATATGGCTTTCGATGATTTCCCCGGAGCGCGGGTCGTTGACGTTGGGGCCGTACGCATTTTCGATATCCGATGCGAAGTAGCGGATGACGGAGTAGCGGGCGTCTTCCAAGCTCATGTTCGGGTCGTTCTCGGGCCAGTCTTTAGCGAGGATAGCATTTTTCCAGCCTGCCTGTTCAAAGGCAGTCTGCCAGTCTTCGACTCCTTTTTTCAGGTAGGGGCGCCATTTCAGGGGAGTGGCCGGGTCTATGTAGAAAACGATAGGTTTGGCGGGTTCGATGAGTTCACCGCGCTGTTGGCGGGCGGCATCCTCGGCATTTTTGGCTTCCAGGCGCCAGCGGACGGCTATGATTTCCTGTTCGGTGCGCTGGGAGTTGTCTTCATAGACGGTGGAGCGGGTGGCGAAGATACCTACCCGCGGGTCGAAGTAGCGTTTGCGCATAGGTTCTTTGGGGAGGAGCACCATGGAGGTATTCATTTCCAGGGTCACAACGCCCGAGGCGGTACCGGCTGGCAGGTCCACGGTCCTGTTGCCGCCCGGTACACCCGCCGGGGAGGGTGGGTTGACGCCGAAGGTTTTAACTGAGCGCACCTCTACGTTGATGGGGAATGCCTTTAGGGAGACCATGTAGGAGCGGTCTTTCTGTTGGGCGTTGAGGCGATACTGCTGTTTAGTAGAAGGAGGAAGGGAGAAAATCTGGTTGTCGCCGTTGAAGAAGTCGCCGACCTCGATTAGTACGGAGGTGTCCTTTTTGGTAAACTTGATATCGAAAGCGGCTGCGATGGGCTCGACGTTGGAGTTCCGCACGGCCTGGGCGATGGGCTGGTCTTCGCTGGCGGCTACGTTTATGTAGGACACGACCCGGATGAATACGTTGTTGGAGGGTCCTTTTTCAAAGCGGATGACTTGGCGATTAGCCTGTTCGCCCCCGTAGCCGGCACCGGTGGGCGCTTTGGAGATGCGAGTGATGGCCATGATTTCCCTTCCCAACAAGTCATTGGGTATTTCGAAGTAGTATTTGTCGCCGACCTGGTGGGTCGTCAGCATACCCACCATAGAGACGGCCTTGTCGGTGATGATGTCTTTGAACGTCTTTGGAGGGGCAGGTTTTTTTGCCGTGGTATCCCCGGCGGCGGCAGGGGCGGGGGGCATACCGGGGGGTCTGCCGCCCGGTTGAGCGTTTGCGGAAAGCACAAGCGCAAAAAGAGCAATTAACAACGCGGAGGTGTTTTTCATCGTATAAAAGGCTTTTGTGAACATTCTAAATGTAACCCTCAAAGGTAGTAATCCATTTGTCGCGGTGGGGCAGGAAGCGACGAAATACCATTTTCAGCCTATGGATTACCGGTTTGCAGGATTTTTAATTCTACCCTTTGGTTTTTCTGCCTCCCTTCCGGAGTCGTATTGGGCGCGATGGGATTTTGTTTTCCATAGCCTTTGAAAGAGACTCTGGACGCATCTATCCCCAGGCGGATGAGGTAATCGGCCACCGTTTTGGCTCGGGATTCGGAGAGTTTGATACAGAACTCATCGGAGCAGAGGTTGCTGGTATGGCCACCGATTTCAATGCTTAGCCCCGGGACGGCCTTCATGAACGCGAACAGTTCCTGCACCATCGGTAAGCTTGCGTTGGTGAACACTACGCTATCCACCCCGAAGCGGATTTGTTCCAACTGAATAATCTGGCCCTGAGTCAATTTTCCGGGTATCAAATTCTGGATGAGCCGCTGCGGGATGAGTACGCTGTCACTCAGCGCGCAACCCTTTGCATCGGTCACCGTGAAGCGGGCCAACCCTTTGGGAAGTTGCCTGGCATCGGGTGTCTTTTCGCCGTTGGACCAGGCGTAGGTGAAACCTTCGCTACCGCCGCTGGCGCGCAGGGTCGCCTGCCCGTCTGCCTCAGGGCCTGCGCCGAACACACTGCCCACCTCGACCGCGATGGCCGGGGGCTCCGGGATATTGAATGTGGCGCTGGTCTCGTTGCCCAACGCGTCATTCACTTTGAGGGTATAGTCGCCGGGACCTAGATTATCTACCTCCGCACCGGTTTTTCCGTTGCTCCAGGAGAGTTGGTAAGGCAGTTTACCTCCTTTGACGGTGGCCGTGAGGGCCGCGCTTTTTTGTCCGTGGCAGGAAATGCCGCTTTTAAGCGTCAGTTCAGCCGTCAGGGGCAGGATATTCTCCGGGATTTCGATGTTGGCGAGGGTCGAGCAGCCGTTGGCGTCGCGAACCGTAACCTGCCTTTTGCCTGCTGCCAGTCGAGCGGCATCCGCTGCGCTTTCCCCGTTGTCCCAGGCGTATGTGTAGGGTGTGGTACCCCCCGAAGCCTGCACCCGGGCTTTGCCGTCGGCTTTTTCGGTATTGGCCAGGGCGAGCAGGGCCACATTGGCTTTCAAGGCAGGGGGGCTTTTGATTTCCAGTTCAGCGGAGGCGGTATTTCCGGCTACATCGCTGACCGTGACCGCGTAGATACCTGCTTTTAGTCCTCCAGGCTTGTCGCCTTTGAGATTAGTATCGTTCCAGCGGTATTGAAAAGGAGCTTTTCCGCCCTGTATCTTCAGCGCCAGGGCTGCGTCGGGGCTTCCGAAGCACTTTAAGGGGGTGGCCAGCTCTATTTCGACAGAGATAGTGGGGATGAGCTCCTGGATTTCTATGGCGGCATTCGTTTGGCAGCCATTGGCATCGGTGACCGTCGCGCGGTGTGTCCCGCTGCTGAGTTGGGTAGCGCGAAGTCCCGTTTCCCCGTTGTCCCAGGCGAAAGAATATTCAGGGGTGCCCCCCGAAAAGTTGAGGATTGCCTTCCCGTCTTTTTGGTTGAGCGTAGCCGGAGATTCCGCCGTTATCGCTACCTTCAGTTCCTTAGGCTCGGGCAGGGAATATTCCTTAGACACTTCGGTACCGACGGCATCTTTTACGGTAAACGTATAGTTGCCGGCGCGCATCCCGCTGAGTATACCCCCTTTTGCCCCGATTTTGTCCCAGGAGTTGGCGTAGGGCGGTTTGCCGCCGCTGACGGAGACCACGAGCACGCCGTCATTTTTTCCTGCGCAGGTGACGGGCTTGGAGGTAGAGATTTGAATGCTGAGCGGAAGGATGTTTTCGCTGACGGCGATACTGCCTTCGGCCTTACAGCCATTGGCATCGGTTGCCTGAACCACTCGCTTTCCGGGGCCGAGCAGGAAGGCGTTTTCCCCTTCCTCTGCGTTGTCCCACTTGTAGCGATAGGGGGGCGTACCACCGGAGGCCTGTGCTTTTGCCCTGCCGTCTTTGTTGTTTGTAGAAGCAGGGGATAGGAGTTCGGCTTGAACCTGGAGCGCATCCGGTTCGGAGAGCGTAAACTCTCCGGACACCTGTTTTCCGCTTGCATCCTGTACCGTGACGTTGTATTTCCCGGCGGAGAGGTTGCCAATTTTGGCTCCGCTGAAGGCCGGATTGCTCCAGGTGTAGCGATAAGGAGGCTTTCCACCGTTTACTTCGGCGGCGAGTACTGCCGTATTGCCGCCTTTGCATTTGATGCCTTCGAGTAATCGGATGGCAGCGCTCATGGGCAGGATATTTTCGGTCATCTCTATGGAAGCCGAGGTTTTGCAGCCTTTTGCGTCCACGACATCTACGGTGGCTTTTCCGGCGGGGAGTTTTTTGGCCTGGAGGGTCGTTTCGCCACTGGACCATTTGAACTGGAAGGGCTCTGTACCACCCTGTGGGGTCGCGCTGGCGAAGCCGTCGGCCTGGCCGATGCCGGCGGGTTTGTCGAGCGAGATATTGGCCTGGAGTGGGGCAGGGGAGGCGATGGTGATGGCGCTGTCCAGCGTCAGCCCTTTGCTATCGGTGATGCTGAACGCGAGCCTTCCCGCCGGGAGGTTTTGGAGGGCAGTTCCCTTTAGGTTGGGGTTTTTCCAGGCAATTTGATAGGGTTTGACCCCGCCTTCGGGGGCGATTTCAATCGCCCCATCCTGCAGACCGAAGCAGGAGACCGGCTTCGAGGAAACGACGGAAAAAGTGATGGGAGGTGCCTGGCGGGCAACCTGCACCTGAGCTACCGTTTTGCAGCCTTTTGCATCGCTGACCGTTACCGAGTGGTTTCCCGCCGGAAGGGCAGTGGCCTCCTGGCTTTTTTCTCCGTTATCCCAGGTAAAGGTGTAGGGCGGATTACCTCCTTCCACGCGCACTGCGGCGCGCCCGTCCTTTTTGTCAGGGGCCGATTCTTCTTTTTTGGCTTCGGCGCCGGCTTTTACCCGGGTATCCAGTATAGCAGCTTCCAGCACCTTTTGGGCTCCATCGGCATCGCTTACGGTAACGGAGTATTTCCCGGGACCCAGATTGGTTGCAGTTTGTCCGGTAGCGCCATGATTCCAGGCGTAGGAGAATGGAGGTTTCCCGCCATTGATCAGGACGTTCAGCACGGCTTCGTCTTTGGAGGAGTTGCAGTCCAGCGGTTTCTGGACGACGAGTTCTGTGCGCCAGGCGGTGGCTTTATCTATAAAGTAGAGTCCTTTATCTTCGCTGCCCACCCAAACGACCCCGTCGAGGTCTATGGCGATACAAGTCGGGAATTGGGTCGTATAGTATTCGGCGGGGCCAAAGAGCAGGGCTTCGCCGCTTGCGGGGTCGAAGCGGGCCATGCGCTCGGAGGCGATCCAGACTCTGCCTTCCGGGTCAACCGCCATCGCATTTGCGCTGCCTTCGGTCAGGTTCAGGGGTATTTCTACGGGGTCCCAGACTTCAGTTGCGCTCACTTTCCAGAGAAGGGCATCGCCCAGCACCCAGATATCAGAGCCGCTGCGTTGTATGGACTGGATGGTAAAATACTTCTGTTCCTGTTTCCACTTGCCGGGGGTGCCGTAAAAGACTCCGGCATCGGTACCGATCCAGGTTTTTCCGCTGGGTTCGATGAGCAGGGTATTGACCTTGGCGGCACCGCTTTTCGACGAATTGTTTATTTTGCTGAGCAGGGTGAGTTTGGGTTTGGTGCGGAGTTCGTACGCTCCAGAGGCGCTGGTGCCGATCCAGAGAATGTCTTTTCGGGGATCGTAAGCAGCTGCAGAGATGGTATTGTCTTCGCTGAGGATATTTCCGAGTACCTGGTCCAGTTCATTTGAGTTCCACTCCAGGCGGGCGTTTCCGGCGGGAAACTGATACAGGGCAGCCGTGCCGGCCGCGAGCGCCATGGGTTCCCCTGCCTCCGGGTTTTTTACCTTGAACAGGCCTTTTTCGGTGCTTACCCATTTGTTGTTTTCCTCATCTACGGCCACATGATATATCCGGCTGCTGATATCCACGGCCCGGGCGCGGGAAACGACGAGCTTGTCCTGCCCGCTCGACAGACTGGGGAGAAGCGATATGAAAATAAATACAAAATAATATTTTGAAAAATGTTTTTTTGAAAAAATTATATTCCTATAATTTTTTACAAAAAAATACAACTGAGGCCGAAGGCGTTTGTCAGGGGTAAAACGCGTTCGCTGGTCGGGGCGTAGGGGAAAAGATTTTGACAGGGCGTCTGCAAGGCTCATAGTATTAAGACGTTGGTTATCTATGGGACCTGCGGCGAGGGGCTGCAAAGGATTTTTCCCTGGCTGGCCTCTCGCCGCGAGTCACAATCATCTAAACGCTAATCAGGAAGATTTCTTTTCCTGTTTCAGTTGTATGGCTTCTACGCCTTTTTCCTTGACCATGCGGTTTAGGGCAGGCAGGTCCGTACTGATGACTTGCTGGTACTTTTGGAGTTGTTGATCGATTTTGCCGGACAATTCCTCTTTGACCTGCTGAGCCTGCCGAGTGGGGCCGTAGTTGCCCTGGTTAACGGCACCGCCGACGGAAGCCAGTTTGTTATTGAGTTTTATCGGGAAGTTGAGCGGGTCCTGGCCGCTGCGGTTCTTCGTTTGATAGAGCTCGTTTTCGATGATGGAAATTTTCTTTTCGATTTCATCTGCTTTATCCAACAGCGGTTTCATGGCCGGGTCTTCTTTCCAGAGGGAGCGGAAGTGGTTCATTTGCTGGCGCATGCTCCGGATATCGAGGATGGTCTGGTGCGTCTCGTTGATTTTTTCCTGTACCTCGCGCACGAAGTTGAACTGTGCGGCCAGTTCCTGGTCGGTGACATCGGCGCGGGGGTCCTTGAGGATTTCGAAATTCTGCTCCTGGCTTTGTTTGCCGATGCTTAGCTTGACCTTATAGGTGCCCGGGACGGCGCGCGGACCGCTGAGGCTGGCTGCCCACATAATGAGGCCGTCGAAGCCTTTTGCGTCCGGGTAACGCATATTCCAGACGAACAGGTTGCCACCTGCTTTCAGTTCGGGCATGCGGGCGCTGTTTTCTTTCGCCTTGCTGGAGTATGCGCGGATGAGATCGCCGTCGGATTCAAAGAACTCGAGTTTTACCTCTACGGAATCTGCGGGTTTCTCTTTCAGGAAGAAGTGGACCATTACGCCCCCGGGATGATTGCTGCCTTCGGTTTTGGAGGGTCTTCCCCAGCTGAATGCCGGGCCCATCCGATAGCTGGGCAGCGGTTTGTAGAGGTTCACGCTGGATGCGGCCACCTGCTCATTGAGTTGGTGCAGGGGGGTGAGGTCGTCTATCATCCAGATGCTGCGGCCCTGGGTAGCGGCGATCAGGTTGTCGTTTTTGATAGTGAGGTCAGTGATCGGCACCAGAGGCAGGTTGAGCTGGAAGGGTTGCCAGTTGGCTCCGTCGTCGAAAGAGAGGTACATCCCCTCTTCGGTACCGGCGTAGAGGAGACCTTTCCGCTTTGGGTCGGCGCGCACTACGCGGGTGAACTCATCGGCGGGGATACCGTTCACGATGAGGGTCCACGTTTTTCCATAGTCCTTGGTCTTGTACAGATAAGGCTGATAATCACCTGACTTATAGCGAGTAGCGGCGACATACGCCCCTCCGGGTACAAACGGATCGGGGTCTATGGAGTTGATCATCATCCATTCCGGCATTCCGGAGGGCGTTGCGTTTGTCCAATTTTTGCCGGCATCGCGGCTTACATAGATGAGCCCGTCGTCGGAGCCGGTCCAGAGCAAGTCTTTTTCGTAGGGAGATTCGCAGGTCGCGAAGATGGTGCCGTAGTATTCCACCCCGGTATTGTCTTTGGTGATATCCCCGCCGGAAGGCCCCAGTTTGGAGGAGTCGTTACGGGTCAGGTCGGGGCTGATGAGCTCCCAGGAGCGGCCCCCGTCATAGGTGACGTGGAGGTGGTTGGAAGCCGCGTAGAGCTTTTTGGGGTTATGAGGGGAGAAGAAGATAGGGAAGTTCCACTGGAAGCGATATTTCATGCCTTCTGCTCCGTATCCCATCGGGTTATCGGGCCATACGTTGATGTTCTGGCTTTGTTTAGTGGCGTGGTTGAGGCGCTCCAGGTATCCACCATAGCTCCCGCCGTAGACGATATCGTTGTTGAGGGGGTCCACGGCGATATGGGCACTTTCGCCCCCTGCCGTTTCTTCCCAGTCGCGTTCGCCGATGGAGCCTCCGTCGGTGCGGTGGAGGATGCGCAGGGTAGAGTTGTCTTGTTGTGCCACATAGATGCGATAGGGGAAGTAGTTATCGGTAACGACCCGGTAAAACTGGGCGGTAGGCTGGTTGTGGTAGGTAGTCCAGTTTTCGCCGCCGTCGTAGGACACCTGGGCCCCCCCGTCGTCTGCGATGATCATACGCTGGTTGTCTTCGGGTGCGACCCAGAAGTCGTGGTGGTCGCCGTGCGGAGCATCTGCCGACGTGAAGGTCTTTCCGCCATCCGTAGATTTGTGGTAGCTCACGTTCATGACATAGACGATATCCTGGTCTTTAGTATCCGCGTAGATGCGGGTGTAATACCAGGCGCGCTGGCGCAGGTTTCGGTCTTCGTTGAGTTTCCTCCAATTTTCACCTCCGTCATCGGAGCGGTACACCCCTCCCTCGTTTGCTTCCACGAGCGCCCATACTCGTTCGGAGTTTACCGGGGATACGGCGAGGCCGACGATGCCACGCGGCCCTTTGGGCAGGCCTTTTTTGTCGGATAGTTTAGTCCAGGTATCGCCGCCGTCGGTACTTTTCCAGATATCGGAGCCCTCGCCCCCGCTTTCGAGGCTGTAGGGGGTGCGGCGGATGCGCCAGGTAGAGGCGTATAAAATCCGGGGGTTATTGGGGTCCATGACCAGATCGACCGCGCCTGCATCGGCATTGGCGAACAGGATGCGCTCCCAGGTGGCACCGCCGTCTTTGGAGCGGTACACCCCTCTTTCATCCGACGATTTGAACAAATCCCCTAATACGGCTGCGTAGACCAGCTCCGGGTTCTGTGGGTGTATGCGTACGCGCGGGATGTGGCGGGAATTTTTGAGCCCGATGTGTTTCCAGGTTTTGCCCGCATCGGTAGATTTCCACATACCGAACCCATACGATACGTTTCCGCGCACGGTCACTTCCCCGCCGCCGACATACAGCACGTTATGGTCGGACTCGGCAACGGCTATGGCACCTATGGAACCCCCGAAGAACCCGTCAGAGATGTTCTCCCAGGTCTGGCCGCCGTCTTTGGTGCGCCATACGCCTCCGCCGGTCGCGCCAAAGTAAAACAGGTTGGGTTTGCCCGGCACGCCGGTGACCGCTGCGGAGCGGCCGCCTCGGAACGGACCGATGTGCCGCCACTTGATGGAGTTGTAGAGCGATTCATCAAAGGTGGTTTTGGGTGCTGCCGCGACGGGTGTAGCAGGAGCTTTGGCTACCTTTTTTTGGGCTGCCAGCGGCAAACCGGATAACAGGGATATGCCGATACAAAAAAGAGCTAAAAGGGTAATACGCGTAGGTTGCTTCATGGCTTTGCCGTTTTTCCATTGGTAAAAATTGCATTTTCTCAACAGGTATTCCTGATTGCGCGAAATATACAAAAAAAGCACTAAGGGCAAACTAAATCGCAAAAACAGAAGCGAGCCCGCCGAGCATAGCGGTTTTAATCAGGTACCCGGACCAACGCGTATGCCGTTTGGAGGTGGAAAAGTACAGGAGCAGGACAGCGATTCCCAGGGGTAGCCCCGTACCAAAGCCGAGGAGAAGGGCGGGCAGCAGGCGTTCCTGCGCGAAGGCCTGAAAAGTGAGGAGGCCCAGCAATAGGAGAGCCACAAAGATACACACTACCTTGGCCCCTCGCACGCCCAATGCGACCGGCAAGGTGCGCATGCCAATGTACTGGTCGCCCGGGAGATCTTCGATATCTTTGACGAGTTCGCGGAAAAGGTTGCTTAGGAAAGCGAACAAGGCGTACCAGATGAAAATGGCTTTTATATGCCGGTATAGAGCGGGGGCTTTTTCGGCCAGGTGCTGCAGGGCGGGCCATTCTGCCGCCCAAAGTATACTGGATACCCCTGCGCAGAACAGGGCCACAAGCAGATTTCCGACTAAAGGCAGGCGTTGCCCCTGCCGGGAATACCAGTACAACAAGGCCCAAGCAAGCGGATATAGGAACAACAATTTCTCCCTGCCCAACTGAAAAGAAAGCAACGTCGAGCACAGGAGACCGCCGAGGCTGGCCACGGCATAAAGCCACTGGGCGGTTGCCGGCTCCACTTTGCCCGACGGCAGGGCTCGTCCGGGGCGGTTGATGCGATCCCCTTCGATATTCGACAAGTCGTTGATCAGGTACCCCCCGGCGGTGAGAGACAGCGTGGCCGCCCCCAACAACGCAAACTGGAGGTGGCTCATGGTCTTTGCGATCGCAACTTCCTGCAGGGCTGGATAGAGGAGGACATATCCGAATATCCATTGCGTAAGCGCGACGATTCCCAGATTCGGGACGCGTAAGAAAGTTATCCAATACATGCACTGATGTTGCTAAGGTTCACCCGGCGGTTCAGGGCTCCCACTCGCCCTGGAGGGCCATCACCTGCTGAACGACGTCGCGCACACAGCCATGGCCGCCGGCGTAGGGCGAGATGTACACGGCAATGGGAAATAGCTCCTGCGCTGCGTCGGCGGGGCAAACAGGGCATCCCACGCGGCGCATCACCGGGTAGTCGGGCAAATCATCCCCCATGTACAGGATTTCGTTGGGGTTCAGGTCGTACAGATGTACAAACTCATCGAAGGCGTCCATCTTGTCGGTCTTCCCCAGATAGATATCCTTTACCCCGAGGTCGGCGAAGCGCTTTTTCACGCCCTCCGATTTCCCCCCTGTGATGATAGCGATGGGGTAGCCTGCCCGGACGGCGGCTTTAATGGCATATCCATCCCGGATGTGCATGGTTCGGACCAGGGTTCCTTCTTCTGTGACGAGGACCTCATTGTTCGTGAAGACGCCATCTACATCAAATACGAAAGCCCTTACCTGTCTGAATAGCTCGAGATAGGCCATGCGCTACTGGTTGTCGCGCCATTCGTACACCCACTTGGCCTGGATCTGCTCCAGGTGGCCTTCCGTGCTGTCCTCCCGCTTCCCCTGGAAGTTGGGGATTTCCAGGACCCACTCCAACAGGTCGGTGAAGCGAATCCGATAGATTTGGCTTTCCCCAAAAGCATCGCCGAAACGCTCGTAGAGCTTCATGGCGATATCCTCGTGGTCGTTCCAGCCGATGGGCAGGTTTTCAAAGTCTTCAAATGACATTTGCAATTTTTTGAAAAGATGGTTAACAAGTCTAATGCTCGTGGCCTATGATTCGCTTCTGATCGGGTATTTCTACCTC
>CAZSMU010000062.1:0-4090 GCA_964607915.1 uncultured Haliscomenobacter sp.
TTTTTTATCCACGCGAAGGCTTTTTGTGGGAGTATAAGCCACTTCTTTCTCCCTCCTCGCCATCCTCGTAACCAGTCCCTCAAAAAATCAGGACCATGCAGAAATTTTCGATCCTATTGGCTTTTTTAGCTTTTTCCATACTGCCCTTTGCGGCAAGTGCGCAACTCAAAACACCGGACGAGTTCCTCCCCCACAAGCTTGGAGAGCAGTTTACCCCGCACGAAATGCTGGTAGAATACGTACGCCACGTAGCCGCCAACAGCCCCAATGTGCGGATTAGCGAGTACGGGCGCACCAATGAACAGCGGCCGCTGATGCTGCTCTTCGTCTCCACCCCGGAAAACCTGGCAAAACTGGAGGATATCCGCCGCAATAACCTCAAGCGGGCCGGCATACTGGAAGGACAACCCGACCCGGGGATAGAGCCGGGAATCGTCTGGATCAGCTTCAACGTCCACGGCAACGAAGCGGCAGGCTCGGAAAGCTCTATGGCTGTCCTGCACGCATTGGCCGACACCAAAAACCCCCGCACGCAGGAGTGGCTGAAAAACACCCTGGTCATCCTCGACCCCTGCATCAACCCCGATGGACAGGCGCGCTACACCCACTGGTATCGCATCGCGGGCAACCGCGTCCCCGACCCACGCCCGGAAGCACGGGAGCACCAGGAACCCTGGCCCGGCGGACGCACCAACCACTACCACTTCGACCTCAACCGCGACTGGGCCTGGCAGACCCAGATCGAATCCCGGCAGCGCATGCCCCGCTACAACGAGTGGCTCCCCCACGTACATGTGGACATGCACGAGCAAGGCTACAACGCACCCTACTACTTTGCCCCTGCTGCCCAGCCCTACCACGAGTTCATCACCGCCTGGCAGCGCGAGTTCCAGTTTACGATCGGCCGCAACAACGCCAAATACTTCGACCGGAACGGCTGGCTGTACTTCACCCGGGAGGTCTTCGACTTGCTCTACCCCAGCTACGGCGATACTTATCCTACCTACAACGGCGCCATCGGCATGACCTACGAACAGGGCGGTATCGGGGCAGGCCGCGCCGTACTCCTGCGCAACGGAGATACCCTCACCCTGCGCGACCGCGTAGCCCACCACGCGACTTCCGCACTGGCCACCATAGAAACCACTTCCCTCCACACCCGGGAGCTCAACCAGAATTTCGCCGCTTTTTTCCAAAAATCGCGCAGCAACCCGCCCGGTAAGTACAAAACATACATCGTCAAAGGGACGAACCCCACAGCGCGCATCCAGGCGCTCTGCGAACTACTGGACCGCAACCACATCCTGTACGGACGGGCAGGCAAATCCGCCGGCCTCACAGCCTACAACTACCAAAACGGACAAACCATCGCCCTCAAAGTAGAGCCCGGCGACCTGATCATCAGCGCGCACCAGCCGAGGGGCGTCATGACGCAGGTGCTGCTCGACCCCGAAGCCCTCGTAGTGGACTCCGCCACCTACGACATCACCTCCTGGTCCCTGCCCTATGCGTACGGCCTCGAAACCTATGCCTCCGCCCAGCGCATAGACCCCACAGGGAAATTTGAATTCCCGACGCCCACCCCGCTAACCGTCGGCAATGATCGCCCGTATGCCTATCTCCTACCCTGGAACGCCCTGGCCCACGCCCGCTTCCTGTCGGAAGTCCTGCAAGCCGGAGTGAAAGTGCGGTTTGCCAATGAGCCGTTTACGCTTCAGGGGCAGTCGTACAGCAGGGGTACTCTGGTCATGACCCGCGGCGACAACCGCAAAATGGACGTGGCCTTCGATCAAACGGTGGCTGCCCTGGCCAACAAGCACCGCCTTGCCGTCATCCCCGTACAAACAGGATTTGCCGACAGCGGGAAAGACTTCGGATCCAGCTCATATTCGCTCATACAAACCCCGCGCATCGCCGTCCTTTCCGGCGAGCAAACCTTCGGCAACGAATTTGGACAGGTCTGGTATTTTCTCGAACAGGACCTCCGATACCCCCTCAGCGTACTCGATGCCGGCCGTATGGATCGCTACGACCTCAACGCATACAACGTCTTGATCCTCCCGGAAGGCCGCTACCGCCTTAGCGAAGCGGTATGGGAAAAAATCAGCGCATGGGTAACCGCGGGCGGGCGGCTCATCGCCATCGGGGAGGCCCTCGGCACCCTCGAGGACCGCAAGGGCTTTTCCTTGACGTCCTATCCCAGCAGTGCAGCGCGCAACGCCGCCGAAAGCGCCAATGACCGACAGCAGCTCGACGAGCGCCTGGCTCCTTATGGTGGACAGGAACGCCGACAGGTAAGCGAGGGGATACCCGGGGCTATCTTCAAACTGACCCTCGACACCACCCATCCGCTGGCATACGGGATGGCCCCGGAATATTTTTCCCTCAAAACAGGCACACAAGCCTACCAGCACCTCAAGAACGTCTGGAACGTAGGGACTATCGGTGAGCAACTCATGGTTTCCGGCTTTGCCGGGGCAGAAGCCCGGAAGGCCCAGAAGAACACTACGGTCTTCGCCGTGGAGTCCAAAGGGAGCGGCAGCGCCATTTATTTAGTGGACAACCCTCTATTCCGCGCCTTTTGGGAGAACGGTAAATTTTTGTTCAGCAACGCATTGTTCTTTGCGGGGTTCTAATTTGACAAGTCTATTTTGAAAATCGCGTAAAATATAGTACCTTAGGGCATTGTAAAAAAAAGTTCGTGCGAATACCCTTATCCCTGCTCATAGTGCTCGAGGTCTTCTGTGCGTCTGCGTACGGCCAGGACGCTGCGCATGCCTGGTTAGCCCCTACTGCGTTAGCGATAGAGGACATCCCCCAGCGGGTGTTGCCCTACAGCGACAACGAGGCGCTTTACCTTGAAGAGGTGTCGCAACGGCGCACCGGCAGGGCACCCCGCTTTGCCCGGACGATAGAGGTGGACGTACAGCCCCGGCAAAGCGGTTCCTGGGAACAGTTGCCCGACGGCAGGTCGGTCTGGCGTTATCGGGTAGCTTCTCCAGGGGCTTATTCGCTCAATCTGGGGTTTGAAAAATTCCAACTCCCGGAAGGCGCGGTATTTTTGATGTACGACCCCGGCAGGGAGCGGGTGTTTGGGCCTTTCACCCCTACCGACCACGAAGCACACGGCACGTTCTGGTCGCCCCTGCTGGAGGGCGACGCGCTCGTACTGGAAGTACAGCTCCCCGCACATGCCAAACGGGAAGAGCTCGGGCTGCAGCTCCGCTACATCAACCACGATTTTGCCGGGATAACCCGCCTTTTTTCAGGAAGCTGCAACATTGACGTCGTCTGCGGTGCTACCGACGGAGTACCGGAACTAGATGCCTTTCGCGACGTCATCCAGTCGGTGGCCAATTATACGGTAGAGGGGAAATACCACTGTACCGGCTTTTTGGTGAACAACACCGCCGGCGACTGCCGTCCCTTGTTCCTCACCGCCCGGCACTGCGAGGTGGACAGCTCGAACGCGTCCACCGTCGTCGTATACTGGAACTACCAGAACAGCACCTGCCGCGCCGTCAACAGTACAGCCAATGGAAGGCCGGGGAACGGGAGCCTCAATTTGTACAATATCGGCACCGTTTTTCGTGCTGCCTGGGCACCCGCCGACATGACGCTACTCGAATTGGACGACCCGGTACGACCGGAGGCCAATGCCTTTTTTGCCGGCTGGAATGCCGACACGCTGATGCCCCCACGCGGGGTGGCAAGCATCCACCATCCTTCCTCGGAAGAAAAGCGCTTCAGTTTTTCTACGAAGTCGGTCTATCGGGGTTCCTGGGGTCGGGGGGCTTTGCAGGTCGCCAATGGCGACCATTTGATCGTGCCGTCCTGGGATATGGGCGTTACAGAGGACGGCTCCTCCGGCGGGCCCTTGTTCAACAGCCGGCAACAAGCCATAGGCCATCTGCACGGCGGCGCCGCTGCCTGCGGAAACCAAGCTTTCGATGCCTTTGGGTGGGTAGCTGCCTCCTGGGAAGGCGGGCGCACCCCCAAGACCCAACTGCGCACCTGGCTGGATCCACTGAACAGCGGTGTAAAATCCATGAGCGGCCGCTGGGAGTCGCGCTGTCGGAAATCGCTGGTC
>CAZSMU010000062.1:4190-20435 GCA_964607915.1 uncultured Haliscomenobacter sp.
CGGTGTAAAATCCATGAGCGGCCGCTGGGAGTCGCGCTGTCGGAAATCGCTGGTCGCCGATTCCGTCTCCATCCAGTTGTGTGCAGGGAGCTCGGGGGTATTTATTCTGCGGCCCAACAGCGGGTTTTTAAAAGATACCCGCCTTAGTGTTTCCGGGGCCGCAGGGTTTCAATTTTCCATAGATAACCCCATCGTGAAAACAGGCACGAATGCCCGGCTCACCGTGCATACCTCGCCCGGGCTGCCCACTGCCCGCTACCCGGTCACTATCCGCGCGACCGATGGCGAAGACACCATCCTGCTCCTGTTGGCTGTGGACGTGCGCAATGCGCCGGGTGCCGTGCGCAACCCTTTTCCGGAGAATGGGGCGCAACTCGTCCCTATCCGGCCCCGGCTGACCTGGGCACCTCTGCCCGGCGTAGATAGTTTCCGCATCACTCTTTCACAGGATCCCTCCTTTCCCGCAAGCGACCGAACCTCGAGAGTGGCTCGCGATACGACTGTTTTGCTGGATACGTTGCGCTTTGGCGCTACTTACTATTGGCGTATTGAAGGGCTCAACGGTTGTGGTGCAGGCAGTCAAACCATATTTTCTTTCCGTACCACCCCCGACTTGCGGCTGGAGCTCAGCGCTCTCCCGGCAGAAGCTTGCCAGGGCAGCGCTTTGTCCTTCCGACTGTTTGTAGGAGCGGGATTCCAGCCACCTGTCACCCTGGAGGGAAAGCTCGAAAATGGAGCCCTGCTGCCCCTGCGCACCGTCCCGGCCGGAAGTACCGCCCAACCTGGTTCCTGGACGGAGGTACGCATAGACGATCTCTCCCTGCTTACGAAAGGCGTCAATACCCTTATTTTCTCTGCCCGCGATGGCCAGACAGCAGCCCAGCATATCGAAAAACTGACCCTCGTCACCGCGCCAGATGCCCCCGCACTGCTGCGCCCCCTGCCCGATACGGCATTTTTGCTCACCCAGCCGATGTTGAGCTGGGGGACGGGCGCCGGTGCCAGCGCCTACATCGTAGAAGTCAGTCGGTCGGCCGGATTCGAAGCCACGGTACAGAGCTACAATACAGGTACTGCCCTACAGAGACGGCTTTCGCCGTTACCAGCCGGTGCATTCTTCTGGCGTGTCAAGTCCGCCAACCTGTGCGGAACCAACCTGTCGGAAACCCGCATGTTCAGCATACATACCGGCAATATTTCTACGATGAACACCCTACAGGTCGCGATTGACCCCAACCCAGGCGACGGACTGTTCCAGGTATTGATTTCCGATCCGGTCAATGAATTCCGCATGGACCTTTACAACATGGCGGGCCAGCACTTACAGCGCATAGAAACCCAACCCGCCCAAACCTCCTGGAGACTGGATCTATCGCGCTACCCCGAAGGGGTATATGTCCTGCGACTGCAGCACCGTCTGGCAAGTCTGAGCCGCCGCATCGTTATACAGCGCCCTTGATCGGTAGAATACAAACTTTCCTGCCGTGCCCCCCTGTAATAAAGACTCATTCTCGCAGCCTGTCTAGTTTTTTTCAGGCCGTTCGTACCCCGTACTTCTCACCGGTTTGATGCCTGCAAAATAGAGCTGCATCCCTACGGAAATTTCAAATTTGTTCGTTTTCGTCACGACGTTCTGCGTAACCTCCCCGATTTGGATGTCAAAATCGCTTCGGGCGTATTTGTATTTTACCATTGCTTCTATGCCTATGCCGGCATCCGAAAATACTGTCAATCCAGGACCTATCCCGGCGGCAAAGATGTTCGTATTGATCTCCTGCTGCACATCCCCGATATGCTGTACGTCGCTGGAGTTGCCAAAGCCAAAGCCCCCTTCGGCAAAAAAAGCCATATCTCGGGCAACCGGGTAGTAAAAACGGCCAAAAGGACCAAACAACAGGTCGCTGTCTTCCACGCGGCTCTCCCCCGGTTCTTTCACCTGGTTCAAGGTATAGTCCATGCGGATACCAATAGCCATATCGCGGACGAGAAAATACCCTACCCCCGGAAAGACCCCGAAAAGCGTAGAAGTAGGGCTTTCTTCTGAAACATTGCCCCCTGCCGTGGTACTGTTGATATTAGAACGCGCCGTAGTAAGGCCAAACTGACTACCTGCCAAAAAGTTACCCTGTGCCGTAGGCTGGCCTGACAAGACGAGTGCGGCTACCGCGAGCAACAAAAACGTCAATGCAATCTTTTTCATGGCGGTTGGTTTTGATTTTCGAATATAGAGTTCATTCCCCTCCATAGTACGTCCTTTTCACCCCCCGCGCAGTGAGCAAAGGCATTGTATCGCGATGATTTACATCAGTAAGGCGCGATCAGGCTCTGGCGATAGATCAAAAGCTAAACTTCGTGCGCAAAAAAACCGCCTGCACCGGACTGGAAAAGCGTTGGTCGGCACTGCGGTTCGCTACCACCTGACCTACCAGATCCAGATCCCAGTTAGGGGCCATGGAAAGGGTGAGCAGGGGGTTAACAAAGAAAGCGCGGGACTCCACCGGACTGTAAATCAGGGATAGCCCGCCATACAGGAGAGGGGTAATCGGCTTGTTGGCCTGCACAAAAAGCGCATGCCGAAAAGGGTACAGGTTTTTGGCCGATAGCCGAAAGCCAAAAAGGCCTTGAATATCGCCGCGCACTCCCCCGAGGCTGTTATACAGATAGCCCGCCTGCACATAGAGGCTGTTGCGGAAGGAATAATCGCCTGCAACAGTAAGGGCAAACGCTTCTTGCCCCCCCTTGCGCAGCGGGGCGAAATAGCTGGCTTCCCCTTTCAGGCCTGCATTGCCTATGTTTCCGGCCCAGCCCGTTCCCAGTACAAGGTCTTCCCGGACATATCCACCCAGCAGCTGCCAGTCGAACTGCAAAGCATTGAACTTCCATAGAAGAGCAGCTACGGCATCTTCCCGGTTTTTAAATGCCTTGACGGCCAGTTCCACGCTGGACGCGGCCCCGCTGAAATAGCGCACGCGCAGTGCATCGCTCCCCGGGCGCTCCTCGTAATCAAAATCGGTGAACGAAAACGCATTGAACACATCGTTGGGGTTCCACACTGTGCCGATGCCCCAGTTGATGCGCTGCCGCCCCAGGCGAAACTCCCACTTATCGAGGGAGTACTCCACATAAAGGCGATCTATCATACTGTGTACCACCCAGGCATTGCCATCGTACAAGACAGCGGACAAATCAAACACGTCGTTATTCGCATCGTCTATCAAGCGATCGTAGTCGGGTTGTGCGCGCACGAGGTCGCCGAAGAAAGCACGGGTACGCAGATCGGCGTACAGAGAGAGGCGTTCTGTGGGAGCCCATCGCAAGTTGGTACGTTGGTGCAGGAGGTTGTCCTGCAAAAAGCGGTCCCCGTTGGCCTCATTGAAAAAAAGCCAGGTCTGAAGATTTTTCATGTAGCCGCGCACCTCCCAGCGGGGCGGGGTGGGCAGTGCGGTATCTGCCGACGCATCCTGGGCGCATACCGGAGCAAAAGACAGGCATCCGAAAAGCAACGCGATGCCCCACCCGGCCTTACCATATCCCTTCATCCGCCTCATTCCCGCTTTTTTTCGTCGGAAGAAATGCGTCCGTCCACGAGGGTGACTACCCGGCGGGCACGCTCGATGACCCGTTGGTCATGGGTAGAGAAGACGAAGGTGACCCCCTCCTCTGCATTGAGTCGGGCCATGATATCGAGCAGGTTGGAGGCAGAGGAGGAATCGAGATTGGCCGTAGGCTCATCCGCCAGGATGAAAGCAGGCTTCGGAGCCAGGGCACGTGCCACGGCTACCCGCTGCTGTTGCCCCCCGGAAAGCTCGCCCGGCCGCTTGTCCATTTTATCCTCCAACCCTACTGCCTTGAGCAGTTCGACGGCCCTTTGCCTGCGTTTTTCCACGGGCGTATTTTGCAGCAGCATCACAAATTCCACGTTTTCGAGCGCCGTAAGCACCGGTATCAGGTTGTACGACTGGAATACAAAACCGATGTGGTTTTTGCGGAATTCGATCAGTTGGTTGTCGCCGAGCTGGTCAATATCCATACCGCCCACTTCCACATGCCCGCTGCTCGGGCGGTCCAACCCGCCGATGATATTGAGCAAGGTCGTCTTGCCGGAGCCGGAGGGACCGACGACTGCCGTGAACTCACCCGCTTCTATGGCCAGGCTGATTCCGTTGAGGGCAGGGACGGGGATTTTTGCCTCGTCGTAGATTTTATAGACGTTTTCGAGTTTTATGACGGACATAGGTATGGGTTTTAAAAAGCTGGTTCCGATAATCAGATTTTCCGTATTGCTTCGATCGGTTTCATGCGGACTGCTTTGAGGGCCGGATAGACCGAGGCCAGCAAGGCCGTTACCAGCAGCAAGAGCGCCGCCTGCCAGTAGGTAGCCGTATCGGTATGGAAATACACCTCCGTGCCCATACCGTATTCGTTCAGGCTTTTGGCAAAGCGCGACAGGTCCAGCGGGTGTATGGAAAAATAATAGATGGTCAGTCGGCCCAACAATAGCCCCAGCGGGGCCCCGATGAGGCTGAGCAACAGCGTTTCCAGCACAATCATCCCAAATACACGGGCTTTGTTCATCCCGATTGCCATGAGCATGCCCAGTTCGCGAAAGCGCTCCAGCACGGCCATCAACATGGTATTGATGATTCCGAACACCAGCGCCAGGAGGATGATTACCAGGTATATCAGAGAGATATACTCGATTTGAGACTCGTACAGTTGCAGGTCAGGTGCTATTTCGCGATAGTTTTCCACCAACAGCCCGGGAAAAGCCTGCTGGAGCCTTCGTTGTACCCCCGGCATATCGGCCGTTGACCGACAGATAACGGCAATTTCATGGACGGGGGCGCCGCCGGATGTCGCCGCCAGTAATTCCCCTAACTCGCCCTGGCGAACGAACACATTCATTTCCTCATACGGGGTGTTGCCGGTTGCAAAGATGCCTACGATACGGAATGCCGCGGTCGTGATGTTCCCCTCCAGATCCTGAAAAGTCAGTACAATTTTCGAGCGCAGCTTGACCTGGAGTTTTTCCGCTAATGCTTTTCCTAATAATATTTGGTTTTTTTTATTTTTTTCAAAATACTCTCCTTCGACTACTTCTTCCTTCAATTTACTGACTGCCGCCTCAGGGGAGGGATCTACTCCTTTGATTTGCACCCCGCGCGACCCTTTTGCCGAACTGATCATGCCATTGGCCAGGGTTCGGGCACTATAAGCAACGACGCCAGGGTCGTTGCCCAGCAGTTTATCGACAGCGGGCAAGTCTTCGAGTACGAAGCGCACATCGCGGTCTTTCTGGTAATCCGGCCGATGGATTTGGATATGCGAGACGACGCGGGAGATGGTCGTTTCGACGTAGTGCTCCACCATACCGGTAGCGAAAGCGGTCATGAAGAGGTCGGCCCAAATCCCGAGTGCGATGGCAAAGATGACCACGAGGCTGCGCACAGGGTTGCGCCAGATATTGCGCCAAGCGAGAAGAGGTACCATATTATCCGTGCATGGCTTTTACCGGTTTGATCTTGCGCACTTTCCACAGGGGCAGCAAGGCCAGCACCAGGGTTATGAAAAAAACGATAATAGCCTGGGCAAAGAAAATCCGGAAGGAGACCTCGGCGGGGAAGACCGGTTCGAAGCCCCACTTGTCCAGTACCGCAGAATAATCACCTTTGAAGCGCAGGGGGTATTTTTTGAAGTACGACACGACCGGTATGCAGCAGAGGATGCCCAGGAAGGCCCCGATGAGCCCGAGCAAAACGGTCTCGACCCATACCGTTACCCCCAACATCCAGCGCTTCATGCCGATGGCGACCAGCAATCCGAATTCGTACTGCCGTTCCCGCATCATCATCAGGACCGTGCCCAACAGGCCGAACGCAATAATCAGGTAGAGTACGATATACAAGATAATATTGCCTGCCCCGTCCAGTTTTTTAGCTTCCAGCAGGTCGGGGAGGAGGGCTGGCCAGTCCATGGTTTCGTATATGGAGTCGGGAAATACGCCCCGCAAGTGTTGCAAGGCCCCCGGTATCGCCTTAGGGCTGTCGAGGTGGAACACCAATGAGGTGACTTTACCCTCGGCCCCATAGAACCATTGCGCCTCTTTAAGCGGAAAAAACACGAGCAGACGGTTGAGGTCGGGAGAGGGATAGTGCAGAATCCCCTTCACCGGGTACTTCCCTGCCGCGTTCACGCCGTGATAGCCCTGACTAATCAGCAACAGGGTATCGCCGACCTCCAGTTTCAGGTTTTCGGCAATACCGGAGCCCAGCACTACGCTGCGGTCGCCGGGGCTCAGGAAACTGCCTTTGACCAGGCGATTTTTCACTCCCGTCATAGCGTTCTCCCCTTCCGGGTCTATGCCGGTGGCCATGACGCCCATCGTGTTGGAGCCCGTAGAAGCCAGGGCGAACGATTCCAGGCGGGGCAATGTACGCCGTATGCCTTTCCAGACCACCTGCCTGCCGTCGTAGGGGAAGGCGAGATCCAGATTTTGTTCGGCCCAGTACCCTTTTTGGTGTACCTGCACATAGCCCGTGTGGAAGTTGACGACGTTGTTGATCATATTGTTCCAGGCCCCTTTCTGGATGGATTCCATCAGGGAGGCAAACAAGACGGCAAATAAGATAGACGCAATCGTAATCGAAGTGCGCCGCTTATTGCGCCAGATATTCCGCCACGCTAACCGAAAAATCATAATCTGTTCATTTGACCCGTTTCATGTTCTGCATGGAAAAAAACGAATCGTCCACAGGCTTGTCGAATTCGAGGCGCAGGTATTCAATAATCGTTTTCTTACCCGGTTCATTGGCGGGTACCACTTCCAGGACGGAGGGCAACAACTTGCCGCCCAGCAGCTTGATATTTTTTCCGTACATGGTATTGATCAGGTAATTCTCTTCATCGTAGAACTCGGATTTGAGCTGAAGAAAATCCTTTTTATCAATCCAGACCATGATTTTCCCCCATACTACGGCGGTATTTTCCAGGGGGGTCAATTCAATCTTATAGCAATCGCGGTCGCCGATTTGCTGGCTGCCGATGAGGCGGTGGGTATAGTCGTCCACGGAAGACGACTCCTTCACCAGGTCGTCGTTGGTGAAGTCGGAGCCCATCCAGGATTGCATCATCATCGAAGGCGGAAGTTTGATCACGCGGTCTATGGTGGGCTGCCAGTTCCAGATTTCGTTATAGCGCTTGAGGAAGGCGCTGCCCTTATCGCGGGCGGGCCCTGTGATGAGGATGAGGGCCAGTTCGTCGCCTTTGCTCCAGCTCTTCATCGTCACTTCCCGCGACCAAGAAGGGCGGACGACGGTCATCTTCATTTCGCCGGAGCTGGTCTTTCCACGTGCTTTTTCATCCGCCCGTTGGACGATTTCTTTGGCGCTCAGGGCCGGTTGGCTCTGGGCGAGGGCCTGCGCGGTACAAGCCAGTACCAGGGATAGACAGATTATTTTGGTGTACATGGTTATAGTTTAAGCCCCCTTTCCGAAAATATCGCGTACTGCGACATGGAAAGGAAGACGGGTAGCGCGTAGTATGTCGCCGATTTGGCAGCAAATACCCGGAGCGTATGCGCGTTGCCCCTCTTCGAGGAGGTACTGCTCAACCTGTTTGCCATGCAAGTTGACCAACCAGTACTCGGGTATTCCAGCTCTAGCGTAGAGGGGTAGCTTTACCGTTCGGTCGAACCGGACACTGCTGTCGGCAACTTCAATAAGCAACAGAACCTCATCAGGTCGGGGATGGGCATTTCGATAGTCATCCGGACGCGGGCAGGCGACCAGAATATCCGGCTGGGGCTCAGAAAAATCATCAATGTACAAGGGGTTTTGTACACTCACGTAGGCGCCTTCTTCCAGCGCGAGGATTAGCCTGCGTGCGATGACGTTGACCACACTGGCATGTTCGGAATGTATGGGGCTCATTTTCAGTATCTTTCCCCAGATTAACTCCACGCTTACATCAGGGGCAAACATTCCCGCCTCCCCCATTTGGTGGTATTCCGCTACAGAAATCGCTGCTGGCTTTGTCTTACTGGGCATGGTTTATTTTTTTCAAAAATACTACTTTTACGGGGATAATAAAATACTTGTTACAAGGGGAATCGCAAGGCCCTTTTCCAAAAACAAAGCTACTGCCATGACTACCCGTGTAAGTATCAGCACCCTCTTTCATTGCTCTTTGGAGCGGGCATTCAAGACTCCCATGCTCTGCGACGTCACCCAGGTACACACCGGATACGGACTGATGCCCCGGGTGACCCATTGTACGGAAGACGAACACTGGGGGCAGCCCGGTGGCCGCAAAAGAGTCTTCGCTGCTAAATCCCCGACCTTTGCCGGGGGTGAGGCCTCAAGCGATACCGTACTGGAGCGCATCGAAAATCAGTACTGGAAAATCGAGGTCAGCGATTTCAAATCCTGGATGCTGGGGTTCACAAAATTCGTGGGCGAATGGAAAACCACAGAGCTGGCACCCCATACCATCCGGGTGGACTATACCTACACCCTCCACGCCGACCACTACTGGCTCTACCCCCTGAACTGGCTTTTTACCCATCTTTTTTGGAAAACCTACATGAAGCGGGTACTCGAAAATGTGCGCGGCATGGCCGACCGCGAAGAGCCGTATCTGTATGCATAGGGCTAATTAAGAAGCCTTTACCCGTATTTTTTCCGATTTTGTGGATTTGATTCCACAAAAAACACTATTTTTGTGGAATCAAATCCACAAAATCGGTATTTTTATCAGAATGATCCTTCGCGAGCTACAAAGCATTATCGAGCAGCGGCTCTATACGGGAAAAGCCATTGTACTTATGGGAGCCCGGCAGGTAGGTAAAACCACCCTACTGAGGACGATATTCCAAAACAAGCAGGATGTACTCTGGCTGAACGGCGACGAGCTGGATGTGCAGGCCTTGTTTTCCAATATATCGGCAAGCCGGCTAAAAGCAGTTTTCGGCGGGCATAAAACTATCGTCCTGGATGAGGCCCAGCGGATAAAAGACGTAGGGCTGCGCATGAAACTCGTCACGGATCAAATCCCCGAGGTACAGTTGGTCTTGACCGGCAGTTCTTCCTTTGAGTTGGCCAGTAGGATAAACGAGCCTCTTACCGGGCGAAAATGGGAATACACCCTTTTTCCGGTCTCCTTCTCGGAAATGGTACAGCATCATGGGTTACTCGAGGAAAAGAGGTTGCTCCCACACAGGCTGGTGTATGGCTATTACCCGGAAGTCGTGAGCTGCGCCAAGGAGGAAGACGAAGTACTCAAACAGCTAACGAACAGCTACTTGTATAAAGACCTCCTGTCTTTGGAACAAATAAAAAAAACGGACGGGCTCTTGAAGCTCCTCAAAGGACTCGCGTACCAGGTTTCCGCCCAGGTTTCTTTGAGCGAATTATCCAGGCTATGTGAGCTGGATGTCAAGACCGTTGAAAAATACATTTCCGTACTGGAACAGGCTTTTGTGATTTTCCGACTAGGATCCTTCAGCAGAAACCTTCGGTCAGAGTTAAAGCGGAGCCAGAAAATCTATTTTTTCGATAATGGCATACGGAACGCCCTTATTTCTAACTTCAATCAGATCGAAAACAGACCAGACAGCGGCGCGCTCTGGGAAAATTTCATCCTTTCGGAGCGTATGAAGTACCTGCACTACAAGCGCAAGTGGGCAAATTCCTGGTATTGGAGGACGACGGAGCAACAGGAAGTGGATTATATAGAAGAACAGAATGGCGAGATTACTGCCTTCGAATTCAAGTGGAACCCGCACACAAAGGTGCGGCAGCCCAAAGTATTCCTACAGGCATATCCGGGGAGCCATTTTGCCTGTATCCACCCGGACAACCTCGAAGACTTCCTGCTGTAGCGCGTGCTCGGGATGCTCTGCCGAGGCAAAGATTTCCGGATACGGCCCGGGGTTACCCGAATACTTCTCGGAACCCGAAGCGGAGCAGCACCAGCAGGATGACAAAGATGAGCAGTACCACCTCGAAGCGCATCTGGAAAAAGGCTACGACATGGGTGCGGTCGGCCAACCACATCAGACCCAGCAAGCCGCTGATGAGCATGAGCAGCCCGGAGAGCTTATCAAAGCCAGGCACGTATTCCAGATCCACGTTCCGTCGGACGACGGCCAGCGTAAGTGCCAGCGAGGCGATGGGCAACAGCTGGGTCAGCACGTCCATATCCAGGATGCTGCGCTTTTCGAATAAAAAGAGGTAGATGTTGAGCGTCAGCGCAAAGAGGCCCGGCACAGCGCTCAAATAGATTATCCCTGAATAGATATAGCGCCAGGGGTTGCCATGGCCGCGCTCCCCGTCGAGCCAGCCGGTGAGCAGGGCAATGGCGGGGAGGGCAGCAAAGTAGCCAAGTGCGTACACGGGATTTTCCCCGATGCGCTGGAGGAGTTCCTGCAAGGTCATATCCTTTGTATTTACCGGTTCACTACGAAGCGCTGGGTACCACTGCCGTCCAGGGCGCGCAGCAGGTAGGTGCCTTCCTGCAGGCGACCCAGGTCTATGCGGTCGGTTTGACGCACCTGCAGCACCAACTGCCCCAGGGTGTTGAACACCTGATAATCGCCGGGTTGCGACACCCACAGCAGGTCGCTGGCCGGGTTGGGATACGCCTGCCATGGCCTGGCGTGTAAGACTTCGCGGGTGCGGGTGGCCGTCTGGCGGGTACTAAAAATGGTGATGGTGCCGCTCACGGCATTGGCCGTGACCACTAGTGCGGTACCGTTGGGGCTTTGGCTTTCGGGGATAAAAAGTATGTCCTCGATGCCCAGGTCAGCGGCTAAGCGCGAGTTGGCAGCGGCGGCGAAATTGCGGTTGTTGAAGTACCCGGCAAAGGTCGGGTTTTCCGGTCGGCTGAGGTCGAAGGCCATGATGCCCCCGATGCGTTCCAGGCCGATGAGGGCGTAGGGCTTTTGGCCAATGGTAGCCACGCAGACCACATTTGGTTCCGGGCCTTTGTCGTCGCTGCGGCTGTCCTTTTCGCTGGCGGCATTGTTCGTATTGGAAATGTTGAAGTACGGAGAAAAGGACGCGTTGTCGCGCACGATGGCTTCAAAGGCGTTTCCGCTGTCGAAAATCAGGTTTCCGAAGGTATCGCGCACCGAGAAGGAGCGGCCGCCGAAAGCGTAGATCAAGTCGAAATCGCCGTCTCCGTCTATATCCCCGCTCGCGTTGGAGGCGCGCAGGCGGCCGAGGTTGGCCTCCTGCTTCAGGGAGCTGGCATCGGGGAAGGCCGTAGCGTCGAGGGCGTAAGAGGCGGAGCCCACCCGGCTTTCCTCTTCGAATGCGGAATAGCTGCGCGCATCGCCTTCGTTGGCCATCAGCAGATAGGTTTTACCGGCCCATTGAAAAGAGGCGATGCCATCGGGTTGGTACATACCCAGCACGGGCCAGTTGGCGATATTGATTTTGTTGTCGCGGTCGCTGGCGTCCAGCCCCCCGTTGTCGGCAAAGGAAACGATTCCCAGGACGCTGGGGGTGCTATTGCCGGCGTAGGCATTGTCGTTGAGCACGGCGAGGGCGCCGCCGGGCAGCGATGCAATTCCTTCCGGACTGGCATGGGCATAGCCTATACTTGGCAAATTGAGCAGTTTGCGCTTTTGTACCGGGCGGATACCCGCGGCGATCAAATCCTGGGCGTTCATCATGTCCAGTGTTTTGTCGGTGGCATTGGCCGAGGTTTCTTTCGCAGATAGTTTGCTGAGGTTAGCGTCGGCCAGCAGGTTGGTCGCCCCGCGCAGGTTGATTTCGAAGACCGATTTTTTTCCTGCGGTTTGGCCTGCGGGGCTGGAATCGGCTTCCAGGATGAGAAAGATGCCCTTTCCCCGATAGACGGCGTCTGCGATCTTGTCCACCCGGGTGGGGGCTTGGTCAGGGGTGTAGGTGCTGTTGTTTTCCAGCAGATAGACGTATTCGCGCACGGGAAGCCCGTTGGCCGGGTTTATGCCCAGGATACGGATGATGTCCGACTTGTCACGGGTCGCATTGGCATTGGGGTTGAGCAGCGGCGACTGCAGGAAAGCGTAGATAATGTGCTCGTCCGGGTCGTACGCAATGGCTTCGAAACCGCGTCCTGACCAACGTCGGCGATAGACTGCGGGCAGGATTTCGTCCCCATAGGAACCGGAGCCCACATCGATCAGGCCCAGAGCGGAAGTACCCCGGGGCACGTAGCGGGCCGCCAGCACGCCGTCGGGGCGGAATTTATAGAGAGAGGGGCGGATTTCGTCACAGAGCCAGAAGAACCCGTCGCGGTCGCGCACGATACCTTCCATATCTCCGCCATACGGATCGAACGGGAGTTCGGTATAGACCACTTTGGTCAACGTATCTACCCAGTCAGCCACCGTGTAGGGCGTACCCGGGCGGGTGTAGGTCACGGGGATTTCATCGAACCCGATGAGGTTGCTGCGCCCGGTGATGGGGGTGCGCTGGTTGTTTTGGTTGCGGGTGAGCAGGATCTGACTGTCGAGGGTGATCCGCGCTGTGTTTTTATAATAGCTAAAGCGCTGGATGCGCGCCTGGTATTCGGGCAGCAGATAGGGGCGAAGCTCGACGAAAGCCTGTTCGTTGCCGGCACCGAAGGCGCGGGAAATGGGGATGGGGGCTTCGGTGGGTCCCTGGTCGGGGAGGGTGTAGAACACATAGACCGAGTCGTTAGAGGCGGCCTGGTCGAAGCAGAGTCCGGAAAAGCCGCCCAACTGAATCGGGGGCAGGCTGTCTTTATAAACCGGTGTACCCAGTGTCGGTAGTGCCACGAGCTTTTCGAGCGATGCCTCAGAAAGACGGGGCGTACCCTGTCTGTAGTCTTTAAACCCGAGGGGCTGGATATCGGTAATCTGGGCCGAGGCGATGTCTACCACAGCTACTGCATTGTTTTCCTGAAGGGTGACAAATGCCTTTTTGCCATTGGGAGCGATGCTCAGGGCTTCGGGCTCCAGGTCCTGGGCCACGGTGGCGTTGCTACCGAACAAGCGCACCCCGCGGCTGCGCAACGCGGCGGCTTGGGCATTGAAGTTACTGAATGCCGCGGTCTGTACCATCCCGCTTTCCAGTGTGATGATGCTCACCGAGCCTTCCGGGTCGGTGGAATAGTCGTCGGAGGGCTCGCCTTCGTTGGCCACCAGCAGTTTTTTGCCATCGGGGGTGAACGCTAGGGCGGAAGGGGCGGCACCGACAGGGTACTGGGCCACCAATTTTCCCGTTGCATCGAACAGCACTACCTTCCCCGGATCCGTGGGGGGAAAAGCCACGATGGACACTGCAACCCGCCCGTTAGCAGCGACAACTTGCGTTGGTCGGTCGCCAAAAGTATTTAGTCGAATAGAATCTACCAAAGCCGGCGATTCGGGCTTGTTTAAGTCGAGAATAGATAGTTGATTTGCCTGGGCGTTGATAAAGAACAAACGTTTGGACGCCGCATCAAAGGCGACGGATTCTGCACCGCTCAGGTCGAACAGCCCGGTGTGGTGTGTGGCGACCGGTGTGAGTTGCAGCGTTTGGGAAAAAGCCGGGGCATTTATCATTGTCAGAATGAGCCCAATAGCGAGGAACGGAGTTGACCATCTGTTCATTATTCTATATTTTTGAATCGCGATGCAAAATAAGGAAGGGTTTGGGAATTTATACGTCCACCCATACCCCGTCCAATAAAAACCAACATATATGTGTGACAGACTTGTGGCAGGGAGAATGAAAAAGGGAGTCAAAAAGCCTTTTTTTTCCTTTGCTGTGTCTTTCTTCGATCCTACAGCCTGCTGTACTCCATCAGAAAGCTTTCGTCCAAACAAAAGACAGTCTCGGTTGGCTTCCTGGTTGCCCCCTCTCCAAACATCTACGCTTGCCCTGTTTATCATAACGGCAATACTGGTGACGAATTGCCGGGGGCGGGACTACTCGAGTCAGGAGCAGGAAAGGCCTCTGGCTATAGCGGTAGCAGCGAACGCATTGTATGCCATGCAGGAGATAGAAGCTGCTTTTGAGAAAAAGGAAGGCAACTCCATAGAGTTGGTCAGTACTTCATCCGGAAAGTTGAGTACCCAGATCGTGCAGGGTGCCCCCTACCACCTCTTTATTTCTGCGGACATGAAGTACCCTGACTTCCTGTACCGGGCAGGGGCGGCCGCAGCCCCGCCGAAACCATACGCGTACGGGGCCCTCGTCCTCTGGAGCATGCGCCCGGACCTGCCTATAGGCAAGGGCATTGAAGTGCTGTCCGACCCATCGGTTAAAAAAATAGCCATTGCGAACCCGGAAACCGCTCCCTATGGAGCAGAGGCTATACGCGCCATAGAGAGCACCGATATAGCAGAAGAGGTATTCCCCCGCCTGGTGTATGGGGAAAGTATAGGGCAAACCAGCCAGTATATCTCGTCGGGAGCCTGCGATATAGGCATCACGGCCAAGTCGGTGGTCCTGGCCCCTGAGATGGCGGGCAAAGGACAGTGGACAGACGTCGACAGCAGTTTGTACCAGGCAATCGCCCAGGGTGCCGTCATCACGAATTTTGGGCAAAAGGCAGAGCCTGAGCGGAGCCGACTTTTTTTTGACTATCTTTTTTCAGATGAGGCGCGTCAAATTTTCATGCGTTACGGGTATCGCTTACCTTAGTGTCCTAAAGCCGGTACTGGCATGGAGACAATATTTTGGGAAACGATGGCCCTCACGTTCCGCCTGGCGGCCGTGACTACGGCTATCCTTGTACTGCTGGGTATCCCCCTGGGGTATTATCTGGCTAATACCAAAAGTCCTTTCAAGCCCTTGCTTGAGACCCTTGTGAGCATGCCTCTGGTACTTCCTCCCACGGTGATAGGATTTTACATACTGCTGGCGTTTAGTCCGCAGAGCGCGTTGGGGTCCTGGCTGCAGGAGCAGTTCAACCTGCGCCTGGTGTTCACTTTTGGGGGCTTGGTGGTGGGCTCGATCCTCTACAGCCTGCCCTTCATGGTACAGCCGGTACAATCGGGGTTTGAGCACCTGCCCCCCCATTTGGCGGAAGCGAGTTATACCTTGGGTAAGTCCTGGGCACAAACCCTGTTCCGGGTGCTGCTCCCCAATATGAAGGCGGCTTTATTGAGCGGAGTAGTGCTTTCATTTGCCCATACTGTTGGGGAATTCGGGGTAGTGCTCATGATTGGGGGCAACATACCCGGGGTGACTCGGGTCGCCTCTATTGCCATTTACGACGAGGTAGAGGCTCTGCGCTACGGCAGCGCCAATAGCTATGCCCTTGCGCTGGCTGCCTTCTCGTTTTCCATCCTGCTCTTAGTGTACGCCGTGAACCGATCCTATAAAAACCACTGGCGGATATGATGCAGATACGATGCCAACAGCCCATGCATACCGCTTCCGGCCCCGGTGCCCTGGAGTTGGCCTTCGATTTGCGCGAAGGTGAACTACTGGCCCTGGGGGGCCCTTCGGGCAGCGGTAAGACCACCCTGCTGCGCATCCTCGCAGGCCTGATACGGCCAAAACAGGGGTACATTGTACTGGGGGGCGAAAGGTGGCTCGATACGGAAAAAGCAATCTTCAAACGCCCCCAGGAGCGCCGCGTCGGGCTTGTCTTTCAGGACTACGCCTTGTTCCCCAATATGAGCGTACGGGAGAATCTGAAATATGCCCTTCAAAAAGGACAGCCGGAATCCGATCTGGACGAACTCATCCACATGAGCGACCTCGAGGCCTTGCTCGACCGCTACCCCCAACAGCTCTCCGGCGGGCAACAGCAGCGGGTGGCCCTGGCCCGCGCCCTCGCCCGAAAACCCGACCTCCTGCTGCTCGACGAGCCTATGGCCGCCCTCGATACCGCCTTGCGCAACCGCCTGCAAGACCATATCCTGCACATCCATCGCCGCTATGGCCTGCGTACTATCCTCGTAAGCCACGATGCAGCTGAAATCGCAAAGATGGCCGACCGGGTCCTGCTGCTCCATGAAGGCAAACCTTCTTTCGAAGGCCTGCCCGGCCAAATGCCCGGCATCGTCCTGCGCACCCCTATGCGCTTCTTGCGGATAGAACTCCGAGAGGGGCAGACCCTGGCCATTTTTCAGCACCGAAATGACGAGTTCGCATGGGAAATCCCAGCTAACACGGTGCCGAACTGGGTACCAGGACAGACGGTGTGGGTGTCGCTGGGGTAAGGTACTCCTAGCTCGCAACAAGTCTATTAGACTTGTTGCGAGGGGGATCATCGAGGGGTGAAAAAGGCCCTTTTTCGCCC